>PAXN01000021.1 GCA_002715005.1 Rhodospirillaceae bacterium
GGTTTGAATGTTAGACCCCGTTCGACACGTTGTGCTGTTCTGCTGGCAATTCGTGTACAATCATGAAGTAAGTCCTCTGAGAAACATCCCTGTTGTAGCCATGAGACAGTACATTCTACAGGCTCTCGGGCTAATGTGGGCAGTAGCCTTTGCCATAGCGATTGGCATCTATACCTTTCTAGCCGTCAGCGTTATTAGCCATACCATCCTGTTAGCTGCCGCGTCGATAACGGTAGCGGCTTGGACAACCGCCACCGCAAAACCAAACCGTTTTGTCCGTAATTGTATTCAATCAGATCCGAAGTAGTTGAAGGGACCATTCGTCAAACAATGACTTCGGATTTTCCTTCTAGAGCATTTAAGCGTGAAGCAGACTAGATATGCGTGTTTTAATCATTGGTGCCAGCAAAGGGATTGGGTTGGAAACAACCCGGCAAGCTATCGATGCCGGGCACGACGTGCGCGCTCAATCGAGATCTCCCATAGCAATTGAGTCCTCACACCCTAACTTTGAAAAAATAAGTGGCGACGCCTTGAAGTCGGAGAATGTCGAGATGGCTCTTGACGACGTGGATGTCGTGATACAGACACTGGGCGTTGGTCTGGAAGATCTCTTTCGGCCCGTCAAATTGTTTTCCGATGCAACGACGATTTTGGTTGAAGAGATGAAAAAGAAAGGGGTTAAGCGTTTGATCTCTGTAACTGGCTTTGGCGCCGGAGAAAGCCGTGCAAGCATTAGCTGTCTACAGCGTATACCGTTTCAATTTTTCTTCGGCCGCGCCTATGACGATAAGACTTTGCAAGAGTCATTGATAAAAAAGAGTGGGCTCGATTGGACAATAGCAAGGCCCGGAATTTTGACCAATGGACCGCGGAGTGGTCGCTATCGAATTCTTTCCGAAAAACCTGACTGGCGCAACGGGATTATTTCACGAGCAGATATTGCAGACTTCCTCGTTGGGCAAATTGAAAGTCAGGCCTTTATTCACAAAGCTCCTGTCCTGATAAACTGACGGTTGAATTCTGGAGGTACAGTTGGCAAACGAAATTCCGAAATCGGTAGTTTATTATGATGGCTCCTGTCCATTATGTCAGGCCGAAATAGGCTACTACAGGCGTACTGACCATGACCAAGCTCTGTGTTTTTTGGATATTTCGAAAACCAGCGCGATCCCCCCAGAAGGAATTACTATTGAGCGTGCTATGAAACGCTTTCATGTTCGGGCAAGCGATGGACGTATTCTTTCTGGTGCGGCGGCATTCACGGAGGTGTGGGCTCGTTTACCTAGTTGGCGCTGGGCAGCCCGTGCCGCATCTTTACCAGGTGCCCTAATTATTCTTGAATCGGGCTACAAGGTCTTTCTTCTAGTGCGGCCGATTCTCTCCGGTTTATTTGGACAGATTCAGCGACTGAAATCTTACATCGGCAGGGCTAGGTACTCGTGAAAACTCCTTGTGAGCACGACGGCCTTGCGCACGCCGCTGTTGTCGACCTTGGTTCATTTACCCAAAACGGTGTAGCAGTCGTTTTTGGTGCAGGAGGCGGCATTGGAAGAGCATTGATAGAAGCCATTCGAGGCGCAGAATGTTTCGAACATGTGATTGCGTTCAGTCGCAGCACTTCACCATCGATCGATCTACAGAATGAAGCCAGTCTCGAGGGCGCTGTAGCGTCTGCCAGCGCTCAGGGTGAATTGCGTCTGGTCATCGATGCAACGGGTTTTCTGCATGATGAACATCAAGAACCAGAAAAAACCTGGCGGCAACTTGATGCAAATAATCTTGCTCGATCCTTTGCGCTTAACGTTACCGGGCCGGCACTAATCATGAAACATGTGCTTCCACGGTTGCCGCGCTCGGGCAAAGCCGTATTTGCAACATTGTCCGCCCGAGTGGGAAGCATCAGCGACAATCGACTTGGCGGATGGTATTCCTACCGTGCTTCCAAAGCCGCACTTAATCAATTGGTTCGGACGGCCGCTATTGAGTTGAACCGTCGCTCTCCAGAGGCACTTTGCATCGCCTTGCATCCCGGGACAGTTGCCACTGCGCTATCCGCGCCGTTTGCGGCGACGGGATTAAATATTCATTCTCCCTCCGAGGCGGCCCGACATTTACTCACCGTAATCGAACAGCTCACGGAAGATTCCACCGGCGGGTTTTTTGATTGGCGCGGCCAACAAGTCCCTTGGTGACCCAATGGCTCGGATGCATCGCAAAACTGATCTGCCGACAAAGCTCTGCATAGAGTGCCACAAACCTTTTGCTTGGCGAAAGAAATGGGCGCGTGATTGGGTAAATGTAAAGTATTGTTCGAAACGTTGCCGTGCTGCATCTCAGCCCCTTCACACTATACGTGGCCGCGCGTCCTCATGAATGTCCTGAGGGTTATTCTCGGCGACCAACTATCTCTGGACTTATCAGCGCTGGATGACCTAGATCCACGCCGTGATGCTATTCTGATGATGGAGGTGATGGAAGAAAATATCCATGTCGGGCATCATAAACAGAAAATTGTGATGATATTGGCGTCGATGCGACACTTTGCAAAAACATTGCGCAAACGCGGCCTGACAGTTGACTATATAAACCTCGACGATCCGGAAAATACTGGAAGCTTCACAACCGAAATTCAACGTGCGGTTGATCGGCATCGGCCAAATCGCATTGTGGTAACCGAACCTTCGGAATGGCGTGTCTTGGAGATGGTCAAAAGCTGGGAAACTCTCACTAATATAACTATCGAAATCAGAGCCGATCATCGTTTTTTTGCAAGCCACGAGAGGTTTTCTACCTGGGCTGATGGACGGCGTAGTTGGAGAATGGAGCACTTTTACCGAGAAATGCGCCGAGAACATGGAATTCTAATGGACGGCGATCAGCCCGTGGATGGTGTATGGAATTTTGACTCGAAAAATCGCAAAAGCTTGCCAGTTAAAGTCTCCCTCCCAAATCGACAGCGCTTTGAACCCGACGCTACTACACGTGAAGTAATGGCACTTGTCGCAAAACGCTTCGGTCAACATTTTGGTGAACTAGATACATTCGGTTGGCCAGTGACCCGCGCTCAGGCTTTAGTGGCTTTACAGGATTTTATCGACAATGCCCTACCATGGTTTGGGGACTACCAAGACGCTATGAAAACAGGCGAGACATTCCTGTTCCACTCGCTAATTGCGCCATCCCTTAATCTCGGGCTGTTATCACCGCACGAAGTCTGCTCTGCGGTCGAACATGCCTGGTGCAAGGGTCGAGTGCCGATAAATGCCGCCGAGGGTTACATTCGTCAGATATTAGGATGGCGAGAATATATCCGCGGTGTCTATTGGATGATGATGCCAAAATATGCCGATGCTAACGCATTAGATGCTAACCGGCCTTTACCGGATTTTTATTGGACTGGAAAAACTGATCTGCATTGCTTAAGCGAAGCAATCAAAAGCACCAGGCAAACGGCATACTCTCACCATATTCAGCGTCTAATGATTACTGGCAACTTCGCGTTGCTTGCTGGTATAGCTCCGAGAGAGGTCGAACGCTGGTATCTCGCGGTTTATGCCGATGCTGTCGAGTGGGTCGAGATGCCAAATACACTAGGCATGGCCGTGTTCGCCGACGGAGGTAAGGTGGCATCAAAACCTTATGCCTCCTCAGGCGCTTACATAAATCGAATGTCAAACTTCTGTAAAAGTTGTTCTTACGACGTCAAGAAGAAGATTGGGAAAACTGCATGTCCTTTTAATTACCTTTATTGGGCATTCTTGATCCAAAATCAGTCAAATCTTGATAACAACCCCCGCATGGGGATGCCTTATCGCACTCTTGCTAAATGGTCTGCAGAGAAAAAAGCGAGTTATGTTAATGAAGCGGGGAAATTTCTTGAATCCCTCAATTCCGGGCGGTCTTCCTAAGAGAGAATTCAAGAGGAAACAGGCAGCTTAGTAAATGACAACTCTACTCTGGTTCCGCCGCGACCTTCGCCTTGCCGATAACCCAGCTCTCACTGCGGCCGTTGCAAGCGGGAAACCCGTTATACCAGTCTACATTTATGATGATGCTGAGTCCAAGGAATGGTCTACTGGGAGTGCCTCTCGCTGGTGGCTCCACAACTCCTTGTCCGCTCTTTCCTCCGAGATCGAAGCGCGCGGGAACAGACTTATTCTGAGAAATGGCTCCGCGGAATCTGTTATTAACGAACTACTAGCTGAAACAGGTGCCAAGTGCATTTATTGGAATCGGCGTTATGAACCATGGGCAATTAGGCGAGATAAAAAAATAAAAACATCGCTTAAGCGCCAGGGTTTGGAGACGCGCAGCTTCAACGCTTGTCTGCTTCGAGAACCCTGGGCGGTTACCACGAAAAAAGGTGGACCATACAGGGTCTTCACGCCGTTTTGGAAGGCATTGCGCTCGAGCGGAGAGCCTAATCGACCTGAGCCTGCTCCCAGGCGAATCCCAGCACCGAACGTTTTTGTAGAGTGTGATGACATTAACTCTTGGGAGCTGCTCCCGGCGAAACCAGACTGGGCGGGTGGCTTACGAGATGCATGGACGCCAGGGGAGAACATGGCACATTCGCGCTTACATGACTTCAAGGAAGCTGCGCTTCTCGACTATCGGGATAAACGAAACCTACCCGGTGTTTCAGGCACTTCACGTCTCTCTCCACACTTGCATTTTGGCGAGATAGGACCACGCCAGATATGGCACTCGATCATCACCGGAACGTTTGCTCAGACCGGCAGCTCAATGCCCCAAGGTGCAGAGACCTACCTTTCCGAAATTGCCTGGCGAGAGTTTTCGTATCACCTACTTTTTCATTTCCCAGAGCTACCTCTAAAGCCACTCCGTTCGGAATTTTGTAATTTTGCGTGGGAAAATGATCCTTACAAACTATCAGCCTGGCATCGCGGAGCAACTGGTTACCCAATCGTCGATGCTGGAATGCGTGAATTGTGGACAACTGGGTGGATGCACAATCGCGTTCGCATGATTGTTGCATCTTTTCTAATCAAAGACCTACTTATCGATTGGCAAGCTGGTGAGAAGTGGTTTTGGGATACGCTTGTTGATGCTGATCTTGCAAGCAATGNGGCAAGTTGGCAGTGGGTAGCCGGCTGCGGCGCGGATGCTGCGCCCTATTTCCGCATTTTCAACCCTACAATTCAAGGAACAAAGTTCGATCCGGTTGGTACTTATATACGAAGGTGGTTGCCTGAAATATCCAAGTTACCAGATCAATTGATCCACGCACCTTGGTCGGCCAAACCGATTGAACTGGCGGATGCCGGGATTGAGCTTGGCAGAGATTATCCAATTCCCATCATCGATCATTCAATCGCTAGAAAACGGGCGCTGAAGAAATACAAATTGCTTAAGGCAGGGGAAGGTCGCGGATAATTGCCCGCAAAACTTCTGTCTTCGAAAAGAGTTCGCATAAACTTTAGGAGAAAACTTGGTAGAACCAATTCCATCTACTTAATAGAACCACCCCTTTTGTGCTATCTTAAAAGTTCGGGATAAAATGTGAGCGAAATTATCAAGAAATTCATAATCCTAGCTCTAGATGTGTCTAGAGCGACCTCCGTCGACCTTGATCTCAGTGCCCGTTATCATTTTACCCCGCTTAGAAGCCAAATACACGACAGCACCTGCAACATCTTCCGCCCCGACCGGCTCACCTAATGGTACCAATTCCCGAAGCCACGCTTCCGCGCCCTCTTTACTTAAGCCNCGCTCTTTAGCGGTAATCTCGATCAGTTCATCAAACCGCCGGCCCGATGTAAATCCGGGCGTAACCACATTAACGGTAATGCCTTTCGGACCCAATGAGCCTGCCAGGCTTTTCGAAAAGCCATGGGTTGCAGCATTGATAGCACCCGCCATAGCAGCCCAAGGCACTGGTTCCTTGCCGTGCAAGCCAGAAAGGTTGATGATTCGAGCATGATCGGACTTTTCAAGATAGGGTAGTGCTGCTTCGCAAACGGCCATCAGTCCCAAAGGCTTGGCATCGAGACGTTGCATCCATTCATCGTGTGATACTGCACCTAGACCGCCACGCTTTGATCCACCGGCAGCATTCACGACGATGTCAAGCCCGCCTAGAGCCTTGGCTGCATCATCAACCGCTTTCTTCACGTTATCATTCAAACCAAGAGCGGCGATGACCATGACGAATATATTTTGCGGATGGCGTTTCCTGAGGTGGGACAGAACCTTGGCGCATAATTTCTCATCACGCGCAAACAACGCTATAGCAGCACCCTCTTTAGCGAACTCTTCGATGCATGACTTACCGATCCCTCGCGTTGCACCAGACACCAGAACCTTCTTACCTTGCAATCCTAAATCCATTCCAAATCTCCCAGTTACCTTTAAAGAGCCACTTGCAACTATGTAGTTGCAGGCCGCTCGTCAACGGAGGCTCAGAAATCGCTTTTTAACAAGAGGGTTAGTTGGGCCATCATAGACTATATGGCTAGCCAAACAAACGTAACCGATACAACCTATGTTCAGTATAACTTCTTAGGTTCTTGCAGAAAAATGGTGCCCAGGGGAGGAATTGAACCACCGACACGCGGATTTTCAGTCCGCTGCTCTACCAACTGAGCTACCTGGGCACATCGTTTCACAGCCATGATTGTATCATAACGAGACGGGCAGTCTGATATCTAATATTAGCGGTAAAGTCTAGCGTCCCGTGCGATTTCTGTAAAAATAGCTCAACCTAATTCACCTCGTAATCATCATCATTCGCCGGCAATTGNCTGAAATCCGGCATTTCTTCGGTTTCAACACGATATTTGCCGCTAAACCAANGT
This sequence comes from Rhodospirillaceae bacterium, assembly GCA_002715005.1. Lineage (GTDB taxonomy): Bacteria > Pseudomonadota > Alphaproteobacteria > UBA8366 > UBA8366. Next base: position 6,822 of record PAXN01000021.1, read on the forward strand.
CCCAAATCCACATCGGCGCAATGTTTACTACAGAATGGTCGATACCTTTCAATCATCTCTTTACCACAAATAGGACAGATCACTTTCGGCACCCACTTCACCTTTCCAGAAAAACATCAGACATTTTTTTGGTCTCATCTGGGCGAATCTCCAAGCCTTGTCCAAGCAACTGCCCTGTTTGCGCAAGGGCATCTTTTAGAGGACCCTCTAGAGCAGCAGCTATTTTCGGCGGTACAACTGCCACTTGACGTCCAGGACCATTGAGACGCAGCGCTTTTCGTAGCAAAGCAGCAGCATCTGTTTCTGCAGACAAGGTAGCTGATAATTGCGCTTGCTTTAGCAACTGACCGCCGAGACTAAGACCAGATCTCTGACGTGTCATTTCGATTAATCCCGCTGGCCCCATACCCAAAACATCGACAGCGTGATCGTCAAATCGTATCGCCTGACGTAGCGCATTAACCATCTGTTTACGATGCCCACGGTTACTCATAGAAATTGGGTCAATCACGATCAGACCTGCCAAGTTACGCAGGATAAGCTGCTTAGCTATTTCACCCATCGCCGCCATATTAGCTCTGCGCACAGAATCCGGACCACCGCTGACACTTCCACTATCTATATCAATAGAAACCAAGGCTTCGGTCTCATCAAAAATTAACCGACTACCATTTCCCAATGCCACTGTCCGCTCCAAGGCCGGCGCCAGCTTATCCTCTACCCCACTCTCTTCAAATATTGGTGATTTTCGGTCATAGAATTCGAGTTTACCCTTAAGATCTGGGTAGTGGTCGTCAATCATTTTTTTCATAGTGATAAAAATTTCACGCCCATCCACATAGATTTCCTCAGCAGGCATTTGATCGCGCAGCAAACGCATCACTAAATCGGGAGCAGGCAATAAGCAAGTAGTTGATTTACACGTTGTGGCAGCCGACACTAGCGCCTCCCATAATTTCCGCAACGTTGCTAGTTCACGTAAAATAGTATCCTGGTTAATTTTCAGCGCAGGACGACGTATCGTGATACGTCCAGAGGTTTGCTCGCCAAGCACTTTTGCGACTTCCGTCATTCGGCGACCTTTGCCAAACCCGCGTTCGGCTTGTACTCCCTTACCTCGGGCCTGATAACCAAGATACCGGCCCTGCAAGACTGGCGTCCGGGTCACCACCGCACTCTTTCCCGACCAACCATCGCGCACCACTTGTACAACAACCACCTGACCCTCGGTCACGTTTTTAGCCCGCGGCAAATAAGCCGTTTCGGTTAAACCAATATCGATAAATGCACCATCAGAAGCTCTATCCAATGCCACAACGCGGCCGCTATAAATACTGCCTACTAGGCTTTGGCGATGAGTGCGTTCAACGAAAAACTTTACTAGCTCACCGTCCTTATCCATCAAAGCCGCTCTAACTTCTGCGGGAGACACCTCTACTAAAATGTCGGCAGTAGCAATCACCATTTGTATCCGTTTCCCTTTAGAAGTTGCGATACCTCAAATAGAGGAAGCCCCACTACATTGGTAAAAGATCCACTAACGAAATTTACGAACCCCGCGGCACGGCCTTGGATAGCATACCCCCCTGCCTTGCCATTCCACTCTCCGGTTTTCAAATAGGCAGTGATTTCCTCCGGTACCAGTCGTTTAAAAGAAACCGTACTTTCCACCAAGCGGTCGACCATACCCATCCCCGGCACTATTAGGCAGATACCGCTGTAAACTTTATGACGTCGTCCGGATAAAAACTTCAAACAGCTAGCCGCAGTTTTTTTGTCTTCGGCTTTAGGCAAGATGCGCCTCCCGCATGCAACCACTGTATCCGCTGCTAACACGAAATTATCATTATCCGACGCATTAACCACTGCAGCTTTGGTCTGCGCCATACGCTTTGCATAGCCCCTCGGCAGTTCCCGTTTATTGGGTGTCTCATCAATGTCAGCCGGTTCTATTCGATCCGGTGTAATGCCTATTTGGGCCAACAAATCACGACGCCTCGTCGACGCAGATGCTAAAATTAGTGGATACTTTGCGTTAACACTCATAGGGCACTCGAACCTCCGTGCGGGGTTCCATTAAGCACGGACGTGCAACACACAAATAAGAGTGAACAGACGCCGTGCCGTATCCAGATCCACCTCAATTTTACCTGCCAACCATTCGGTCAGCAGCATTGCACCCTGATTATGTAGTCCACGCCGGGCCATATCAATGGTTTCCAGACGCCGCATAGTGCGCGCTTGCAAAGCATCGAGATGGCTTTCACAAATTTGAAAATAATCCTGAATCACCTGACGTAATGGCTTCAGCGATAGGCTTACGGTTCTAAGCAGCATATCTTCGATATCTCTAATATCGATCACCAGACTATTACCTTAACCTACACCAAGCCGCACGCAGTAAAGACCGCTTTCATCTCCGGCTAGTGCAAAGTAATTCTGCTCAAGCAAATCAAAGATCGCGTTTTTGCGTTCTTGCTCCACTTCAGCACGATTGTGTATTAGCGAAACATCGCCCAGCTCAATATCGGCAATCCAATGTCCTTCAATTACTCTACTCATTTCGATTGAGACGTATCATAACTGACCGAGCATGAGCACCCAAACCCTCCGCCTTGGCAAGCGTCACCACAGAAGACCCGATCTTAGCCAAACTATCTGCATCACAGCCGACAAATGTTGTTCGCTTCATAAAATCAAGTACACCCAATCCCGATGAAAAGCGTGCACTTCTGGACGTCGGCAATACATGATTCGGCCCGGCAATATAATCACCTATGGCTTCAGGTGCATACCGACCAAGGAAAATCGCACCTGCATGGTTTACTTTCATCGCAAGCGTGTCAGCATCCGAAACGGCCAACTCTAAGTGCTCTGGTGCAAAACGGTCCACCAAAGAAACAGCCTCATCCATATTCTCTACAACGATGAGAGCGCCATTATTCGACCAACTCTTATCGGCAATTTCCCTGCGGTCTAACATCGATATTTGTCTATCCACAGCGTCACTGACACGTTCAGCAAACGCCGCATCATCTGTAATCAGAACCGACTGGGCACTCTCATCATGCTCCGCTTGGCTCAACAAATCGGCAGCAATCCAGTCCGGATCATTTTCCCCATCAGCAACCACCACAATTTCGGACGGACCGGCGATCATATCTATCCCAACAGTTCCGTAAACTTGGCGTTTTGCCGCCGCAACATAAGCATTGCCGGGGCCGGTAATTTTATCAACCGCCGGTATCGTACGGGTCCCGTAAGCAAGCGCACCGACAGCTTGCGCACCACCAATCCGGTACATTTCCGTAACACCCGCAATTTCAGCTGCCGCCAATACCAGAGGATTAATAATACCATCAGGTGTCGGCACAACGATCACCACACGATTACAGCCAGCCACCTTAGCCGGGATTGCATTCATCAAAACCGAACTCGGATAAGCAGCCGTCCCGCCGGGAACGTATAGCCCAACAGCAGATAGGGGCATCCACCGTGCGCCGAGGCGAATACCGTCGTCGTCTACATAGTCCAGCCCAACAGGTAATTGTTTTGCATGAAAAGCGCGAATACGATCAGCGGCTAAATTTAGGGCACCAAGCGTTACCGTATCGCAGGCTTTCTTAGCTTCTCTAATTTCCTCCGCCGTAAAACGCATAGCGTCCGTGTCGAGCACCATGCGGTCAAAGCGTTCGGTATATTCCAGCACCGCGTCATCGCCTCGCGTGCGAACAGCAGACAATATATCAGCAACCGCCGCATCTACGTTTTCTGCCGCCTCCCTATTGGCACCAAGGAACTCAAAAAATGCAGCGTCGAAATTATTGTCTATTGTATTCAGCCTAAGCGGCATCTGCTATCCCACGAAATTGACTGACCCAGCCTCCCACTGCCGTGGGACGCGTCTTCAAAGCCACCCTAGTAACGACAAATCGACTTGAAACTTGCCCGATTACCCCGCTTTAACCAGCCGCCCCCCCCAGAGGGATATCGGTTGATACAAGACCAACGAAATAGCGGCAAAGACCCAAGGCCGACGCATATTTTATTACACAGCAACAAAAAGAACCCAAGTAAGATTTAAGTCGTATTTAGACGTGTAATACTGATCTTATTCTCTCCGGAATTTCACCTAGAGAATGCACTACGAGCGCTCCGGCATCCGCCAGCATCTTACGTTTTGCAGAAACCGTNTCTTCTTCATCATTAATCATCGCCGCCACATGCCCGAAACTAACACCTTTAGGATAATTCTCCTGAAATTCGCCGGCTAATAAGGCTACTAACGGCTTAGTGCAGCACCCAGTCCTTAAAAACTCTGCCACTTGATGCTCGGCCTTTGTGCCCGGCTCACCGAACATAACAATCGCATCCGTGTCCGGGTCATCAACAAATCGCTGAATATAATCTACCATGGGATTACCTGGAATCACGTCCCCGCCCATGGATATACACGTAGAAACGCCCAGTCCACCGCGCTTAATGGCAAGCGATAGCTCCGCGGACATGCCGCCCGAACGCGATACCACGCCCACCCGGCCCGGCACGAATACCTCGCTTGGGTCATCGCCGCCTATCGCGCCCAGCTTACTTTTACCCGGTGATATAATGCCATTCGTATTGCAACCTATAATAACGGCGCCCTTAGCCTGCGCTGTCGCGGCAATAATCGCCGTATCATGGCGAGGCACGAATTCTGCCAGCGCCACCACTAGTTTGATCCCCGCATCCAATGCTTCTAGTACTGCATCCCTAGTTGCAAGTGGGGGCGCATAGACGACGGACGCATCAACATCGTGCTGTCTTANCGCTTCAGCNACGCTGCCATAAACAGGCAATCCATGCACAACTTGCCCCCCTTTACCCGGTGTAACACCACAAACAATGGCGGTGCCATAGCGCAAGCAAAACTCTGCGTCCCGCATACCCTGTGCACCGGTAAGCCCCTGCGCTAAGACCTTTGTATTTTCATTGATGAGAATACTCATGAGTGGTCTCCCATCCTGTTACGGACGTCTATTGCCGCACGGACCGCATCGTCCAAAGATGCATCGAAGGGCAAATAGATTAGCCCAGGGAATACATCCAGGATTTCTTTTGCTTCCTCTTCACCCGGCCCGACTAGCCTTACGACTATAGGAAATTTCTCTGTATCTACTTTCCGTTCACGCAACACATCGGCTAACGGTTCAGCCTTGCGAGCGCAATGGGTGAGTTGCTGATGATTAAAACTAACCAATAAACATTTGACCGTTGGGTTATCCAAAATAGCGCGGATTGTAACCTTAAATTTTTCCTCAATACCCGCCCCGGGATTGGTATCCGTGTGGTTCGCTGGTCTACCGCCCATAGCTAACATCATATCGTGCTGCAACAGACCCGCACCGCCGCCTCCAACGAGCAAAGCTATATCGCCGTCAAGTTCCGTATAGCGAATGGCACCACCCGCAATCTTGCGATTAGCTTCTGCCACACTCATTTCACGTTCGTTGAACTGCCGCCAGGCAGCAATCAAACTACCGTCGGCCATTTCAGCCCACTCGCTATGCCGGGGCAATCCATTTTCATCGATCCCCATCATCGCCCCAACAATGGAGGGCTTTCCCGCATCGTCAAGCACTAACGGATTAATTTCCATCATCACCGCATCTGCTGTCACAAATGCTTTATAAAGTGTGGCGGTTACCGATGCTGTAACGGCCAACGTATCGCCTTTTAAACCCGCTTTTAGCCATAAATCCCGCGCAATTTTCTCAGTGACACCGTTTAATGGGTCAATGTCTGAGCGAACGACTGAATCTGGGTTATTTTTATGAGTTTCCTCGATATCGACACCCCCATGGGATGACACTAAAATCTGCCCTGGAAATCCATCTAAGCTGAAGCTCAGATAAAACTCTTCCGCGATAGCAACCTTTTCTTCCACATACACCTTGGCAACGGCAAATCCGTGCACATCAGAGCCAATCATACACTCAACAACGGCTTCAGTAGCTGCTTTGTCATCTACCATCTTAACAGCATTCGCCTTGCCACGGCGTCCAGTCGGCACCAGCGCTTTGACAACTGCACCTCCGACCAGACAATCAGCAAATGATGCTGCGACGGACCCATTGTCAAAGGCTTTTCCTTTCGGCACGGGCAAACCCAAATCCGTTAAGAACCGCTTCGTCAAGTCTTCGGTCAGCGTAAACAAGCGCGCCCCTCCTCAAATTCAATGTTTTTATTGTAACCACCCCTCAAACAGGAGTATGCCGTTCACTCCTAATAGATAACGCCAACAAAAACAACGTGGCCAGATAAGTAGGTCAGAATGAGATAAAAATGAGCTGGAAACCAGAAGTCGATGAACTCAATAAACGCGGCGTATTCGCGGAGGAATTAGGCGGTAAAAAAGGCCGCGATTATCAGCATTCAATTGGTAAGAAGACGGCTCGCGAGCGTATCGAAATGCTCCTAGACAAGACCAGCTTTCGTGAAATGGGAAAGATCGCAGGCAAAGCCAACTATGATGATGAGGGCAATTTCGTTGATTCACAACCGTCCAATGCCATCATTGGCAAAGGCCTGATTGATGGCCGCAAAGCAGCACTCTCCATTGATGATTTCACAATTCGGGGTGGGTCGTCGGAGGCTACGATTTCCGATAAATGGCTCTATATCGAGCGCTACGCATTAGAAATGAAAATGCCGCTAATTCGCTTGGTCGATAGTGCCGGGGGTAGTGTGAAATTGCTGGAAAAAATGGGGCACACAAAAATACCTGGCTATCCAAGCTGGCCACAATTCCAGCTTATGGGCGAAGTGCCGGTTGTGGGGATCGCGCTTGGTGCCTGTGCGGGCTTAGGGGCAATCAAAGTCGGATACGCTCATTTCTCCGTTATGGTGAAGGGTACGAGCCAAGTTTTTGCCGCTGGGCCACCGGTTGTAAAAGCTGCACTCAAAGAAGATCTCGATAAGGAAGAGCTAGGCGGCTGGCGAATTCAAACAAGAGACAATGGCGCCGTTGACAATGCCGCTAAAGACGAACAAGACGCCTTCGATCAGACCCGGCGGTTTCTCTCCTATATGCCGCAAAACGTTCATCATTTACCACCTCGCATTGAACCAACCGATGCCCGGGATCGGCGTGAAGAAGATTTGCTTGAAGCAATTCCGCGCAACAGACGGCAGTCCTATATAGTTCGTAAAATTTTGCAGATGGTACTCGATATAGGCTCTGTGTTCGAAATTGCACCAAAGATCGGCCCATCGTTCGTCACGTGCTTGGCTCGTCTTAATGGTTATGCAGTGGGCGTTATGGCGAATGACCCTAATTATTCCGGAGGTGCCATGACCCGTGCGTCAGCAATGAAAATGGAGAAGTTCATCGATCTTTGCGATACATTCCATATTCCCATCGTCAATTTCGCAGACGTACCAGGCGTTATGCCCGGCCTGGCCGCTGAGAAATCGGGCACCATACGTGCCGTATTAAAATGTCTCGCCTCCATAGAACAAAGCCAAACCCCTTGGGTAACTATAATTATGAAACGCGCGTTTGGCCTTGCTGGAGGCATGCATGGACGCAAACGCGGTATTAATCTCCGCTATGCGTGGCCGTCTGCATATTGGGGCTCAATTCCTTTAGAGGGCGGAATTTGGGCAGCTTACCGTAAGGATATAGAGGGCTCGAAAGACCCAGAAGCACGGCTCGTTGAACTTGAAAAGCATTACGCGAAATACACATCGCCCTTTCGGACTGCAGAACAATTTGCCATTTCAGATATAATCGATCCGCGCGATACCCGTGAAATTCTCTGCGATTGGGTTGAGGAAGCTTACGAGATAACGAAATCCCAGCTGGGACCGGTTAGCAAGACTATGAGACCATAGAAATCAGAGGAGACCGATAGCGTGGGGATTGAAGTCATTCGTCTAGGCGACGTCATGCTGGCAGAAGTTAAGGGCGTCGACATCACCAAACCGATCGAGCCAGAGACATGGGCCACGGTCTATCAGGCATTTCTCGATCACGGTGTATTGGTATTTCGTGACCAGCCATTGACGCCGGGTCTCATGGTACAGTTCGCCACCTATTTCGGTGAATTGCAACCTCATATTACGAAGAAATATTGGCACCCGGAGTTCAACGAACTTATCGTCATGACCAATCTGGATGAAAACGGCGAGCTCAACCCAAAAGATGATTCTCGCGGCGACACCTGGCACACGGACATGTGCTATTTCGAAGAACCAGCAAAAGCGACAATGCTGCATACTCAGCAGATCCCCGATGTCGGGGGTGATACACAGTTCGGCAATATGACAAAGGCATTCGATGAAATGCCTGTAACGTTAAAAAATCGTATCGAGAATAAGATGGCGACGTTCCGCTATGGCGGCGTGCGCGTCACTGGCCAAGAACGACTGGAGAAAGCCGATAGAGGCAAACCGCCAGTACCCCACCCCGCAATCCGCACCCACCCCGAGACCGGCAGACGCTCGGTCTTTGTCAATCCAGCCCATGCGGTTTCCATCGAAGGCATGGAAGATGATGAAGCTTGGGAACTGATGGAAGAGGTATTTGCCTGGTGCATCCAGGAACGTTTCCAGGACCGCCACCACTGGCGCATGAACGATACGGTCATCTGGGACAATCGCTGCTGCTGGCACCGCGCCACCGCAAATAACCCGCTGCGACAGCCGCGTATTTTTCTAAGGACTACTGTGCGCGGTACGCCGACGCATTAACATCTATGGCAAATCTACCAACTTATGGGTTTGCACACTCACCCTCCACTGCGGATTCGCGGCACAATACTCAGCCACAAGTGCGGTATTAGAATCACGCATTATCCCATCCATGGGCTGTAGTAAAAAATGATCAAACGCAAGTCCCTCAAATCGCTCTGGCGCGACGCCTTCCTGCGGGTAGACCAACTTTAGCTCATTACCAGAGTTTTGAACGAGGGCTTTATCCGCTTTCGGGCTGACACAGATCCAATCCAGCCCATCTGGGACCTTTATAGTGCCATTGGTTTCGATGCCCACCTCAAATCCCTCTTCTTTGAATGCAACGATTAACGCAGCGTCTACTTGTAAAAGTGGTTCACCGCCGGTACAGACCACGTAAGGTACGCCTTCTTCAGCTTCAGTCGCCCAAGACCCTGCCACCGTTGCGGCTAGCGCCGCGGGTGTCGCAAACTTGCCGCCTCCTGGCCCGTCGGTTCCCACAAAGTCGGTATCACAAAACCGGCAGACAGCCGTGTCCCTATCCTTCTCCAAGCCAGTCCATAAATTACACCCGGAAAACCGGCAAAAAACCGCGGGGCGGCCCGACTGCACGCCTTCGCCTTGGAGCGTGAAATAGATTTCCTTAATGCTATAAGTCATCGAGCACACAGTCGGTTTGGGCAGCTATCTTGCCGCTCCGTTCAGTTCCGGCTTTAATGCCCCAAATTGGAAAAACAATCGAGTCATCGATTTATCGCATGACCAACTTTATGGGAGGACGGCCCGTGACCATCACCGGCGATCTCGTGGACATCTTATTATCCACAAAGACCAAGGACATCCCTGAAGAAGCACAAGAGCTTGCACGGCAAGTTTGTTTAGATGGTATTGGCGTTATGATTGCCGGCGCCGGCGAGCCACTGGGGCTTGGCCGTCTGGCTTTCAAATATACCAAGGAACTCGGCGGTGAACCAACCTCGAGCCTAATTTGCGGCGGCTTTAAATCAAACGCGCTGAACGCGGCCTACGCAAATGGCTGCCTAGCCCATGCGCTCGATTTCGATAATACCTGGTGGCCGCTCAATCACCCTACTTCTCCCACCTTGCCCGCCATTCTCGCCATCGCGGAAAGGGACGGCTGTTCCGGTTCGGATATCGTTCGCTCAATCGTCCTGTCCTTTGAAGTGCAAGGCCGCATGCGGGTCGCTTCGGCCTCTATCGATGCGGGCACCGGCTTTCATAAGCCAGGAGTTTCGGGTCTGATGGGCGCTGTTACCGCATCGGGTATTTTACTCGGACTAGATGAAGATCAATTTTTGCGCGCCTTCGGTATCGGCGGCTCACGCGCCGGATCAATTTCCACTAATACCGGTACTATGACCAAATCTAGCCATTCGGGCCACGCCGCACGAATGGGCGTTGAGTGCGCCTCACTGGCAAAAATCGGGTGGACCGCTAATAAAGATATGTTCGGCGCCGGCGGCTTTCTCGAGTTATTTTACGGCGCGGACCATGTGGACCGCGACTTACTTCTGAAAGAATTTGCTGATCCGTTCCGCATGATCAACCCTGGTGTTGGCTTCAAAAAGCATCCGGCTAACTATTTCACCCATCGGCCCATCGACGCGTCTATTGAGCTGGCAAAAAAACATAACCTGCAGCCCGAGAATATTGACAGCGTCAACGTTGATTTTCCCACATTCCACTACGTCAACCGTCCGAATCCAGAAACCGGCCTCGACGGCAAGTTCAGCGTTCAATACGCCACTACCGTGGCGTTACTAGACCGCAAAGTGAAAGTGGCTTCCTTCTCCGACAAACGCCGCTTCTCACCCGATGTTGTGGAATTATTGCCGCGGGTCCATTTGAACATGCGCGATGATATTACGCGCAGTTTCCAGGATTGCTATGCCATCGTCACCGTAAAAACCAAGGACGGTCAGGAACTGGTGGAGCGTTGCGATAAGCCGCGCGGCATCTGGGGAATTCCGCTGACTCGTGACGAACGCATCGCCAAATTCCGCGATTGTTGTGAATTGGCGCTGCCAGCTGAACAAACTGACCGAGTGATTGAAATCGTCGAAGAGCTGGATAGTCTGGAAAACGTTACCGAACTTATGGACATTATTCGTGACGGCAAAGCCATCACGCCGGAATGGAATAGCTAATTAATCGACTTTAGGGAGAAATTAAAAATGTCTGAAGCATATGATGTAGTCGTAATCGGTGCCGGAAATGCAGCCATGGCAGCTGCGATGTCGGCCCATGAAGAAGGTGCCAGCATCGTCGTCCTCGAAAAAGCACCGAAGGATTTCCGCGGTGGCAACACCCGGTTCGCGGGCGGCCTTTTCCGAGTGTCCTTCCAAAAACGCGAGCAAATCGACAAGGTTTGTGAAAAGAACGGTAATCCCGACGAAGTCAACATGCCCGTCTACACCAATGATGACTTCTATAATGATGTCCAACGCGTAGCTGGAGGCCAATCTGACGATGAACTGCTGCGCTTCATGGTCGAAAACTCCCTTGATGCGGTGCAGTGGATGACCGATATCGGTGTCAACCTCAACTACAACAAACTGTCAGCGCTCAAGAAAGATGCAGACGGGCGAACCGATGTGCCGAAGGGTGGTCCTGTGCGCTCCGTCGGCGATGGTATTGGGCTCTCCAATGACTGGTTCGATGTGGTCGACAAAGCAGGCATTCCAGTATACTACGAAACCGCTGCGCTCGACTTTGTCCGTAATGACAGCGGGAAGGTAACTGGCGTGCTAGTGCGCGGGCCGGAAGGCGAACGTGTGATAGACGCAAAGGCTACCGTTGTTGCCAATGGTGGCTTTCATTCGAGTCCTGCCATGCGCACCGCTTATCTCGGTCAGGAATGGTGTAACGTAAAAATTCGAGGCACACGCTACAATACGGGCGAAATTATTCGGGCCGCCGTGGACAGAGGTGCAGAAGCCTTTGGAGATTGGTCCGGCTGTCACGCCACACCGATTGATCTCGATGCACCGCAATATGGCGACTTCGAACTGACTGACAAAACCAATCGGCTCTCTTACCCGTTCTCGGTGATGGTTAATTTGAACGGGGACCGCTTTGTCGATGAGGGTGAAGACATCAAGTTCAACACCTACGCGAAGACAGGCCGTGCGATCCTTAATCAGCCATTCGGAGTGGCCTTCCAAATTTTCGACCAAAAAAACGTTCCGTATTTCGAACCCCGATATAAAACAGGCAAACCAGTTCAAGCAGACACGCTCGAAGACCTCGCAAAAGGCATTGCGGAACGTTACAAGCCTCTCGAATTCAATGTAGAAAATTGCCTGAAAACGCTGGAGGAATACCAAAAGGCCGTTGTCGCTGATAAAGAGTTTGTGCCAGATATGAAAGACGGTAATTCGACCAAGGGTCTCGCTCTCGAAAAAACCAATTGGGCACTAAAACTCGATACGCCTCCGTATCTCTGCTACGCGGCAACTTGCGGACTCACCTTTACCTTCGGTGGCGTCAAAACTAATATTGAAGCGGAGATCATCGATATCAACGGTAAGCGCATCGAAGGCCTCTGGGGCGCCGGTGAGTGTCAGGGCGGATTTTTCTATAACAACTATCCCGCTGGTTCGGGCCTCACACGTGGTACCGTTTATGGCCGCGTTGCCGGACGCAACGCAGCCACATACGCCAAACGGAACGCCTAACCACACGTATGTTTCGACATGATCAGAATGAGGCTATCGCAAAGACCTCGCACTGAGATCATCGAAATATGAAAGATCCTTCAGGAGAACGATCACATGACCGCCCACACAAAAATGCTGGCGTCCTTCGCCGCCGAGCTTCGCTTTGATGATATTCCGGCTTCCAGCGTTAAAGCCGCTAAGGCATGTGTCCAAGATAATGTAGCCGCCTGTATTTTTGGGGCAACGACACCATGGACCAAAATAGTCATAGATTATGCTCAAAAAATCGGCATTGGCGGCACGTCAACAATTCTCGGAGCAAAAGGGCCAAAGGTTCATGCAGCGCTTGCAGCACTCGCAAATGGCGCATCCTCTCACGCCTTCGAAATGGACTCCGTACGGATGCCGTCGACGGGCATTCACCCTGGCGCCTCTGCAGTACCGCCTGCGATGGCAATTGCCGAAGAAATCGACGCATCGGGCAAGGATGTGATCACTGCATTCGTCGCCGGCATGGAAGTAATGACTCGCGTCGGCTTGGCTACACACCATACCTCAGAGACAAAGGGTTTTCATGCACCGGGCCTCACCGGCACTATTGGCTCGACCGCCGTGGCTGGCAACCTTTTAGGACTTGATGAAAAGCAAATGGCCAATGCATTGGGTATCGCGGGTTCACTTTGCTCCGGCCTCATGGAATTCACCCGAGCTGGTAATGGCGCGATGGTGAAACGCCTTCATATTGGCCGTGCCTGTGAAAATGGCGTCATGGCAGGAAAATTAGCCGCCGAAGGTTTTGAGGGACCGGATACGGTGCTCGAAGGTGAATTCGGTTACATGAATGCTTTTGCAATAGACCCGGATCTATCAGAAATTTCCAAAAACTTAGGCACTGTGTGGCATACGGACACTATCGGCTACAAACGCTGCGCCCTGCATGGAGGCGCGCAAGGGCCTGTACAGGCCCTAGAGGAACTGCGCATAGAAGGTGGTTTCAGCCCGGACGAGATTGAGGCCATAACCTACGGAACTAGCATCAAAATATGTAGTAACCACAATATCCAAGAACCGGTCGATTTGGTCGGCGTACAATTTGGCCTACCCTTCGCCATTGCCATGTCCGCCTATGTTGACGTGACTGATCCGTACCAAGTTTACCAAACCGATCCATTTGACGAAAAAATTCGTGCCCTTTCCCGACGCACCACTATAGAGGTAGATGAGGAAACAAAGAAACCCGGCAGAGCTTGGTGGTGTCGCCTCGACGTGGAACTGAAGGGTGGCAAAAAACATCAAAAAATTATTCCATGGTTCCGCGGCTCTCCAAAATCGCCCATGAGCCAAGAGGAGCAAGACCGCAAATTTCGGCTCGCAACGGCGAATGAGGATGAAATCGCACGCGATGAGTTACTCACTAGGATAAAAGATTTGGAAAACCAGCCGGATATGGCAGCACTACTCGGATAAGCTTAGACTGATGGCAAAGGAAATACCGCCATGGCCAATGACGAAGTAAAGCCCACATATCGCCCCGAAGTATTCCAAGTCAAAAACTTGGAGCACGCAAAATCGATCATCCTCACACCAGAAGATTCGACAACTGACGAACGATGGGAAAAGGAAACACCCTATCTCGCAGATGAAGCCGTCTCGTATCTCGGACTTGGCCCGGGCATGGTCGTCCTCGATTACGGATGCGGCGTGGGGCGAATGGCAAAAGTGCTTATCGAACGTTCGGGGTGTACGGTCATCGGTGTCGACATCAGCCAGCAAATGCGTGAACTCGCACCGGCTTATGTGGAGGACGACCGTTTCACGATCTGTGCCCGGCCCGCCTTTGAGGCTATGATTGCCAAAGGCCTGCGCGTCGACGCCGCGATCGCTGTTTGGATTTTGCAGCATTGCCCCGACGTGGAATCGGAAATCGACGTAATCAAGTCCGCCCTCAAGCCCAGCGCGCCCCTATTCGTTTGCAATAATTTACACGCTGTCATTCCAACAGATCTCGGCTGGATCGATACCGGCTTTGAAGTGAAATCACTGCTTGCAGATAGCTTTGATGAAATGAGCCGCTCACGGCTATCGACGGAATTTGTGGCACCTCTCGTATCTGCCACTGGCTTTATGGGAAAATACAAAAATAAGAGAGACTGAAGATGGATGAAAAACAGGTAATGACGGTTCTTCGCGCTTTTGGCAAAGCCTTTAACAAGGGTGATGCGGATGCAATTTTAGAATGCGTGACCGATGATTTTGAATGGCGGCTTGCAGAAGGCGAAGAGGCGCCGGACGGTAAAATCGTCAAAGGCAAAGAAGCGGTGCGCGCAGCCTTGGAAGAGCGCGACAGGACCACCAAATACATGCGCTTTTCGGAAACTTCAGTGCACTTTGCCGACGACCTTGTTGTTGGCTGCTTCCGTGCCACGGGCGAATTGACCGACGGTACGAAAATTGATCAACGCGGCGTTGATATTTACGAATTCCATGGCGGAAAAATTGCCGTGAAAGACAGCTATTGGAAGCGGATAACCTGATAGATAGTACGGTGGGTTCCGCCTAAGCCGCCTTAAAGCGAGTGTTTTGGCTGGAATGTCGTGGGTCGCGGCGCATCTAAATCTTCAAGGGCTACGCTTAATGCACCAACCTCTAATTTGACAGCACCACCACCAGCAAAATGCATCGCCACAAGTCCATCGGCATAGTTTACAGATAAAAGCTCAAGAAATTGATTGCGGTTCTTCCGGTCTATGCCTCGAAAAGCGGCTTTTTGCACTTGGTCAAATCGCAAGCCCGCAAGCACACGCATGCCTGTTCGCTCGCCATCACATTCCCAACAATATCGACTTACCACCAAAACAAACGAATTTTCTTCTCTGAGAAATGCGATATCGCCTATTGGCACCACCGCATCCTGTAACAATGCAGACATAACCGACAAATCCTCCAGTGAGCGTGCCCTAAGACGAACTTGTCCTGTGTCTTCGTCGTCAGCCATACCCTATTCCCCGATACGTTTAATCTCCGCGCCACATTCGGCTAGCTTCTCTTCGACGCGCTCATAACCTCGGTCTAAATGATAGACGCGACTCACTATGGTCTCTCCTTCCGCTGCAAGGCCAGCAATGACTAAACTGACAGACGCCCGCAAATCAGTGGCCATAACCGGAGCGCCAGTCAGGCTTGAGACACCACGCACCATCGCGGAGCCACCATGAAGATTGATGCTCGCACCCATGCGAGACAATTCTGGTACATGCATAAATCGATTCTCAAAAATAGACTCAGTAATCATAGAGGCCCCGTCAGCTAAACTCATTAACGCCATAAATTGTGCCTGCAAGTCGGTCGGGAAGCCTGGAAATGGCTCGGTCATCACATCCACACCGGCAAGTCTGCCGTTTGGACATGAAACCTGCATGCCTCCCTCAGCTTCGTTCACCTTGGCGCCCGCTTCATTAAGTTTCTCCACGAGGGAGCCAATATGGTCCATCCGCGCACCTTTCAGCAACACATTGCCGCCAGTCGCCGCAACCGCCATTGCATAGGTGCCCGCTTCTATCCGGTCTGGAATGACCCGGTGCAAACCGCCACTCAGTGTCTTAACACCGCGAATGATTAGTGTATCGGAGCCGATTCCGTAAATTTTTGCACCCATGGTGGTTAAACAGTTAGCGAGATCGATTACCTCCGGCTCGCGCGCAGCATTGATAAGCTTGCTTTCGCCGTCTGCAAGAGCCGCCGCCATCATAATATTTTCTGTAGCGCCGACGGACACGAAAGGAAAAACGACCTCCGCGCCGTGCAACCCGTCTGGCGCTTTGGCGTGCACGTAGCCTTTATCGAGTTTGATCTCAGCGCCTAATTGCTCCAGCGCTTTTAAATGCAAATCCACTGGGCGCGTACCGATGGCGCAACCACCCGGCAGCGATACCGTCGC
The DNA here is from genome assembly GCA_002715005.1 of Rhodospirillaceae bacterium. Classification (GTDB taxonomy): domain Bacteria; phylum Pseudomonadota; class Alphaproteobacteria; order UBA8366; family UBA8366. The sequence goes on from PAXN01000021.1 coordinate 23,154, forward strand.
CGCGCCTTCACGGGCCAAAATAGGCCCTAACACCAAAATGCTTGCCCGCATTTTGCGGACGAGATCGTAGGGTGCGGTAGTGTTAGTGATTTTGCCTGCCTTAAACGCAATTGCGCTATTCGCCCGATCCCAATCGACCGATACGCCATGTTGAGTCAACAACTCCGCCAACGTGACAATGTCCGCCAACTCGGGCAAATTGGTTAGCGTCAGGGTCTCTTTGGTTAAAAGGCTCGCCGTCATCAACGGCAAAGCGGCATTCTTTGCGCCACTTATCGGAATGACGCCCTGTAGCCTCTGTCCACCTTTAATACTTATCCGGTCCATACCGCTCTTCGCTATTATGCTCGTGCTGGATGCGCTTTCCTCAGCAATGATATCAAAATCTCGTGGGGTCAACGATTGATCCTGCAACTATGCTTTATATTTTTGGCAGCGTGACACCGCGCTGGCCCATATATTTGCCGTCGCGATCCGCATAAGAAATCTCTGGCTCACCCTCGCCTTTGAGAAACAAGAATTGGCACGCCCCTTCTTCCGCATAAATTTTCGCAGGTAATGGCGTGGTATTAGAAAACTCCAGGGTGACATGACCTTCCCATTCAGGCTCCAAGGGCGTCACATTCACGATGATACCACAGCGCGCATAGGTCGATTTACCAAGACAAATCACCAATATATCACGCGGAATACGAAAATATTCTACTGTCGAGGCAAGCGCGAAGCTATTTGGGGGAATAATGCAAATGTCTGTATCCCGCTCAACGAAACTTTGATCGGAAAAGGCCTTGGGATCGACGATAGCATTGTCCACATTGGTGAATATCTTGAACTCGCGACTGACCCGCGCATCGTAGCCATAGGAGGATACTCCGTAAGAAATCATTCCCTCTCGACGTTGCGAATCTACATATGGCTCAATCATTCGGTCTTTTTGGGCGCGTTCGCGTATCCAGCTATCAGGCATGATCGACATCTAAAGCACCTCCATTTGGTAAACGACCGATGACCACCAAAGACCACCAGCGGCCATAGCAGGACTCACCCTTACCAAGGGTTTGATCTAGTGGATGACTAATAGATGATGGTGGCGATCACAAGGCGAGGATGCGACCAGGCTAAGGCAGGCCGCTAACAATTTTTATCGGCGCTATCTGTCGCGGTGCGGTCGCGCATTTGCGCCTTTCTTTTCAATAGGTTCTCACGTAGCAATGCGCCTTGTTTAGCTCTTCGCGCCGCTTCGCGCCTTTTGCCCCGTCCCGTTGTTGACGGTGCTGATTTGGATGATGTCTCGTTCATTTACTCGGTGATTCGGCCTTGGTGAAAATCGCCCAAGAACCATAATCCGAAATCAGCCTAAAAACCAGCGCCGGACCACGGTGCAGCGCTTGCCCACCAGGATGGCCTGTGGCATAAGGCGATCCTCTTTGCACGGAGCCGCCGTAGCTCAGGGGTAGAGCGCACCCTTGGTAAGGGTGAGGCCCACAGTTCAATTCTGTGCGGCGGCACCATTTTTTCCTGTTAGGTATTTATGGTATTCGCAAAATCCCGTCGACCTAGCGGCAGTTCATTGGCTTCATCAATTTCGCGCTAGTAACCTGAACGAAATAAGACTTGCTATCCGGTTCTACTTCCCAAGAATGCAGAAACTTTTTTTGCGCGACACGCCCGATACCAAATCCTTTTCCTACCAAATGAACTCCTGCAAAAGTGAGATATGGTCCGGCCAGGCCAAAACCAGTACTTTTCCGAAAAAGCCTCTTAACCTAGCTCAGCGCCCCGGGAATTTGTGATGAATGGTGGTGCAGGATTGGAGCGGATTGCTTTAAATCTAGAGCGAACGTAAAGCGAGAGGGGTGAGTGAGAAGCTTTCCGGCATCCTCATAGGCGAAGTCATAATACCCAGTAACCACTGCCAAGCTTTCCGCCGGTTGGACGATGGTGACGGTTTCCTCATGCAGGGTAACGCAAAGCGAGTCGCGCGAAAGCAGCCCCTCAAAATACGCGTTCAAGGCAACCCGACCGACTGCTATGTTTGGCGAAAAAGTGGGCAGCAAGGTCGCTTGAGGGTCATATAGATCGAGAACTTCTTCCCCTTTTTGTTCATTTACCAAACCCGACCAGTACGCCGGAAAACCGCTTGCATCAACGGTTAGACTCATCCTAGTTCACTCCTTCTTTTAACAGCCAATTCAAATAATCGAGAAAAGGCTCTAATGGGTTTACCGAACCTCGTCCAGACAGAATTTTAATACCGCGCAAAATCTCAGTGTTTTTTTTCCAAACAGGTTATGCTGGCCATCCAATTTACCAACTCACCAATGTCCCCACCGAATGCAAATTAATACTCCAGACGCCATTTCAAAATTTCAGATACTCAAAAACGTCTTCGGCTTCGACGATTTTCGTCCCGGACAAGAGCAAGTCATTGATGCTCTGTTAGCCGGACGCCACGCGCTTGCGGTGATGCCGACTGGTGCCGGCAAGAGCTTTTGTTTTCAGGTGCCCGCCCTCATGCGCGACGGCTTAACCATTGTAGTCTCGCCGCTCGTCGCCCTCATGCAAGATCAAGTTGCCGCCCTAAAACTAGCGGGCGTCGCCGCAGACAGCATCAATTCCGCCAAAGACCGTTCGGAAAATGTGAAAATCTGGCACCGCGCCGCCGACGGAAAGCTGAAAATCCTCTATTTGGCTCCGGAACGGCTAATGACCGACCGAATGTTGTCCGCCCTGGGTAATCTCAACATTGGTCTGATTGCCATCGACGAAGCCCACTGCATTTCGCAATGGGGGCCTGCCTTCCGGCCAGAATATGAGATGCTGGGCGAACTCCGAACGCGATTTCCCGGCGTCGCCATCGCCGCCCTTACCGCAACGGCAGACGAGGTCACGCGCGCAGATATCGTCGATAAGCTATTCGACGGCGATGTAGAAAGCACAGTGCTTGGCTTCGACAGGCCCAACATCCGGCTCACGGTGGAGATGAAGCGCGACTGGAAACGTCAAATGCTGATGACTGTAAAATCTCATGCGGGGGATTGCGGCATTGTTTATTGCCTGTCGCGCAAAAAAACAGAAGAAGCCGCTACTTTTCTCTGCGAAAATGGCGTCCGCGCCCTCCCCTATCATGCGGGTATGAGCGCAGACGATCGTGATGCCCATCAAAACTTATTTATGACGGAGCCGGGTGTGGTCATCGTCGCCACCATTGCGTTTGGCATGGGCATCGATAAATCCGACGTCCGATTCGTTTTTCACGCAGATCTTCCAGGTAGCGTCGAGGCCTATTACCAAGAGATCGGCCGCGCCGGCCGCGATGGCGCACCGGCGGACGCACATATGCTTTATGGGCTGGCAGATATGCGAATGCGTCGCGTGTTCATAGAAGAAGAAGACAGCGGACCGGACCGCAAGCGACGGGAACATCAAAGGCTCGATGCGTTACTCGGGTATTGCGAAGCACCCGAATGCCGTCGGCGCACCTTGTTGGATTATTTTGGTGAAACCAGCGAACCCTGTGGCAACTGTGATCTTTGCTTAAATCCGACAGATCGTATCAATGGCACCGAGGACGCCCAAATGCTGCTAATGGTCATCCGCCAAACCGGCGAATTATACGGCGCGGCACACATCATTGATGTGGTGCGAGGAACCAAAACAGAGAAAGCGCTCAAAGCCAGACACGATCAATTACCCACCTTCGGACAAGGATCGAGCCGCAAAGTCCAAGAATGGCGATCGATCATCCGCCAACTGGTCGCGGTAGGTTTTCTCAAGATCGACATTGAAGGATATGGCGGTCTCAAAATTACCGACAAGGGCAACGCGCTCAAGAACGGCCAGGAAATATTTCAATATCGCGAGGGCACCGTAAAACGTGCGCCTGCTAAATCGGAAAAATCAAAGCCCATAGATGACGGCGACCCCCTAACAGAGCCACAAACTGATTTACTCGGTAAACTCAAACAGCTCCGCTTAGGCCTCGCCAAGAACCGCAATGTTCCGGCTTATGTGATTTTTCCCGACCGCTCGCTCATTGACATGGCGCGCCGCCAGCCTCGCGATCAAACCGAATTCGCCCAGGTAAATGGTGTTGGTGCCGCGAAACTGCGTGATTTTGCAGAGCCCTTTCTAAAAATAATCAATGAAGCGGGCGCTTGAGAAAGGGTCTTATTCAGGCACATAAACCGGCGCTAAAACTGGCTCGCCAGCAAAAAACGCCTGAAGATTTTTGAGACACATGTCTCGTCGGATATTGCGAATATCGCGCGTCGCCGTTCCCACATGGGGCACTAGCACCGCGTTTTCGCATTTCCGAAGGGCCTTGGGAATACTCGGCTCAGTCTGATACACATCGAGACCAGCACCAGCAATCGCTTTGTCCTGTAATGCCTTGATCAACCCGGCTTCATCCATGCAGATACCGCGACCCACATTGACCACAATCCCGTCTGGCCCAAGCGCACGAATGACCTCGCCTGTGACAAGGCCAATCGTCTCAGGCATTTCCGGGCAGCACACCATGAGAAAATCGCTGTCTGTCGCCATCGCCAAGAGGTCATCGTAATACCGGTAATCTGCATCGGCCTTCTTGTTGGGCCCGAAATAGGCAATATCCATGTCGAAGGCCGCTGCTCGCTTTGCCACCGCGCGTCCGATGGTACCGAGCGCAATGATGCCGCACTTTTTCTTATAGAGGCCAATTCCTTGCTCATCGAAAACCTCGCTTGCCCACCGTCCGGATTTGACGAACTTGTCCCCTTCAGCACATTGTCGTGCCACCGACATCAAAAGCGCCATCGCGAGATCCGCGACCGCAATCCGAGAATCATCGGGCGTATTAGAGAGTATGATGCCTTTCTCTTTCACCACATCGAGGTCTGCCGCCTGCAAGCCCGCACCCCAAATGGAAATCATTTCCAAATTAGGCAATGCCTCCACCAGTGCTCGGTCAAACCCCCGAAATCCACTCGTCACCAACGCCCGAACATTGTCTTTCACACCGTCCAGAAACCCTGCACGGTCGTCCGCATCATATAATTTGTGGCACGTGTAATGCTCTTCCAGCAAAGCCACGCTGGCTTCGTTCAAGTTCGCGTTCAGTACGATTTCCGGTTTCACAGCTTCGCTCCCAGGGTTACTTTTCTTGGCTATCGGCAGATTAGCTCAAACCCCAAGGACGTTGAAAGCAGACATTCCCTATGCGACTGTATGAATTCGCCCCACAACCTAGGGGCAACCAAACAAATCGGGAGAACAGCATGGCCAACGACTTCAAACTCGTAAGTTTTAAAACCTGCCCATGGGTTCAGCGCGCAGCAATTGCACTGCGCGAAAAAAACATCGATTACGACATCGAATATATCGACCGCAATAATCGGCCCGACTGGTTCCTCGCCATTTCACCACACTCAAAAGTACCGGTACTCAGGGTCGGCGGCGATGAGTCTCTGTTCGAAAGCTGCGCCATCGCAGAATATCTCGACGAGGCAGCAGAACCGCAATTACATCCCCAAGATTTAATAGCAAAAGCAAAAAACCGCGCTTGGACGGATTTTCTGCCGGGTTTTGCCAGCGCTATTTCGCGAGTGGCTTATTCGGATAACGAAGAGACCTTAAAAGAAAATGCCAAGGAACTTCCGAAACGGTTCGAAAAACTCGAAGGTGCGCTTGAAAAACGGGGCAATGACGGCCCCTATTTTAACGGCTCGGATTATTCCCTAGTCGATTGCGGCTACGCGCCGTTCCTGCAGCGCTATACATTTGTGGACAATCTCTGCCCACTAGGTGTTATCGAGCAATTTCCATTGCTCAATAAATGGCGCGAAGCGCTGATGGCCCGAGAATCCACACACAGTTCTACCGTCGCTAACTTCGAGAGCGAGTGGCAGCAAAACCTGATTACTCGTGGCCGCTGGCTTGGCAGTTTGGTTAAAAATGCCGCTGCTGCCGAATAACGCTTTACCACGCTAGTGACTAGACTGCTTGAGGACGACGCGCTTCGTCTGTTGCGCGAGGCGGGAATATCAGTCCCAGACTTTGAAACCGTTAAGACGGTAGACGCCGCTGTCGACGCAACGCAAGGGCTTGGCGGACGCGCTGTCCTAAAAGCGCTTATTCCGGCGGGCGGACGCGGCAAAGCGGGCGCGGTGCGTCTTGTGGAAAGTCCTAATGAAGCGGGCGCCTTTGCGGCATCACTCCTCGGCCAAGAAATTCTGCACTACCCCGTAACTGAGCTACTGGTGAGTGCGCCGGTTGATATCGCGCGAGAAGTTTTCGTTTCCTTCGCATTCGATAGCGAGACAAAGAAGCCGGTTTTGCTATTCTCAGCAAAAGGCGGCGTCGACATCGAGACTATTCTCGACAAACATCCCGCCTCTCTCATTCGCCAACCATTGAGTTTGCTCACCGGGTTCTCAAAGACAGACGCGCATGCGCTTACTGAAGCCGCCGGGCTGAACGAGCCGATGGCAAAAAACGTCGCCAAGGTTTTGGTAATTCTATGGCAGGTTTTCACCGAACGCGAAGCGGAATTACTGGAGGTAAATCCGCTAGTCTTGGCGCCCGACAGTTTGGTCACGGCACCCACCGCCGTCCTCAATCTGGACGAACAAGCGATGGCTCGCCATGACGACCTTACAGTTGCTACAGACCGCATCCGCACCAATGGCTGGCGGCCCCTTACAGAACTCGAATTGGAAATGCGCGAAATCGACGCCACAGATATAGGCTCTTCCATTCGGTTCAATGAGTTTCCAGAAGGCGACATTGCCCTCATGGTGAGCGGTGGTGGCACCGGCATGTCTGCGCTTGATGCGATTTACCAAGCCGGGGGACGGCCTGCCTGCACCATGGATATCACGCCCGGTCAAATCGAAGAGAAGACATATTTGGCAACCAAGGCCATCTTGTCGCGCCCGAACGTCAAAGGACTTCTAGCGGGCAGCCCCTTCATCAATTTTATCCCGGTCGACATTAAAGTACGCGGCACCATGCGGGCGCTCGAAGAACTAAAAATTGACCCGACGGAGTTCCCCATCGTCTTTCGGTTCGACGGTCCCAACATCGATGCCGCGAAGGAATGCTCCGCCGCCCTGCCAGGCATCTGCTTCCTTGATGCCGCCACGCCCATGGAAGAGGCGGCGATAGAAATCGTCAAACGCACTTACGGAACCGATGCCCTATGAGCATTCTCCTGGACGAAACAACGCGCGTTCTTATTCAGGGTGTCACTGGGCGGCAGGCGCGCCTGCATGTGAGCTATATGCAGAAGTACGGCACCAACGTAGTGGCCGGCGTCTCACCGAGTCATGGAGGCGAAATCGTCAATGACGTGCCGGTCTATAACAGCGTTGGCGAGGCGCTCGCGCATCACCGAATCGACATCACCGTCCTGTTTATCCCGGGCATTGCCGTCAAGAGCGCGGCGATGGAAGCCATTGAGGCAGGTATACCCCATGTCCATATCCTAGCCGAAGGCGTGCCACATCATGATGCGTCCCTCATTATTGAAACCGCGACCGCCAAGGGCATTCGCGTGGTTGGCCCCAACAGCCAAGGCATCATCAGTGTTGGTAAAGCGAAAATCGGCGGCACCGGCGGGCCGGTGCCATCACGTATTTATTTAGAGGGACCGGTCGGAATCATTGCGCGCAGTGGCGGCATGGGCGGTGAAATCGCCAATATTCTGACACGAAACGGAATCGGCCAATCCACCTTCGTACCTATCGGCGGTGATTTTCTTGTAGGCACTTCCTTCGTCCCGCTGCTCGAACTCTTTGAAAAAGACCCGGACACTAAAGCCGTCGCCATTTTCGGCGAAGCGGGCACTGGCCAGGAAGAAGCGGCTGCCCGCATGATTAAGGATAGACAATTTACCAAACCGCTTATTGCACTCATCGTTGGCGATTCCGTCGCGCGCTTACCGAAAGGCCTCAGCTTCGGCCATACGGGCTCCATCATCGAACATGATGTGGGCTCTCCCGCGCAAAAGCGAAAATTACTGCTGGGGGCGGGCGCTTCGGTAGCGGATACATTGGCCGACATCCCAGCCCTTGTCCGTGCGGCCTTGCACGCGTAAAGAAATAGTATGTCTTGGAAAGAAGAAGCTGATGAAATTACCCGCCGACGCGCCATGGCTGAAGAAATGGGCGGTGAGGAACGTGTCACGGAACATCGCGAACGCGGTTATCTCACTATTCGCGACAGGATCGCGGGCACCATAGACCCGGGTTCTTTCCAAGAAGTAGGCATGCTATCCGGGACCGGCACCTATGATGATGAGGGCAATTTGATTAACGTCAAGCCCGCCCCTTACGTGATGGGCCTGGGTCGCATTGACCGACGGCTGGTTGCCATTGGCGGCGAAGATTCTACAATCGGCGGCGGCACGAACTGGGGTGACATTCGCCGCAAAGGTGGCCAAGGTGGTTTCGTCGATGACCTGGCCGAACAATACCGCCTCCCTTTGGTGCGCTTCATTGACGGGTTCGGGGGCAGCGCGGCCACCGGCAAAAAGAAGGGGTATACGGTCCTGCCCGGCCATGCGGTCCACCCACGGGACAATTCGGCTATTCTGTTGGGCTCCGTGCCCGTGGTCTCCGCCGTCATGGGCGTCGCTGCCGGCGCGCCGGCGGGCAAAGCTCTGATGTCGCATTTTTCCATCATGATCAAAGGTCAAAGCCAAATATTCGCTGGTGGCCCGCCCCTAGTAGAACGCGGCACCGGGGAAACTGTCACCCGCGAAGAATTAGGCGGCTGGAAAATCGCCGTAGAAAAAGCAGGCGTCATCCACAATGTGGCCAAGGACGAGGAAGACTGTTTCCGGCAAATAAAACAGTTCCTTTCCTACATGCCGCAAAACGTTTGGGAAATGCCGCCTATCGTCCGCACCGACGATCAGGCAGACCGGCGCGAGGAAGAACTGCTGGATATTGTTCCCCGCGACCGCCGCAAACCCTACGACATGCATAAGCTGATCCGCCTCGTCATGGACAAGGACAGCACTTTCGAAATTCAGCCGCGCTATGGCCGTGCCGCCATCACGACGCTCGCCCGCCTCAACGGCTACCCGGTCGGTATCATCGCCAACAATCCCATGTATGGCGGTGTGGTAGATGTGAAATCAGGCCGCAAGCAGGCGCATTTCATTGATCTTTGCGACTGCTTCCATATTCCGCTGCTGTTCCTTATAGATGTGCCCGGCTACGCCATTGGCACTATCGCCGAGGAAGACGGCACACTGTTGGAAGGCATGCGCCAGCTCCATGCCCGCCTACAATCCACCGTGCCGCAAATGTCACTAGTGATTCGCCGCTGCTTCGGCATGGCGGGTGGTACCGCGCTCGATAAAAACGGGCTTGATTTCAAGATCGCCTGGCCGTCCGCCGAATGGGGTTCTCTTCCCATCGAAGGGGGCGTAACGGCAGCCTTCCGCCGCGAGATCGCCGAAGCCCCGGATCCGGAAGCCCGACGCAAGGAACTGGAAGACGAAATGCGCTCCTACGCCAACCCGTTCCAAACCGCCGAGGCTTTTTCTGTGGAAGATATCATCGACCCCCGCGAGACCCGGCAATATCTCTGTACTTTTTATGAAGCCATGCAGGCTCGCCTTAAGGAACAGATTGGACAGAAAGCCAAGTTTGGCGTCAGACCATAAGAAAACGCTCAACCTTCCTTAAAATTTGAACGTCGCCGTTAGCTTGATAGTCTGTTCCGCTTCATTGTACCAGCCCTGGGGCTTGTATTCGTCAGTGTGCATGTAGCACTGCGCGCGCACAACATCAGACCCTTCAGTGAAGGTAAGTAGCCAACTGTGAGGGATTGCGTGGTCCGGGACATGGAAGCGCGTTAGCGCACAAATATTCATGAACATGGTACCACCGTATTTCCGCTCAAAGCAGCCACGCCCACCCTTGCGGTCATCGGGGTTTGAATGAGTATGCCCGCCAAACCACATATCGACGGCATCGGGGTTATCCTCGAGGAAACTCTCGAACTGTCCGGAATCGAATTGTCCGCCGACCCAACACAAAAAAGACGCGCCCGACGGCGAGCCCTCTTCGTAATACTGGTGATAATCAGGTATCCAATTGTCATTCTCATTCTTGCGCATCCCCTCCCAAAGGCCGGAGGCAAAAGTGGTATCTTTCAGCACGTAATGATGTGCCGTAATGATGATCTTCCCTTTATGTTTTTGGACCTGATCCTTCCACCAATCGAACGTTTCTTGGGTGACGACGCCGCCTGGATTACCGCCCAGGTCACCACGCCCCACTGTCATGCTACGTTCGTTCACATCGCTCATCATTAGGAAAACGATGTTGCCTGCCTGAAAAGAATAGCGCTCCCAAGTTCCCTCGACCGGATAGGGATAGCGCGATACATCTACCTTAGAAAATTCAGTATGCTCACCCATGGGGTCAATCCATTTCTGAAACCACCAGCCTTCAGCTTGGTCAAGCCCGCCACGGTCATGATTCCCTGCCAGCGAATAAATTTGCTCTCGTTTATGCTTCTTCAAGACTGAGAATTGCTTGATGATTTCCGCGCCCTCTTCATCAACCGGCAGGGACCGAAAACCACAATAATCGCCAACATTAACAGCCAAATCCCATGCGAAGGGCGGACCGCCTAGATCACCACCCTGCTCCGATTGCAAAAGCGCATCGGACAAGCTGGTACGGCCAAATTCCAGGTCGCGTCCGACATGGGCATCCCCTTGCGCCCAGAGCTTCAGCGTTTTTGGTTCGTCCATAAACCAACCCTCGTTGGAAAGGTACTAATTAGAAATCAATAATGCCGGTCCTTTAATTCCATTTCTAGCAACGTCGCTTTCCGGTCCAACAATACCAGTCAATAGATCAATCACCGTCACTGGACGTGGCACATCAATGCCGCTCATGGCCATAGCCCCAGTGTCAGGCAGCAATAACCAACCGTCTCTCCCTGCCATTTCGAACGCACAAACCAAACCGCCCGCAGCTTTATACCGTTCGCCAAGTTTAATATCAGCACCAACGCCCAAAATGGTACTTTGCAAATACTTGAAGACAAAGCTTGCCGGACGCGGATTAAAGCGTCTATCGAACAAGCCGTGCCGTGGAAAATAACCGCGATCCAAGTCCATAAACGTGTCGATGAAGACCGAAACATCATCATAAGCATAGCCAACCAAAACCGCTTCGGCGACTTGATTAGCTAACTTTCGATCATCGGCAATATATTCCGCCGGGTTCTCGGAAGCTAAGCGAATATTTACTATCGCTGTTGTGTTTCGTTCACCCATTAGCCGGTGTAACTCCTGTACATCTTTCCAAGGAGAACGATCAAGTGAAATTCGGAACACATAAGCATCCACTGTCTGCCTCGCGTCAGGCGCCTTCTTTAGAAAACCATCGATCTGGTCTATTTCAGAAACTCTGAATCCGTGGGCTACGAAATGGCTAAAGCGAGACCCTGCTGCCTTCTTATCCGCCGAGGTTTCGATTTTGGTTAACACGATGTCAAGACGAGTTTCTTCTTTCAACGCTTTGAGTTCAGGCACCGCATATTCAGAATCAGCCCAAGGTACAACGATCTCGATAGATTCGATTACCTCCCGGTTCGTCACCAGCGCGTCCCGATACGCACCCTCCGGTACCCCGAAACAAAATGCGCCGAACCTATGACCATTACGACTGAGCGCAATCATGCGATCACGGATGCGAGGCACCATGAGTTCCGACAACGGCACGCGAACTTGCGAAATACCAAGTTCCCAAAGCGCCATTAACGTATAATCGTTTCGCACAGCTTTCCTGTGGAACTCATCCATTGGCCCGTTATAGGGAAGCTCCGTCTCTTCAGCCCAAGGATGGCGAAGGTGCACACCAATAGCAGCCTTCTCAGCTTCCTTTGTATGGAGCGCCGGTACACGTGGCGGCCAGTTGGGCTCGGGGGCCCCAAGCGAGAGTCTTTCGCCATTGGTGCGAATAAGGCGCGCAACATGGCCGTCCGCATAAACAGTCACCATAAAGAACCCAAGTTTCTCCGCATCATTCCGCCCATGCTGATCCGCCGCTTCGACACGAAACAGCTCACTGTAATCTTGGCGGAAGAAAGAGGTAGAGGGCAGAATATAGCTCTCCGCATCCCCATGGAGATTATAGAAAAACCCGTGCACATGGCCGCAAAACATCGCCTCGACCCAATATTCTCTTATCAATTCTAAAAGCCAGGCTCGGGCGGGCTCATCAATATTGTCATAGTTTTGCGCTTCGTCCTCAGAGCGGATGCATGGCGGATAATGAATAAACAAGAATTTGCGTTTATGCCCCGCTAACGCCAAGTCTTCTTCAAGCCATTCCGCCTGTTTTTTCTCGCGGGCGAGTCCTGAATTCATGAGCTGCGCGTTGATTAGTGTGAAATGACAATCGTCCTTGTCGAACGACTGCCAACTTTCTCCAAACTGTGCCTCATAGGCATCTAAATTAGCATCAGAAATACCAGCCGCTGGCATTTGGGGGTTGGGTTTATCACCCACATCGTGGTTGCCAGGCAGGTAATAGATCGGTGCATCCAGGCTACCCAAGACAGCTTTTGCCGCTTCACAGGCCGGGTCATATGTCGGTAATACTGGCACCGGGTGCACAATATCGCCAAGATGAATGATGAAATCTGGCTTTAGGTTATTGAGTAACGAAACCACATAACGGGCGCGGTCATTTGCCATTTCATTAACCGGGAAAGGCGATGAATCATCACCTTCTTCCGGCCGCATATGAGTGTCCGCGACGACCGCGAACGAAAATAACGGGTTGCCGCTAACGGTCATCCACACACCTTTTTAATTCTTAGGATTCTGANGTTTATTTGGCTGCAGCNTCTTCCTCNATTGGCTCAAACCGGTCACGCTTCACAAAATCGAGGTTAGACCCTTCAATTCTAATTAGCTTGGTCGCAGCCTCGCGCTTTGGTGAATGCAAATCATGCTCGTTATAAACATATGCATCACCACGTTCCATACGATAGGACCGATTGAGTTTGACTTTACCGGGCGTGTCACCAGCCGGCGCTGACACCAGGTCCCACTCATTCATATCGGTAATACCTTCAGCCTGACCATAGATTGCCCATTGCGGGCCATGATCGTGGGGCGGGCTTTGTTTTGCACCGGTGTGAACATGGGCGAAGATACAAAATCCCAATTCTTCGTCTTCATACAAGCACTTACGTGGATCTTCATTTTCCGGACCAAAATGTGCGGCGATAAACCCGTCATCTTTCAAAACTTCGCTCAACAGACTACGAACTTTTTCACGTCCTGCGGGGTTAGGCTCCGCCTTCAGAATGTCGTGACACGCCGTGCTAAAACTTTCGATCGTATGCCCCATCACTAGTTCTCCCTCATAAAATTAATCTGCTTTATCATAAACTATTTTATTACCAATTGGAAAAGCCCTAGAGCGTGTTAAAAATGAAAACTTTTCGCCAATAAGGATCAATCGAATGTCGACTTTCCGCCTCATCCAAGTCTCCGACACTCATCTCAGTCGCAGCCATGCATATTTCCAGGATAATTGGGATGTCTTTGTCGACCTAATAAAGGAAGAAATGCCTGACATGGTGCTAATCACCGGGGACCTTTGCATCAATGGGCCTAAACAGCCGGATGATTTCGTCTTTGCCCGTGAACAAATGGACCGTCTGTCTGTACCCTGGAGAGCGATCCCCGGCAATCATGATGCAGGTGAGACACCACCAGACACGCGCCTCGGAAAGCCGCTCACGCCTAAAGGTCGAAAAAATTGGATTAAATACTTCGGCAATGATTTTTGGGTTGAGGACTGGGCCGGCTGGCGATTTATCGGGCTAAATGCACAACTAATGGAAAGCGGACTCAAAGGCGAAGATGCACAAATTAAAATGCTAGAAGAGGCGCTTAAAACTGCGGATAGTTGTCCTATTGCCATCGCTAGCCATAAGCCACTCTACAGGTTGGATCCCTCTGAAAACGGCAAATCGCTCAGTGCTATATGGCCCAAGAGCCGAAAATATCTGATGCGTCTTTGCGAACATTATAAAGTGAAATTGTTTATGAGCGGACNCCTGCACACCTACCGCTCGAGCCGACATAAAGGTACGAGGCTCATCTGGGCTCCATCGTCAGCCTTCATTAATCCATCGAAAGGCAATTGGGGCCTCACAATGACGCGAAAACTAGGCTTCATCCGCTATACGTTAGAGGGAAGGAAGTTTACGCACGAACTTGTCCAGCCGCCGCTATTCATCAATAACGACATCAGTAATTGGCAAAAGGAGTTTGGCTCGACGACCAGTTTGCCGCCGCGTCCATTAGATAGACACGCAGCGCGGTAGACCGCATTCCGCTCTTTAGTGTCGGGCTTTGATTTACTTGCCTAAAATCCCACCGACAAATAGGCGTTAGCTCATTCGGCTGCCACCGAATGTTTGAATTACGACCCCAAGGCAAGCCCAGGCCGGCGCGGGTCGGCAGCACCTTCCATAACACCCGTCTTCAGATCCAACTTGATCATGCTGACCGCACCGGCACGCCATTCCCAATCCTGCCACATCTGCACGTCATGGCCTTTGTCACTTAATGCCTCGCATGTAAATCTATCGATGCGGCTTTCAGCATTTAGCCGGCCCGCGAAATAGTCATGCGGCTCCGATGAACGCGGGAAGTTAGTACTAGCAACCCGAGGCGCTTCAACCGCTTCCAACGGCGCCATGCCCCAGAGGTGATGATTGAGTAACACCTGCAACATGGCCTGCGGCTGAACATCATTACCCGGTGACCCGAACGGCATCACCCACTCACCCTTTTTGACCGCAATGGCTGGGTTGGGTGTCAAACGGGGCCGTTTACCAGGAGCGAGGCAGGCAGGATTATCAGGATCGGTCCAGGACTGAGTGCCCCGATTGGATGGCACAAAGCCCAGGCCCGGAATTATTGGAGAACTATGCTGGCCATCGCTCGGAGTTGCGGAAAATGTATTGCCATCCTCATCGACAGCGCAAACATATGCCGTGTCCACAGCCATTTCCTTATAACCTTTGGTTTTTTCACCGACCGAAACGGCGGCGCTCAAAGATATACCGAGTTCCTTGGGGGTACCTGCGGGCGGCATCTCACCAAACGCTTTGTTCGGATCTATCAAGGCCCGCCGTTTAGCCCCATAGGCTTGAGCTAGCAGCTCATCCATAGGCACATCAATGAAGCGCGGGTCACCCTGATACATGTGCCTATCCGAATAGGACAGATTAAGGGCTTCAACAAGCATGTGAAGATATTCGGGCGAGTTATGACCCATCGACTTCAAGTCAACACCATTTAGGATATTGAGGGTTTCGAGAATGATTGGTCCTTGGCACCAAGGCCCGCAGCCGTATACCGTAAAGTCCATAAAATCAACTGCATACGGCTCCTCATGGCCAGACTCATATTCCGCTAAATCTTCTCGGGTGACCCAACCACCATTCTCCTTGTGATAATCCGCGATCGCAGCAGCAATATCGCCCTTGTAAAAAGCATCCCGCGCTGCTTTGAGCCCAACAAGTCGATCACCGTTTGCCGCGGCCTCTTCATCCACCATATATTGCATCGTTCTTGCCAGATCACGCTGATAAAAGATATCTCCGGCTTTAGTTGGCTTACCACCCGGCAAAAAGATTTCTGCATTCGATGGCCACAATTCATACCCTTTGGCGTTTGCTGCCATAAGCTCATCGTTCAGCGTCGTCGCCGGATAGCCACCGCCGGCCAAACGCTTCGCTCCGGCAATCACTTCACCGAAGGTCATAGTACCATAGAGTTCAAGCGCTTTAATCCACGCATCGGGTGCCGCGGGCATCACCGTCCGCATAAGGCCCGGTGGCATCTTGCCCCCAAAATTATCGTGAAAATATTCGATGTTTGCGGCTTTCGGCCACCAACCAAGTCCACTAATAGTCATGACTTTGCCGGTTTCAGCCATACGAATCATAATCGGTGCGACGCCGCCGAAATTCACCTGATCACAGTTCGTCACACCGAGCACAATGCCCGCAGCCACCCCCGCATCCACGGCGTTGCCACCCGCTTCCAGGATATTCATACCGACTAAAGCAGCATGGTAGTTTCCAGCCGCCACCATATGGCGGTTTGAAAGCGCGCGGGCTCGATGTGGTGCGGGCATGTTTCTCTCCTGTTTTGAGGCCTTTGTACGGGCCTATTTCACAGCCAATTCGGCAATCGGACCGACCTTGTCCAACGTCTCCAGCTTAGCAACCTGTTCAATGATCTGGCCGGCCTTGTCAGTGCCGATGACTGGATCGGCCAATCCCTGGAATTTCTCCACCAAACGCGACCATTGTCGGTCCTGGTCGCTTTCGGGGTCGTGAACATTGCCACCCTGTTGAATGACCACACCGTCTTTCCTGGTGAGCCGGATATCGGCAACCGCATGATCGTGCATTAGGTCGTCATTCGCGACCACCTGTATACGGTCACGCATCGCAACAAGCGCTGGGTGTTCGCATTTAGCCTCGGAATAACTGTCCATGCGGCCGGTATCCTCGCCAAGCAATCCCATCGCCGTCGTAAAGCGCAGACTGAATTTACCTTCCAGTCCGTTCTTCGGCTCTTGAATGTTGCACATTTTAAAGTAACTGGAAGGCACGTGTAGTTCGACCGCTTCAATGTCATCAGGAGTAACGCCATGGTTTTCCCGCAGTTCCCGGGTCGCTTCAATCGCCGCATGGGTACCGTAACAAGCCGCATGATACTTGAACAACATACCACGAGTCATGAAGCGCTCACCCAACCCATCAAGCGCCAAGTCCGGCGTAAAGGCAGCGGTTTGCGTATCCCCAAACCCTTGCACNCATTCAAGAATTTCNGGATTACTCGTCCAGCCACGCTTNGCCATNGAAGCCGCAAACAAACCGTTCTGGCANGCTTTACCCGCATGCATGGGCTTGCACATGGTGCCGAAATTGCTCTTGAGCCCCGCTGCCTGGCTGGCGGCGATACCGAAGGCGGTTGTCATGGTATCCCCATCCAGCCCCATGAGATTGCCCGCCGATGCGGTCGCGGCAAAAGTTCCTGCGGTGCCAGTCATGTGCCAGCCTTTTTGATAGTGGGATTCACCCATTAATTGTTTCCCGATGCGGCACCCGATTTCGGTTCCCGCGACAAAGGCTGTAATGAAATCTTCACCGGAACAACCATCACGTTCGGCGACACTGAGCATGGCCGCAAAGGTGATCACGGATGGATGGCCGATCATATTGAGGTTAACATCGTCGTAATCCAGCGCGTGACTAACAGTGCCGTTAATCAGGGCGGCTTGCGAAACCGATGTTTGCAAACCATCACCAATGACCGTTGCTTGACGATTACCCCCCTGATCTTTGGCCTCCGTCACCAACATGTCGGTAATCGGGTCATCATGCGCTGCAAGCGTCACCCCAAGCCAATCGATAAAACAACACCGCGCGATGGAAATCACGTCGTCGGGTAAGTCCTTGAAATTCAAATCAGCGGCGTGCCGTGCCAATTTACCTGTCAGCCCCTGGGCTTCTGGTTGTTCGAATGCGAGTTGAGCCATTTTTTCCTCTCTTCTAATTATAATTAGGCAAATATGTCGTCGCGGCAAAACCGCGCGAGATTTACGCTATCGTATTACGAATGGATTGGGCACCTCAGTCGCGGTGCTGATCCATACACTTTTGGTTTGCATATAGTCTTTAATCGCCTGCTGGCCGCTTTCCTTGCCAAGGCCGGAATGTTTGTAACCACCAAAGGGGGACACAAAACTCACTGCGCGATACGTGTTTACCCAGACGGTGCCTGCCTGAATACGTTTTGAAATACCAATGGCGCGGCGAATGCTCTGGGTCCAAAGACCGGACGCCAAGCCATAGACCACATCATTGGCGATCTCTACCGCGTGATCATCATCCTTAAATGGGATCACCGAAAGCACGGGCCCGAAAATTTCTTCCTGGGCAATACGCATGGAATTGCTGACGCCGGTATAGATTGTCGGCTGCACGAACCAACCGTCACCCAACGCGGGGTCATCGGGCTTGCCGCCACCTAACACACATTCCGCGCCGTCTTCTTTCGCCACATTGAAATAGGAAAGGATTTTCTTATACTGCGGCGGCGTGGTCACCGGTCCCACCTGCGTATCTAACGACATGGGATCGCCGATCTGCGCCGTCTTCGCAAAGCCCACCAGCTTATCGACAAATTCGTCATGAATGCTTTCCTGGACCAGTAAGCGGGACCCCGCGATGCAGGTCTGCCCGGTGGCGGCAAAAATGCCCGAGATAACTCCTTTGACCGCATTATCCATTTCGCAATCATCAAAGACGATATTCGGCGATTTACCGCCCAGCTCGAGGCTAACCTTCTTGAGGCCAGAGGCCGCATTCTCATAAACCCGGGTCCCGCTAATGGTCCCGCCGGTGAAGGAAACTTTGGCCACCTTGTCGTGGGAGACCAACGCCTCACCGATTTCTTTGCCGTAGCCGGAGACCACATTGACCACACCAGGCGGAAAGCCCGCTTCCTCAACCAGCTTCACAAACTCGAATGCGGAGGCGGACGTAAATTCCGATGGCTTTAATACCACCGTGTTCCCGGCCGCTAATGCGGGCGCGAGTTTCCAGGCTGTTATGAGCAGTGGAGAATTCCATGGCGTGATGGCGACGCAGACGCCTAGCGGCTCATGGAGCGTATAGTTGAAGGTNTCGGGCTTATCTATCGGCAGCACGGCACCCTCGATTTTGTCCGCAAGCCCGCCATAGTAATAATACCATTGCGGCACGTAGCCGAGCTGCGCACTCATCTCAGCTATCAGCTTGCCGTTATCCTGAACCTCGATTTTTGCTAATTCCTGAGCGTTGGCGGCGATCAAATCTCCGAGCTTGCGCATTAGGGCGCCGCGCGCCGTGGGTCCGATTGACGGCCAATCACCCGACGTAAATTCCTTATACGCGGCCTCAATAGCGCGGTCCGCATCTGCCTGATTACCGCGAGGAAATTCAGCCCAAGGCTGCCCACTATAGGGATTGGAACTCTCGATCCATTCACCGGACGCTGGGTCCACCCATTCACCGCCAATGTAATGCTGATACCGCTTAAGCGATCCCATTAACACCTCCCAATTTTTATCTTTGTTTACTGGTCTTGATTACACCCGGAGTTGGGCTTGGGCGCAAGACCGGTATTTTAATCCAAATGGGTCACTTGTCCTGGAAGGCGGTTCTTGCTAAAGCGCGCCTATGACCTTCACCTGGGCAATGCTCCCCTATTTTCTGGCCATAGCCACTATCATCGGCTTTTGCTTCTGGAAACCTAACGTCCCAAATTTGCTCGCTCGGAAACTCGGCCTTAAAAATGAACGGGGCGAGAAGATTTTTCTCGTTGTCTACTGGATCACGATCCCGGTAGTCATTCACCGCCTGATGACAGTGATGCTCCAGGGCTAATCACTCTGCAGCCTTCTCCGCACCGGACATCTGATGAGATACCAGCTTCGCGTAGAGACCGCCTTTGGCGACCAGCTCTTCATGTGTGCCTGTTTCCACTACTTGACCATCTTTCAAGGCAACTATGACATCCGCGCTGCGGATCGTCGAAAGCCGGTGGGCAATGACCAGCGTCGTGCGATCAGCCATTAAGTCTTCGAGCGCGGAACGGACCGCAGCCTCACTAACCGCATCCAAATGGCTTGTGGCTTCGTCCAACACCAACACCGGGGCATCCTTAAGGAAGGCACGCGCAATGGCGACGCGTTGGCGCTGACCACCAGAAAGTTGCATGCCGCGTTCGCCGACCGGCGAATCAAGGCCGTCGGGCAGCGTTGCGACAAAATCTGACAATGCAGCGCGCTGCACCGCTGCATCTACTTCCTCAGCTGTGGCATCGGGCTTGGCGATCAGAATATTGGCTTTGAGCGTATCGTTGAAAAGATACGTATCCTGCGCGACCAAGGCGATGCGTTGGCGTAGATCATCCAATTCAAAATCGCGCAAATCCTGCCCATCCAGCGAGACAAAACCCGCTTCGGGGTCCCAAAACCGCATAAAGAGATGGGCGGTGGTGCTCTTTCCCGCACCGGAGGGTCCAACTAATGCTGCCGTTTGACCCGCGGGCACTTCAAGCGTCACATTATGGAGCGCACTGGCGGCNCGCCCGTAATAACGGAAGGACACATTCTCCATTGCCAAAGTAACGCCACCGGGTTTCGCGCGGGCGTTTACCCCGATTCCATCGGTGACGTCCACCGGCTCGCCATGCACCGCATAGAGACGGCGCGTCGAGCCCAGCGTGTCAGCCAATTGGCGACCAATATTGGCGATCTCGGAAATGGGCANAAACGACGCCATGGCAAGGATCGTCAGCAACGGCAATGTCGTTGCCTCAACCTGACCCGTGGTGACCAAATGTGCACCTGTGATAACCACTGCGAGGCCGCCCAAGCCGGTCGCCGTCTCCAGCATCGCCATTTGACCCGTCATATCGCTGAAAAACGGCAACCGCACCGAATGATGCTCGCGCACTTTGGCAAGAAAATCCTGACCCCGTCGCCGCTCGTCCTGGAAAGCCGCCACTTCTGCTAACCCCTGGANCGTATCCACCGCGTGTGCATTAAGATCGCCCAACACTTCACGTGCCCGAGACGCCAACCGATCGATCCGCTTTCGCATCAAGAACGGGCTAAGCGCCACCCAGACAAGAAACGGACTCAAAGCCAACGCCAATGGCCACCCTTCGGCTAGCAATAGGGTGACCACCACCGACGGCACGAGGATGGCAACAAAAGCCGGTGCGATGGTGTGGGCGAAGAAATACTCTACTGTCTCCACATCTTGGGTCGCCATTCCCACAAGGTCACCGGTTCGCCGCCGCAGTAAATAAGACGGGGCGAGTGCTTCCAGTTTTTCATACAACTGAATGCGCATTTCTGCCAGCATGCGATACGCGAAATCATGGGCGAGCCAGCTTTCCAACCAATGCAGAATGCCTGCCGCGGGCGCCAGGACGGCCAGCCAAATCAAGAGATTTTCAAATGGCTCGCCGCGCTTTACTGCGCCAACGGCCAAAGCCCCGACGGCGCCCACGCCGATAAAGGCGAAAACCCGTGCGACACCGAGCACAAAGGTCGCAGTCAATTGTGAACGCCACGGCCCAGAAAACTTGAGCAGTTCACGAAACACCGCCGCCCAGCCCATCCCATCGGCCCGTAAGATCGCGTCGGTCGGCTCGCGTTCGGCTTCCCCTTCGGCCAACCGAATAGCATCATCCGATGCCAAGACCGCCGGCCGGCCCTCGCTGTCCTCTTTAACTGTATCGGTTATACCTGCAGCGCCACCGGACCACTCATTCGCCTGGTCCGCCATCAGTTTGTGGTAGGTGCCGCCTGAGGCAAGCAAACTATGATGGCCGCCTTCTTCGGCGACACAGCCATCTTCCAACACTAAAATTCGGTCAGCATCGATGACGCTTGAAAGCCGGTGGGCAAAAATCAGTACTGTTCGGCCCTTCATCAACCGGTCGAGTGCATCTTGGATCACCGCTTCGTTCTCTGCATCAACCGACGACAAGGCTTCATCCAGTACGAGTATCGGCGAATCACGCAGCAGCGCCCGGGCGATCGCAATACGTTGGCGTTGGCCACCTGAAAGCCGAATACCGCGTTCGCCGATGACGGTTTCATACCCTTGCGGCAAGCGATCAATAAATTCGTGGGCATTTGCGGATTTCGCTGCCGACTGCAACTCGTCTTCCGTCGCGTCCGGTTTGCCAAGACGGATATTGTCCTCAACGGTGCCGTGAAAGAGATAAGTGTCCTGATTGACCACCGCCATCTGACTGCGAAGATCAGCGAAACTGAGGTCCCGTAGATCCTTACCACCCAGCCGGATTGTGCCCGACGTGGGGTCGTACTGGCGCAGCAAGAGCTTCACCACCGTCGACTTACCGCAACCAGACGGCCCGACAACGCCAATACGTTCGCCTTTTTTCACCGTGAAATCGAGCCCTTCATGGGCCCGCCGCCGGGCGCCTGGATAGGCAAAATTTACATTATCGAACTGGATGGTCGGCTCCAGGGGACCTGCTGATGTGACGGTAGGTATCTCTTTCACCACCGGCTCCGCACCTAACAAGCCCATCATGGTTTCGGCAGCCGAACGCCCGTTCATGCCCGCATGGAGCATGGAACGCATTTCCCGCAGCGGACGATAGGCTTCGGTACCCATCATCAGGATCATCAGGAGCGCCGTGAGGGACATCTGCCCGTCCACCAGACGGTAGGCACCAAGCGAAAGTGTAGCCGCCACACCAATGGTGATGCCCGCATCGGTCAAGCCACGCGCAATCTGGTTCGTCGCCAGTACCCACATAGTACTCCGTAAAAGGTCTCGCGCTTTAGCCGCCAACACGTTGGCCCGAGCCTTGGCTTGACCAAAAGCTTTCAACGTACCCAAGCCTTGCACCGCATCGAGGAACTCTGCAGCAAACGCTTTGAACGCTATTGAACGTGTGCGTGCATTACCGCCCTCCATACGATGAAAAATTTGTGGCCCCAGCAATGTAACCAATGCTGCGGCGAGCATGACACCGGCCACCGGCAAATCAAGAAATGCCACAAAGGCGAAAATGCCGATGGGTGTTAAAGTCGCAATACACAGCTGCGGAATATACTGGCCGAAATAGGTTTCCAACTGCTCAACGCCGTCGATCATTGCGACGATCACCGCGCCGGTTCGCTCATGACCAAAATGAGCCGGCCCCAATTCGACGACCTTGTTATAGAGCAATTCTCTTATATGCAGCTGCACAATAGAGGCTGTTTTATGGGCGACCATGTTGCGCCAATATTCCAGCCAGCCGCGCAGCAGCATAATGGCAGCCACAATGCAAAAGGGCAGGATCAATTGATCGAAGGGTGTGCCGCGCCACACCTGACCCAACAACCAGCCCAACAACGCTAATCGACCAATGCCGACAGCGGCTGCCAAAAGGCCGACTAACACCGCTGAGGCAATGCGCAAACGTACACCTTTTGTGAAGGGCCAAAGTTTCGGGTCGAAATACATCAGGTTAGTATAACGCGCATGGACGCATTAATCATTGAATTCAAAAAAGGCTGCTAGTTTTGCGTTCATCTCATCAGTGCTTTCATAGTTCGCCCAATGGCCTGCACCTTCAATTATATCGGTCTCGATGCTGATATGCCGAGCGGTGATTTGTTCTTCATAAGCAGATAGATAAAAAGGGTAATATTGATCCTTCGTACCCCAATAGACGCAAATAGGCGCTTCAATTTTTTTTACGATTTCAGGCAAAGTAAGACGGCGCACAAATTTATGAGATTTAACCCGCGCCCGAGGCGCGTTGTTGCACTGTAGATATAGGGCCAAGTTATCCACCTTAGATTTATCGCTCAGCATAACGACCCCGAGATTATGGCGATGGGCTTCAATTCTCTCAGCTTCTGTCTCAAGCCGTTTCCAATTGATCAGCCCTTCAACCATAGTCCGTTGGCCGGTCAAGCGCGCAGATCCAATCATACCGAAGCTCTTAAGCCGGCCAGATAGTTGGATGGCCATATAACCACCCAGCGTGCTGCCATAGGAAAAGCCCGCCATATGGAAAGACTTGCCTGGAATTATGACATCAAGCCCCGCATTCACGATTGCTGCCATCTCATCCATAGTATGCGGTTCGGGCGGTACGGCCGAATTGCCAAGACCCGGAGCATCAGGCACAAGCACCCGATAACGCTCGGCAAAAAACGGTATATTCTTAATCCAATGGGTCCAACTGCCGTGGTTACCGTGCAATAATACCAACGGTTCGCCTTCGCCCCACACATGCCAAATGAGGCCGCCATCGCCGCACGGTGTAATGATTTTCTCAGCCGCATTTTGAATGCGTGCCACGCACTCTTCTGGAGATTCTCCTGGACGGGGAACGCCGCCTTCTAATTCCTTGAATAAAGCGCCCACAAAATATCCTTAATCATATAACCGGAACCACTCGAGTAACCATTCATTAACTTGCTCGGAAGCTTCGTATGGCGACCAATGGCCAACCTGGTCAATGATTTTTAAATCGAGATTAATATCATTTCCATCGATCAGCTCTTCCTTGCTATTGAGAAAATGCGGATAGAACGCGTCACCGGTTCCCCAGATATTGCGAATCGGGATATGTTTGATGGCAATCAATGCCTTTAAAAGAGAGCCGCGGGGAATGAATTGTTTTGTCCGAATACGGGCACGTGGAGCATTCCAATTCTGCAGATAGACTGCTAAATCATCGACCATGCCCGGTTTGCAGATCATCATTTGCTTTAGATTATGCTTGTGAGCTTTCCAGCGTTCTTCCGGCGTTTCCAAACGACGCCAACTGCGAAGGTCCCGTTTCACCTCTGCTGTCGCGGTAAGGCGCGCCGATGCACACATTGTTAGCGTCTTAACGCGGTCAATAAATCGCCAGGCTGTGTTTGCCGCTATAGCGCTACCATAAGAAAAGCCAACTACATGCAGCTTTGCATCGGCTGGCACGATTCTTTCTACGCCGAGCGACAGAGCATCAATGATAGCGTCTAAACTATAAGGTTTTGGGGGTAAAGCTGAGTCCCCAAGCCCCGGTGCGTCGGCACAATAGACCGCATAATGCTGAGATAAGACCGGAATATTACGGATCCAATGCGACCAGGAGCCATGATTACCATGGAACATCAGGACTGGCGCACCTTCGCCCCATTTATGCCAAATTAGATTACCATCACCACAAGGGGTCTCAAATACTTCTGCAGCTTTTTCAATGCGCTTTACGCAGTCTTTAGCTCGTTCACCCTGGCGTGGGACGCCACCGGATAAATTTTCTTGTTGCTTACCCGTCAACATAATTGGGTCACCCCTTCAACATTTCCAGCGCCATTGGGTTGAACTCGTCTGGCGATTCATATGGAACCCAATGACCCGCATTATCTATTATTCGAAAATCGCAACTCGGCTGGATTTCTTGGAAAATTTTCCGACGCTCTTCCATATACAATTCTGCATAGACGTCTTTTTCACCCCAAATACCGTAAAGTGTACCTTTTAATTTTGGTAAAGCATTTAGCAAAGCAGGCGTACTAGCGATTTGGCGCGATTTCATTCGCGAGCGGCGGGTATTCTTATCCTGCAAACAAATTGCCACATCATCTACCCGGTCTGAATTAGCAAACATAATGACTTCTAGGTTGCGACGATGACAGGCCAAACGATCTTCTTCGCTCTCCGCCTTGCGCCAGTCCTTGAGACCTGAAACCGAACCTTTGGTGCAATTTAAACCGTTGGAACCAACTACGATTAATTTATGAATGCGATCTCCCTGCCAGACGGCCACATTACCCGCCATGATACCACCGAATGAAAAACCACACAGCCTCAGTTTTGCTGGCGGCGACACTATGTGGTCCAGCCCATCAGAAAGAATTTTACTTATATTTGGTGCGTCATGGGGCTCAGGTGCTAGGGCCGAATCGCCATGGCACGGAATATCGGGGCAAATCACCTGAAAATATTGTGCAAAATATTCGATATTATTTATCCAATGCAGCCAGCTACCAAAACCACCATGAAAGAACACCAAAGGCTCACCGTCGCCCCAGACATGCCAGATCATTTCACCATCACCGCAAGGCGATTTTCTAACCTCCGCCTTCGCTTCAACCATTTTCAAATATTCTTCGGCTTCCATTTTTTCCTCAACTGACCGCTTTATCGGCCTTATCCAATTCTGTTCCGCCTAATTGCTCCAAAATTGTGGCATTGAATTCGTCCGCAGCCTCATACATCACCCAATGGCCCGCCCCGTCAATTATCCGGCAATCCGCCCCAGGGCGTATTTTTCGCATCAGGACTGATCGGGATTCTATATTGGGCAAGGAATAGATGTCCTCAGCACCCCAAAGTGCGCTAAATGGCATCTCTAGGCGATTTAGAGCCTGAAGTAATGTATCCGTTCCGGATATGCGGTGACTTCGGAGACGAGCTCGGGTAACGCACTGAATTTGCAAATGCAGTGCAAGATCATCAATATTTGCCGAATCACCAAACATTACGAGATGCAGATTATGACGGTGAAATTCCTTTAACTCTGTTTCATTTTTTGCATATTTCGGTGATTTTCGATGTCCTTTAAGCCCACCCCAAGGCAAACCAAGCGACGCTGGCCCCACTAATGCCAAATGTTCAGTACGATCTTGCATACGCGCCGCCACATACCCGCCGGTAATAGAACCAAAAGAAAACCCTAATATTTTAAAAGATGACCCTAAAGGTAAGAGCCTTTCTATGCCCACACAGGTTATTTCGGCTAGGTGATCGACCGATCCCGGAAAATCGTCCACGCTAAAGGGGATCGGCGGATCGGCGGAATCACCCAAACCGGGCAAATCGCCTACGTATAAAGTGTAATACTGTGCTAAGAAACGAATATTGAGTGCCCAATGGCGCCATGACCCGGATCCCCCGTGTAACACAATTAGTGGTGGTCCCTCGCCCCACTGATGCCAAACCATGTGCCCATCGCCGCAAGGCGTATGATGCACTAATGCCTCATCCAACAGAGCGGCTTCAAAAGCGATGGCTGATTTATCTATATGCATACTGTGTAGACGACCCGATATATACGTCGCCCCAGATAATGGGATGACGTTTCTATTGCATTAGAAACGCTATTATTCTGCTGCTTTAGCGCGTTCGCTCCTTACCGGCAAGTGATCTGAAAATATTTTCAAACATTGCTCAAGTGTCCGATTTTTATCGTAGTTTTCTCGGGTTTCACTTCCGATCGGTGTGGAATCAAGCAATTCCATAGTTTCAGCGGCTCCCTGGTGAAAATGAGAGGATGCGCCTACACTGCCCATGGCTTGAGCGATTTCTTCCATTTCACCGATCCACCGGCCTGCGTCCAGCGGCAATCTTGGTAGCATTTTCTCAATGTCAGACCAAATACCCGGCCTGCTGTCCTTTAACGCCGTATGTACAGGATCACTGACTCCCAGCGCTTCAGCGGCCACCAGAGCGGTAGTATATAAAGTCCAACTTCCTTTCGTAATTGCCGCATAACACATTTTAGCAGCGGAGGCTTTACCGATTTCCAGGCCCAGATTAATAACGTCAATATGGGGACCGGAAATTTCCTCAATTACCGTCGCATTGGGCCCACTGACATACATGGTAGTCGCACGCTCCCGTGTACCCGGTCCCGGACCTACAATTCCTCCATCGACATAGGTTGCGCCAGCATCGATGATCGGATCACCTGCCTGCTTACTTGTATCAGGCGAAATGGCATTGCAATCGACATAATGCGGCGTTTCACCAGTTCGTCTCATCGCCGCCGCGACCACTTCGGCAAACCCAACCGCATTTGCCGGCGGCATAATTGATAAAACCAAATCGGCTTCGCGGACCAAATTATCCAAACTCGGGACTACCTCAAATTCAGCTTTAGCGGCCAGAGATTTAGTGCGCTCGCTCCTATCAGCCAAACAGGTGATAATTCTAAATCCCGCCGTTTTTAACGTGATGCCATAGTTATGCCCCATATCGCCGGGGCTCATTACTGCCACTGTCTTAATCGCCATTTTTTGGTTCCCCTCGTTCGTTCAAACTGTTTATAACCATAGACTGGTTTGCTGCCAAATTGGCTCTATCATAGCTAGAATCTTCCTCTAGCAAACCATCAAGTCTCTATGCTAGGGTCTCGACTAAGCGGACAAGGGGTCACGAATGCCGTTGCCGCAAAAAAAATTTTATCATTTCGTATTGGTACAGGGAGAATATTATGAATTTCAAAAAGCTTATCGCTGCTGGCGCGATTGCAACATTGGCATCGCCCGCATTCGCAGCGTTTCCAGAGAAACCCATCACGCTTGTTGTAGGCTTTGGCGCGGGTGGTGGTACAGATTCTTATGCTCGCGCTCTTGCTAGTGTGGCGCCTGAATATATTGGTCGCCAACCGATGATTATTGTCAACAAGGCTGGTGGCTCTGGTGTCCCTGCCGCCAAATATGTAGCTGATTCCAAGCCTGATGGTTACACGCTCTATTTAGCATCTGGCGGTTCATTCTATTTCTCAACCCAGTTCCGTAAAGCGCCTGTTGACCCATTTAAAGATTTTAAAATCGTTTGCATGGTCGGTCGCTTACTACCTGCGGTTTTCGTTCATAAAGATAGCAAGTTCACAAGTGCCAAAGAACTGGTTGATCATGTGAAAGCCAATCCCGGCAAAATGCGTTATTCCACACCAGGTCGCACCAGTACTTGGGGTATCGCCGGCCTAGCCTTTACTCAACGTAATGGCATGAAAGCCGTTGATGTTCCGGCAAAGGGTGGCTCCCCCGCACGTGGCCTTTTGATCGGCAAGCAAGTTGATTTTTCTGTAATCGGTGTTCATTTGATCAATGGCTTCCAGGATCAAGTCAAAGCCCTTGGGCTTATCTACCCCGAGCGCGACCCTAATAATAAAAAAATTCCGACGGTTAAAGAGCAAGGACTCAAGCTACTTGAAGTGTTTACACCAATGATCATCATGGCGCCGAAGGATGTGTCCGATAAGCGAGTTGCTGCTTTAGACGCGTCTTGCAAAAAAATGACTAGCCATAAAGCATACGGAAAATTGCTTAAGAAGGCTGGTCTGCCTGCGAAGTACAAAGCTGGTCCGGCAACGTCAACCTATTACAAGGGTCTCGCCAAGAGCTGGGATCCCTTAATTAATGAGCTCAAAGCCGCTAGCAAGAAAAATAAAAAATAGGTTTCTAATCGAGACACGGGGTGGTTGCAGAGCAACCATCCCGCTTTCTTTGCAGCACAAGAATTTAGACACTTGATTTCGGCAGGATCAGAGTATGTCGGCACGTAATAATTTTATTTCGGGTCTAGTGATGCTGGTGGTAACGCTAATTTTCTTCATCCAAGTTTTTAGGATTGAAGAAGACCCATTCGGCCACGGCATGGACCCCGATACATTTCCACTCAGCGTTTGCATCACGTTATTGGCGCTAACCGTAGGGTTCGTAATTTCATCTTTCTTCGTAATGCGGAAGGAAAATTCCGAGCCAATGCAGTTGGAAGTTCTATCTGTTCTCGGCCGCAGAATTGCGAATTTACCCTACGAACTGAACCTGTTCGTCGGCTGGGTATTACCTATGTCAACAATAGCATTTGCTTACTTGGGCCTAATGAATTTATTTCAATATTTAATACCGTCAATTCTGTGTTTATCGGCAACATTAGCTTTGTTTGGGAACCGGGGCGTGAAATGGCTAGTCATTATCCCGACTATTTCGATGACAATTTACTACATCATCTTTTTTGGCATCCTACGCTTATCCGAGCCACGCGGCGCTTTATGGGAATATGATAATTTTTACATTTTCGGCACGTTGCGAAAACTCATGGGCGTATAAACCATAAAAGGACATAGGAAGCCATGGATCACCCAATTTTCGATGGAATTGTGACACTATTCAGCAGCGGTTGGGCAATATTCTATGCCATTCTGGGCACGACTGTTGGCCTCCTGGCAGGCGCCACACCAGGCCTAACAGCTTCCGCAGCTATCTCGATNATTATTCCACTTTCTTTCTACCTTGAACCACTATCTGCACTGATTTTCGTCTATACCATAGGTAAATCAGCCAGTTTTGGCGGCTCCATTCCGGCGATCCTTTTCAATACGCCGGGAACGCCGCAAGCGTCTGCTACACAAATAGAAGGCTATCCGCTCACACGGCAGGGTAAACAAGGGAAAGCCCTGAAGATGGCGGTAAT
The DNA here is from genome assembly GCA_002715005.1 of Rhodospirillaceae bacterium. Classification (GTDB taxonomy): domain Bacteria; phylum Pseudomonadota; class Alphaproteobacteria; order UBA8366; family UBA8366. Next base: position 52,995 of record PAXN01000021.1, read on the forward strand.
CGCATCTGCCGCTGGTGATCTATTCTCCGAATGCCTATTGATTTTTGGTGCAGCCTTCATTGCAATCTACACTGCACGCATGGGACCGCCAGAGGTTTTTGCTGTGTACTGCACCGCTTTCGTGATCATCGGTAGCGTTATAGGCTCATCAGTAATGCGCGGTTTAATCAGCACGGTTTTGGGTATTATGCTCGCCATTATCGGGCTGGATCCGATCAGTTCTTTGCCNCGACTTACTTTCGACGTAAATTATTTAGAAACAGGTATTGGCCTCGTACCCGTGCTACTTGGCGTCTTTGTTTGCTCAGAGGTTTTCGTTCAAATTGCCGACCGTGGGTCTCTTGGCTCAGAACGGATGATGTCTAAGCGGTCAAGGAAACCTGAAGATAATTATGTGACATTGAGAGAACTCCTTCACTGCTTCCCCGTCATGGCCAAATCAACAGGCATGGGCACAATCATCGGTATGCTACCTGGTGTAGGCGCATCGGCAGCATGTTTCGTGGCCTACGCTGAAGCACGACGGTCAGCCGCTCCCGACGACAATTGGGGCAAAGGGGAAATAAAAGGCGTTGCAGCCGCGGAGGCTGCAAACAACTCGGTTTCGGGTGCTAATATTATCCCCCTCTTAACGCTTGGTATTCCCGGTAGCGTCGCAGCAGCACTCCTAGGGGGTGTTTTCCTAATTCACGGAATNCATATTGGGCCGCGCATTTTCGTTGAAGAACGTGATACAATTTATGGCCTGTTCGCGTCCGGCCTTCTGTGTATCGTGACCTACTTCATAATGGGATATTGGGGTAGCGGCGTTATTGGCAGAGCTATGGCAAAACTACCCATGCGTGTCATTTATCCATTCATCTTCTTGACGTCAGTTGTAGCAGTTTACGCACTGCGCAACACATTATTTGACGTAGCAATGATGTTTCTTTTCGGCTTCGTAGGGTATTTCTTTAAGAAATTTGATTATAGCCTACCGGCTTTCATCATTGCCTTTATCTTAGGGCCAGGTGCGGAAAGGGCATTGCGTCAAGCGCTATTGCTTCATAATGATGGACCGATGATCTTTCTGGAACGACCACTGGCCATGTTTTTCATATCGCTCGCGATTTTGGTGATATCAATCCGCATATGGCAAACAACACGGTCGAAACCAGATCCACTTTCTGTAGGGCCGTCAGAACAGCAATAAGCGACGCTATAGAATTATTTCCAGAAAAGAGTTCGCCTGAATTAGAGCGCTCTCTTTTTTTGTCAACGCACCTTGATGAAATAAACAACACCTAATTTTTGTACAAAATGCTTAAAGCCGCGCGATCAAGCATTTTATATCGCTATCTAAAAATACGGAACCGGCATCATTGTAACCCAGTTGATAAACCTGGCTAAATGATACCGGCATCTTTAAGTCGATAAATGTCCTCATCAATTAGACCAAGCAACTTGCCAAAAATTTCCTTATTGTGTTGGCCTGCTCTTACGGCCGGGCCGTCATAGCCTGTCTCAGCATTACTGAATTTGATTGGAAAACCAGCTGCAGCTAGGCCTGGTAACGGCCCAATTGTTGGATGTAAAAGCGGTGTCACCATCCCGCGCGCATGCATTTGCGGCGATCCTTTAATCGCATGAATATTAGGTATTGAACTCGATGGAATCCCAGCCGATTCAAGCTTCGGAAGTGCTTCCTGGGTTGAACATGTTTTTGACCACGCCTCCACCACTCCATCTACCACATCATTATTCTCTAAACGCCAAGAGGTACGGCCAAAATCATCGTCTATCGCCAACGCCTGACGGCCCATGACCTCCGCCAGTTTACGCCACATTTCATTATTACTCGTACCAATAACAATTTCCCCATCCCGGGTTTCATAAACGTTAAATGGTGAAAATCGCGGAATTCGATTTCCCTGTCGCATTGTCAAACCCAACTGATCATAAGCCTCCAATGGGTCGTCGTAGATCAATGAAAACAGGCAATCAACCATAGAGATATCGACCAGCTGTCCGTAACCCGTCCGTGTGCGGTGAAATAATGCTGCCAGAATACCCGACAGTGCAAAACTTGCACTGATCGAATCGGCAAGCGGTGACCCGGCTTTCATTGCTTTGCCGCCAGGTTCGCCAGTAATACTCATTAGGCCCGACATGGCTTGGGCAATAACGTCGTAAGAACGTTTAGCCGCATCCGGGCCCGTTAAACCAAAGCCTGTAATGGCGCATTGAACAATCTGTGAATTAATTTCTCTGAGTGTGTCATATGAGACCCCCAGGCGCTCGGTCACCCCAACACTAAAATTATCCACGACAACATCGGATTTTTCTACCAGCCGGTAGAAAAGCGTCTTGCCCTCTTCACTCTTGAGATTAAGCGTAATGGCTTTTTTCGCACGACATCGTTTTAAAAACACCGCCCCTAAATCGTCTTCCGTTTTCCGTTCCACGGAAACGCCCTCGGGACCAGCATAGAGTGGCGTGTCCGAAGACAAGTCGCCTGAAGGCGCATCAACCCGAATAACCTCAGCACCTAAACCGGAAAGATACAACGTCGCCAAGGGCCCGGAGAAATATTGGGTTAAGTCTAGGACACGAATGCCCTTCAGAATTCTCTGATCTCCCCCATCGATCACGCCTACTTCCAATCGTCGATATTCAATGTTGGGTCGACACTACCTTCGTCTTCCAACTCGATTTCGAAATTCTCTAAATACCGGCAGACCATCATATAAAAACCGATAGTAAGAACCGCCTCGTTCAACTGGCGATGATTAAAATGCGCCGCCAGGGCATCAAATGTCTCATTTGTCGCTTTTACCCCTGCCACCACCTCATCGGTAAAACGAAGCACCAATCGCTCCAAATCGTCGAAAACTACAGAATCCAAATTACCTGCCAAAGCTTTAATTTTGTCCGGCCCCATTCCCACATGAGCCGCAATCTTCTCATGCTGGTGAATTTCATAATGCGCGCCGGACAGGTGACCCACGCGTAAAATCATAATCTCGCGCAATATTGGGTCTATCTCCGTTTTTAAGAGCAGCGCATTCCCAAATTTCATAAACCCGTAAAAGGCGCTTTCCGCGTGCGGNAACATACGGAACACGTTGAGCATTGGCTCGATCCGCGCTGCTAAATCGCGGACATCCTCAGATGCTTCGGACAGATCGGGATAGGGGATACGAGCCATTGTGTACGTTCCTAAAAAAATCGATGGGCGAGCCTCCGCAGGCTATATCGGAACTCGCCATTGAGAGGTATTGGCGGAAGCGTGTGGGAGTCGAACCCACCAGGAACGGCTTAACGTCCCTCACCGGTTTTGAAGACCGGGCGCACCACCGGGCAACGTTACGCCTCCGTAACGGACATTAGGGCGCGACCAGGCATTTTACAACGGCTTCTATGGGTTAAAAGCTTCCCGGGCCGGCCGTTCAATCGCGCGTTTATCACCTAGCCGCTTACAAAACTTTTGTTTATCGAAGAATTCCAAGACTTCAATGGCAACGTTACGGCCGATTGCCGTTGCATCGCGGTAATTCTTGGCATCAAACATGCCGTCAGCTGATTTGGCCGCAACCCTTTCTGCGATTTGCGCAAGTTCCAATACNGTCTCCGGCAGAAAATAGCGGTTGTCGGCGACCCGATAAACTAATCCCATGCCTGTGGCTCGGTTCAGTAGGTTTTCGACCTGTTTCAGCCCAATCCCAGTTTCTTCAGCCAATTCTCTGGTTCGTGGCGGGCGCAGTTCCTCGGTTACCAGTAACCGGCCAATTTGTTCCCAAAGAGCTGCATCCTTGCCTTCAAATTCAGGCAGATGACCGGGCAGCACGACGCTGGCGCCATCACGCTGAACCTCCCCGGTTTTGATCATTGATAGCAATGCCGCATTGTGAATGTCGGGCGATACAGGAAGCGGGAGGCTTCGACGAAGCCGCTCATCCTCGGGACCAGGACGTTCCGGCCATTTCACATGCCAATTTCTAAGCCCCGCCAGAATTGTACTTTTTATATTCAGCCATGCGTCTTCAGCAACACCCATTGCTTGATCAGATTTTCCAATCTTGATCATGTCAACACTCCGCCAAATTTCCTCAGCCTCGCCAGCATTCAGATTTCTAGTCTGCCGAAATCTCTCAAGGTCTACCCCTTCAGGCTGTGCGTCCAATAAAGCCTTTAGAGCATCCCCAGAATCATCCAAAATAAGGGCTCTTAAGCATTCAATCCGCTCCGGCCTACGGCGCCCTCTTTGTNGTGAAAATGGATCAAGTACCATGCCACCTGCGATTGTTCGCCGTGCTGATTGATCACGTAAAATCAGACGGTCCCCCCGCACAGCACCTATTGGTTCGTCCAAAACGAGCTGAACCAAAGCCTGCTGGCGGGGATCAATATGCCAATCTTCAAGCATTGCCACTCGGCCAGTCACATCTTTAGCCCCTACATGCAGATGAACAGGAGTCCAATGCCTCAACGGTCGCTGTTCGGATGCTAACACCCGTATCAAACCGTCAAATCGATTTGTCGGTGCATGCGCGCCGCCATCCAAAACCCAATCGCCGCGGTTTACCGCCGCTCTATCCACTCCAGGGCCAGTCAGATTAAGCGCGCAACGCTGCCCGACGGATCCTGTTTGACTTTCTTGGTTCTGCGAGTGAATTGAACGAATACGCGCGGGCAAACCTTGCGGAGAAAGCACCAGCCGGTCGCCAACTCGCGTAGTACCGGAAAAAACAGTGCCTGTAACAATTAGGCCCGCACCGATTAAATTGAAAGTTCGGTCCACAGCAAGACGGAATTGACCCGTTGCCAAATGCCCAGCGCATCGATCAGCGGCCTCATACAAACAGGCTTTCAGTGCGGGAATGCCATCGCCGCTTAGGGCAGAACACGGAAATATCGGTGCGTTCTCCATGGTCGTATCTGCTACCAACACACCAATCTCGTCTTGCACTTCGGAAAGCCGCTGTGCATCAACCCGATCAATTTTGGTAAGCGCGATCACCCCAAATTCGATACCCAATAAATCGAGGATAGCCAAATGTTCCTCGGTCTGAGGCATCGGGCCATCATCGGCAGCAACTACCAAAAGAGCAAAATCGATGCCCGTAACGCCCGCCAACATGTTGCGCACGAATCTTTCATGGCCCGGCACATCTATGAACCCTAACGTCGCACCATTATCACGCCGTTGATAGGCGAACCCCAAATCAATAGAAAGCCCGCGCACTCTCTCCTCCGGCAATCGGTCCGTATCCACACCCGTTAGAGCACGTACTAATACGGTTTTGCCATGATCAATATGTCCAGCGGTTGCGATAATCATTGAATTAAGGAACCGTCAGCCTTTCCAGTTGATCGAGAAAATCCTCACGCGCCTCGAGGCATCTCAAATCAAGAATGAATGCATTGTCTTTTACACGGCCAATGACGGGAATAGGCAACGATCGGAAGGCGGATGTTAGTGACTTTAATCGCGCACCGCGTCCTCGCTTACCACCGACGGGTTCTATAGCCAGTCCTGCACTCGGTAAAATCTCAGTAGGCTGCGCACCGCTGCCGATTTGACTATCTAGTTCAATAATACGAACCGATGCAGCTGCACCTAAAGCGGCAGCTACCCTGGGAAGGATGGCATTTGCAAGATCAGAAATCTCCGAACGCGTCCGCATTAATGCTCTCAAAGAAGGAAGTTTCTCAGCCAAGCGGTCCGGATCGAGATACAACCGCAATACCGCTTCTAGTGCGGCAATTGTCATTTTGTCCAACCGCAAGGCCCGCTTAAGGGGATTTTTCTTAATTTTTGCAATTAGGTCAGCACGCCCCGCAATTAAGCCTGCTTGAGGCCCCCCTAATAATTTATCGCCGCTGAAGGTAACCAAATCCGCACCATCCGCGATCGCTTCTTGCGGCGTCGGCTCGTGTGGCAAGCCGAATTGCTTCGTCTCAACCAGCATTCCACTTCCTAAATCGACCACATAGGGAAGANCATGCTGATGCGCCAATTCCGCCAGCTTGGCTTGCGGCACCGACGCGGTAAACCCGGTCACCTCATAGTTACTTGTATGAACAGACATCAGGAGCGCGGTTCTCGCGGTTACAGAATCTGCATAATCTTTTAGGTGCGTGCGGTTTGTCGTACCGACCTCACGAAGCTTGCAACCGGCACGGGCCATAATATCCGGAATCCGAAAGGATCCGCCGATTTCTACTAATTCGCCCCTTGAGACCTGGACTTCCTTGCGTAGGGCTAATGCATTAAGCACCAATAATACCGCAGCGGCATTATTGTTGACGACGGTCGCCGCCTCCGCGCCAGTGAGCCTACAAATTAGACTCTCTATATGATTATCCCTGTCACCACGCCTTCCCTTTTCAAGATCGAACTCCAGATTCGACGCGCCGCGGGAAACCATAGCTACCGCCCGAATGGCTTCCTCAGGCATTGGCGCCCGACCCAGATTAGTGTGCAGTACGGTCCCAGTTAAATTAAAGACCGCCCGTAATGACGGCTGAGCCTGATTGGATAAGAGACGTTCAACTTCATCAACGATGAGCTTGATTGAATGATCTTGATCTATCACCGAACCAAAGTTTTTTTCCTCCCGAAAGCTAGCTANAACATCGCGCACTGCGTCAGTAACAAGCGNACGCCCATAGCGAAGGCAGGCTGACTTGATTCGGTCTGTCTGTAGCAATTTATCGACGGACGGCGGCCGAAATGCCAAAAAAGACCCTTCATGCGCCATAAAATTTCCTCCCGACCCTAAGTTAGCTCTCTACACACCCAGTAGCAAAGTTCCTGAGAAAGACTTCAGGAACTGACATTTATGCATAAAAAATAACCATTATAACCCTATGCAATAAATTCAGACGCGTGAAGCAAATGTAACTCCACCTTTNATACTTGTATAAATTAGCGCCATAAAATTTTTTGCCTAATTATTATTCATTCTGCCTCAAAACAAACACAATTAACCCGAGTTGCTNAATTGCAACATAAGATTTAATCGCAATATTTCAGTATGATAGCTTATTGGCAACGAATGCACACATGTTTATATTTTGGATGCTGCTGTCGGGCAGCGAAAAAAAGAACTTAAATTAAAAGGATCAGCATTATGTTAAAACGAATAGTGGCGTTTTCGTTCACCGCCATGTTGACTCTGTGTAGCGCAGTCAGCGCCGCAGACAAAAAGGACGCCATCGATGAGGCTTTCGACCGCATTCCCGGCGAATTTTCAGCTGACGTGACGCTTGTGAATGATTATACGTTCCGTGGCGTCTCCCAGACAGGCGGGAATCCGGCTCTTCAAGGAACGTTCGGATATTCATTGGGCCTTCAAGAATCATTTGGCGCTCCAGTTCCGATCAATGTTTATGGTAGCGTTTGGAGTTCAAACGTAAATTTTGGCGATTCCGATCCTTCGTACTTAGAAATGGATTTGATCACTGGCATAAATACCGAAGTGGCGGGTATTTCAGCCGACTTCTTTGCAANTTGGTACACNTATCCNGACACTAGCGGCACTGGTAATGATTACGTCGAGTATGCCGGTGCCCTGGGCTACGACTTCGGATTAGCGTCACTGGGTACCACATTCGTCTATTCCCCTGATTATACTGTAAATGCCGGGGAATTCTATTATTTCAACGCCTCTCTCAGCGTACCTCTGCCTCTTAAGCTTACACTTGATGCAGCTGTCGGCACTGGTTGGTTTGAGCGTGATGAAGGTGTGGAGTTTACCGATTGGTCTATCGGGATAAGCAGGGAAATTCGGGGTTTTGGTGTTAGCGCTGCTTATGTTGATAACGATATGGACGATGACGCTGACTGCGGTGGGATCAATAATTGCGATGCCCGTGGAATAGTATCGGTTTCTAAATCCTTTTAATTAATATTGGAAAGCGGCCATTTTGTGCTTAGCTGGATTGGGAACCAGCGTCGACTTAATATCACCCCAGCAGACCCAGCTAGTTTAGGTCGGGGTTGGTTCCCACACTTTTTTTAGAAGAAGGCAAAAGCCCCCAGGGGGCTTTTACGCATATGTGGAAATATCAAACCACCTCGTCTGACCGAGAAGTGGTCTCCCCATAGCGCTTAAGCGCCGGCTCTCGCAGTCCCTCATATACCTTGCCGAGGTTCTTGTTAACGGCCCGGTTTTCCTGCTCAAATAGCGAATTTCCTTTAAGATCACTTTCTACCAAGAAAGGCCCAAAATTCTCTACTTCCAGGACCCACATTGCTTGAGCGATACCCAGATCTTCTAGCCAATGGGCCGCCTGAACGCCTTTAATACCGCGCCCCAACAATGCGCCGGTTCCATAACCAACAGTCGTGAGATAAATAGCATCATTCGGGACAAAGTACTTTTTGTAGTCCTCTTCGGACATTCCGCCTTTACCTATAATAATTTTTACACCCGATATCTCAAACCATTGGGTCAACCACTTCGCAAATCGGAAACTAGCTGTCGCCGTTACAGCGCCCATGTTGAAGCTACCATCATCATTGACCGACGCCGCAGGCGAACAATGGAATGTAACATTCGTTAGCTTCTTCAAATCAACCGGCGGTTCAATACCTTCGGTGATAATGCGGTTGTAAAGGCCTTCTCGACCGGTATACACGATACCATCAAGATACACCACGTTGCCTAGCTCAAGGCCTTGCAAGTCCTCCTGCGTAACAGGTGTTTTCAATCTAACTTTTTTTAGCCGGCCGCCTTGGCTAAGTTCGTCATTTCCCATGTCACCGTGTCCCGTCTCATATAAGGGGTAAACCAATTGGGGTCGGTCCTGTACTCGATTTCCCTATTAGCATGAAGTCGTGCTGTTGCCCGTCGTGATGACAAGCAAAAGCTATGAACGCTGACCGGCATCGCACCGGTATGGCAATAACCGACTTCGATATGGCAATCTATCACCATAGATTTACCTACAAAGCCCATGGGACCCATGCCGATATTATTTCCAAGATCTTTCATTTCTTGCTCAAGCGCGGCAATTTCCGGATCTGGGTTAGCCTCCCCTACGGTCCGAAGACAGGCAGCCTGTTTGCCAAGCGACATACACACATCCTTGGAGCCACCAAGCCCAATACCCACAATCGCTGGTTGGCAAGCCAATCCGCGACGGCCAAATTCATACATCACATCTAGAAAAAATTTCTTGATACCGTCCACTCCATCACCTGGAAATAACATACGGTAGTCAGAACCAAAAAGACCGCCCTTATGGACAGTCGTAATATCGATCCAAGAACCACCGGGCTCAAAAGAATATTCGATCTCTGGTGCATTGATCCCAACATTATTGTCATTGTCTTGGCGGCTAAGAGGATGAACTCGATTGGGCCGCAACGGAATATTTTGTGTGGCTTCCGCGGTCGCCCGACGAAGGTTTTCTTCTAAAGCCACAAACCCACCCTCAATAATCGCTTCATTACCTGCCTTGACAAAATAACGGGGGACACCAGTATCCGCACACATAGCCCGACGGTCACTTTCCGCGGCCTCCCAATTCTCCAGCATGGATTCGAGGACAAATCGGCTAAGCTCCTCTTCCTCCTCATCGACCATCTTTCGAATGCCATCCTTATAATCAAGCGGTATATCGATGGCCGCCCGACTCATTATCTCCCTACCGGCCGACAAAATATCTTCTTGTCTTATCATCGCCTCTTTCCNTCTAACGGCACTNACGCAGCNTCTTCAACGATAAGAGTTTCACCCGGTTTTACGCGCGTGAAATCAACGGGTACGTTTTCAACGACAAGCTCACCATTTACTTGTCGCACAACAGTATTTGCCGAACCAGTTAGATTGCTAGTTTTCGGAAAATCCTCACGGAAATGCGCTCCACGGGAATCCTTACGAGCCAGCGCAGCTTTGGCAATCGCCTCACTAACGAGGATTTGACTGTCTAGATTGATCCAGTCCTGCCAAGACAGATTAAAAGTACGGCTATTCTCGGGTAAACCAATATTGTAAAGCTCTTTATGCAACGCACCTAAAGATTTAAGTCCCCGTTCTATGCCTTCTTTAGTTCGCATGATTCCCACATCGTCCCACATCACGTCGTAAAGCTTTAGGCGAACGTCATTCAAATTCCCACCAGAATTACTAAACGGCGTCATACTGCGTTCAACAGCACGATCTATTAAGCTTTCATCCGGATCAACCAACTTTCCCTCTTTAGCAATCCACGGCGGCATGTGGTCGCCAGCCACGCCGCCGAAAACAGTAGAATTCGCTACGCCATTACCGCCCAGCCTATTTGCACCATGCACGCCGCCACAATCCTCTCCAGCAGCGAATAAACCTGGTAAATCAGTTCGGCAATCGCGGCCAAATTTTACACCACCCATCATGTAATGGGCCGTAGGAACAACTTCCACCAAACCGCCTACTAAATCAAAACCAACATCACGGCACCGATCCACCATCCCTTTGAACTGTTGCATCACCATTTCGGGGTCGAGGTGCGCCATCGTAATATACAGTCCGCCATTTGGCGCAGCCCGTCCACGGCGCATCATTTCGTACATCGAGCGGCTAACGATATCGCGAGTAGCCCGCTCGCCCCGATCATCAAACTCTTCCATNAAACGCTTTTCTTCACCATCTAGAAGATACCCCCCCGCGCCACGCAGGCCTTCTTCAATGATCGTACCGGTAATCCGCGTATCTTCACCAGCGACTAGGCCTGTCGGATGGAACTGCACCATTTCCATGTCGAGCAAAGGCAAACCTGCGCGAAGTGACATCGCCATCCCATCGCAAGACTTATCACCAGACGGCGTATGATATTTATACATCGTCGGACCACCGCCAGTGCCAAGCATCACTGCCTTCGCTTGAATAAACTTAAAGTCACCAGCCTGCATGTCGACCATAAGCACACCGGCTAAATGCGAGCCATCCTTCGACGGAACCAACTCCACTGCACGATGCTCTTCCAATCTATTGATATTACGTGCCCAAACTTGCTCGGCAAGGCGACTAATAATCTCGATCCCCGTCAAACTACCCTTATGAACCGTCCTATCAAAAGTTTGGCCTGCAAAAGCTTTTTGATGAATTGTACCGTCTGGATTTCGGTCGAAGAAACACCCAATTTCATTTTCAAGCTCATGAATACGTTCGATAGACAAATTTACCAAGTCCCAGGCAAGGTCCTGGTTGTTGAGCCATTTGCCACCCTCAATCGTATCCATAAAATGCCGTTCAACGGAATCGCCATCAGCGATAGCCACATTATAGCCACCCTGCACCATCCGCGTACAACCACACTTTCCGAGCAACCCTTTGACTGCAACCGTAATATCTAAATTGGGGTTAGCGTTATGTGCGTGCAGAGCCGCGAACAAACCTGCACCACCAGAGCCCAGTATGAGAATGTCCGTTTGCAGACGTTCTATCTTTTCAATACCCAAGGTAAACTCCTTCTATATCGCCCGCATGAGAAACAATACGCCAAAAGCGAAAGCCACCGCAGCGCCTAACGCAATTATCGTTTTCTGCCAATCATGCCAGGAAAAGAATTCCAAAACTAATAGCCGCGGGCCGCCGGCCATATGTGCGGCCAATAACAAAACTAATCCACTTTCAGCCAACTTGACCAATAGGGCGTCTGTCCATTGAAGAAAATTATTCAGCCGCGCTTCTTCCAACGCCATTGACAAAACATAGAAATGAAAAGGCAGGAACAGCGCCAAGCCAAGACCTGAAATACGATGGACGATAAATGCCCAATAGGAAGGCTGGTTCATCATTACACCACCGCCCTGACAGCCTGGATGCCCAGATAGAGAAGCGATAAACCGAAAAGTCCCATAGCTAAATCCAACGAATGGCCACGCCAGATGGACATTTCTTTAATGATCGCGCGAAGTCCAATTGATCCGTGCACCGCAACCGCGAATACAAAAAGACTATAAAGCGAGCCCCAAAGAAGACTGCCCTGTGTACGCTGAAGAATTTCGCCTGCCGTCAATCCACCTTGTATTGCATAAATTATAGTTAACAGGTGAACGATCACTAGCGGCGCAAGAACCATCGCACTAACGCGTTGGGCAACATAAAGCCAAAGATCGACGCGGCTCATTTCAAGTCGCCCTTTAAAACGGCAGCCACGCTCATACGTTTTAAACCAGCAATCGCGCGTGTCGGATTTAAATTGTTTGGGCAATACGTGGCGCATTGTTGATGGCTGTGACACGCATGACAGCCCGCGTCTACAGCAACGGCAGCCAAGTGTCCCATCTTATCACTATCCCGTTCGTCGTTAACAAGGGTCCAGGCTCTGTTGAGTGCTGCGGGTCCAAGATAATCTTTATTCCACGCAACAACATCACAGGCGGCATAGCAAACACCGCAGCCAAGACATTCTATACCTGCGTCAGCCTCCTTGCGCTCTTTCGATTTAGGCTCGACAGGGGCAAATTCCTGTGACTTCCCGTCCATCGGCACGAAACGGCCCTTGGCTGCTTGCCATTTTTCGAAAAACTCAGTCATATCAGTCGCTAAATCTTTGATGACCGGTAAATTGCGGAGCGGGCTTAAACGGATCTTCCCGTCCTTCAATACTTTCGACGCATGGGTACGGCATGTCCAGCGCGGCTGACCGTTTACCATCATCGCGCACGAACCGCACATACCAATCCGGCAGGCAAATCTATAGCTAAGTGTTGGGTCTATACGTCGTTGCACATGAGTAACAACATCAAGGATAGTCTGGCTCTCCTGGGCGGGAACCGAATAGGACTGATAGTGGCCTTCTTTCTGCCCACGCCAAATTTCAAGTGTGATCTGCCGATCAGTCTCTTCTTCTAATGCTGACACTTTCAAGCAATCCCATAATTTATTCTTACTTAATTTAAGTTTGCTTAAGCCTGCTTAAGCCTGGGGAATATCTAACACCTATGCTTAGCCGTCAATCAGAGTATGCCCATTATATATTCACCTGCTATAATCGTTATTTTCTATAAGGTCTAAGCCGTGCGATAAAGCGAACGCTATTTTATTTGAAAGACGCACTTCATCTCATGCTACGCCCTACTCAACTCCTATCCAGCCGTTTTCGTAGCATCCTCTTAATGATTATCTCGACAATCAGTTTCGCCATCATGAACGCCAGCATCCGCCATGTGGCTCAGGAGCTAGAGCCCATGATGGTCGTATTTTTCCGAAACTTTCTTGGCCTAATTGTATTAGCGCCGTTTTTTATTCGCCATGGCCTTGTCCCCCTAAGAACCAAAAGAATAGGCCTGCATTGGGTGCGCGCGGGCCTTAATTTGTTCGCTATGGCGGCATTTTATATTGGCCTTAGCCTAACACCACTTGCAGAGGCAACCGCGCTTGCCTTTACCGCCCCCTTATTCGCGGTCCTTCTCGCTATTTGCTTTCTCGGCGAGAAAGTCGGCCTTCGCAGGTGGACAGCCATTGCTATTGGGTTTACCGGTGCACTCGTCATCTTACGGCCCGGCCTTGAAGCAGTGGAAGTTGGCGCATTAGCAGTATTATCATCGGCTATCATTTGGAGCGGAACATTAATCGTTATCAAAGTTCTCAGTCGAACCGATTCCAGTCTAACGATCACCGCCTATATGGCCTTACTCTTGGCTGTTTTATCACTACCTATCGCTCTTTTTTATTGGCAAACTCCGTCATTCGCGCAATTTCTGCTACTAACCTTGATAGCAATTACGGGCACGCTCGGACAATACACACTGGTTGAAGCACTCAGCGGTGCTGATGCACAGGTTGTAATGCCCCTTGATTTTATGCGACTATTGTGGACGGCGTTATTAGGCTTTTTACTATTTCAAGAAGTCCCAGACATTTTTGTATTCCTAGGCGCAGCAATGGTTGTCGCTAGCGCTACCTACGTTGCTGTCAGAGAACGTTCGAAAGCCTGAAAACAGCCTCAGGTTTTACAGTAACAAGGCGATTAATTATTTTACCAGAATAGTCAAAATAAAATATTGAATATATATATAAATAAATAAGTTTTTTTAGGTTCTATATTATGATTTTTACTTAAAATAAAAATGATTATTTTTTAATATTTATAAATACTCGGCCATATTTTTGTAGATTATGTTTTAAGATACTAGATTTACTGACATCTTATTTACAATAAAACTTGAAAAATTTATAAAATAGGCTCATTTTACTGGTATGACCGACCTCAGCTCAGTGCAGGCGCTTTCTAATACCGGACCCGGTGGCATAACGCAAAACAGCGATGTACCGGGAAAACGTCCGCGAACGGAATCAACTGAATCCGACAGTCAACAATCGAACAGCCGAGCGTTAGCCTTTACGGCTAAATTCAACGATACTGATAGGGAAACAGGCCTCCGTATCGTCCGCCGCGAAGAGCTCGCGGCAATAGAAAGTGCAGACATACCAGCATTATTAGATATTCGCCGGTCGCAAGCGGCTGCACAAGTCCTCATTTCCCTGCAAGAAGTCCAAGACGATAGCGATGCACCCGTTGTAAGAGGTGCAGAATCCATCCCACAAGACGACAGTAATGCGCCTACTGTAAGAGGTGCAGAATCCAACCAAATAGAGTCGGTTCAAATTGATACGTCGGATAATGGTGGCTCAACGACTTCACTTGAAGTTGAAGCCCCAAAGACTGATAGGGCGGATGTCAGTAACAATCCACCAAACATTGAAATCACATTGCCAGATGGTACAGTAACGGTGGGCGGTACGGGCGGTCCACCGCGAGGGGCCGTGCTAGATATCATCGTCTAGCGCCCCGCCTCGAAGTCTGCGATCACACACGAAATTCTGCCTGCGCACTTTAGGGCCTTTCATTACAGCCGTAGTAAATTCGGATGGACAGAATAATAAGGGAAATTGTATATGCGCGTCGCTGTACTCGATGATTATTTCAATATAGCGCTTAGCGTTGCTGATTGGTCACCAATGAATGGGCGTGCCGACGTTCAGGTTTTTAATGAACATTTGGGCGACGAAAATAATGTCATTACTGCGCTTAGAGAATTTGATGTTATTGTCGGAATGCGCGAGCGTACGCCTTTCCCTCGATCAACAATCGAGCAATTGCCGAATCTTAAATTACTAATAACAACGGGTGGGCGAAATAAATCCTTCGATCTAGAAGCTGCCACCGAGCGCGGTATCACCGTTTGTTATACGGGTGGTGTAGGCTCGCCCACATCAGAACATACTTGGGGCCTAATCATCAGCCTTATGCGTGATATTCCCGCGCAATATCGCTCTATGCAAGAAGGTGGCTGGCAAACCAAACCCGGGCAAAACTTAAGCGGTAAAACTCTCGGTATCGTAGGCCTCGGCAATCTGGGCTCGCGCGTGGCAAAAGTCGGCTTGGCATTTGAAATGGACGTTATTGCCTGGAGCCAAAATCTGACTGATGAACGCGCAGTGGAAGTCGGTGTAAAAAAAGTGAACAAGGAAGAGCTCTTCACCGATTCTGATGTCATCACCATTCATTACGGAATGAGTGATCGCAGCAGAGGCATGATTGGCGAGACAGAATTTTTGCAGATGAAAGAAAACTCTTACATCGTCAACACATCTCGTTCGCCGATCATCGATCAAGACGCTCTATACAAAGCGCTTACAACTAATTCGATAGCGGGCGCGGCTTTGGACGTCTTCACCGTTGAACCACTGCCAGAAGATGACAGGTTCCGTAAACTTGACAATGTCCTTCTCACGCCACACCTCGGTTATGTGACGATTGAAAATCACGCAAAGCACTATTCAGATATTATTGAAAACATTACCAAATTCATGGATGGCAATCCAATCCGCATCCTAAATGCGGAGTAACTGTTTCTCTAAACGTTGACGTCGACTACTAAACGACCACGAATTTCACCTTTTATGATAGCGCTGGCAGCATCTGGTACGGCGGCGATGCCGACCGTTTCAGTCAACGCGTCCAGTTTCTCTAATGGCAGGTCTTCGGCGATACGTTGCCATGTCGCTAGACGGTTATCAAACGGCTGAACAACAGAATCGATTCCAAGTAGGTTAATGCCACGCAATAAGAATGGGATGACAGTGGTTTGCAACTCGGCCCCACCTGCCAGCCCACAAGCAGCCACCGAACTCCCGTACATCATTTGCGCAAGCACTGAAGCGAGCGTAGTTGACCCCACGGTATCCACAGCACCGGCCCAGCGCTCTGCATCAAGTGGCTTACCAGATATTTCGGATAGTGCTGTCCTATCGATAATCTCAGATGCACCCAATGATTCCAGAAAAACCGACTCAGACCGCCTTCCTGTTGAAGCAGTAACGCTATAACCAAGGTTAGCGAGAATCGCGACGGCTATTGAACCCACACCACCAGCAGCACCGGTCACGACCACAGGCCCCGTATCGGGAACAATTCCGCACTCTTCCAAAGCCATGGTAGCCAGCATTGAAGTGAACCCTGCCGTGCCTACCGCCATGGCCTGACGAGTAGAAAGACCATCAGGCAACGGAACCAACCAGTCCGCCTTAACCCGCGCCTTTGCCGCGTAACCGCCCCAGTGACGCTCCCCCACGTGCCAACCGGTTAAGACAACCTTGTCACCTGGTTTGTAACGATCATCATCAGAGACTTCCACCTCACCCGCTAAATCAATTCCCGCAACGTGCGGGTAGTCTCGCACCAATCGCCCAATACCGTTCATTACCATACCGTCCTTATAATTAACGGTGGAATACTCTACCGCAACGCAAACATCACCGTCGGGCAAATCTTCAACGTTCAGCTGTTTTAATTCGTGGGATACTTTACGGTTGTCTTCGTTTAGAACTAGCGCGGGAAAAGTTTGACTGGCCATAAACGGCTTCTCCTGAATTGTAATTTGCTCTTTAACCGAGGGCCTATCCTATAACAAATCATCCAGTACTGGGTCCATCTCCGTTGCCCAAACACTTAGGACGCGAGATAATAACAGGGTACCGAAGGTTCAGAAGAGAGGTTATTTATCATGTCCGAGTTTGTCGAAATTCGGGACGGTACCCCGAATGAAGAATCGCTACTTCCAAGTGACACGAAATACGATACGGTGAATGAGCAACCGCTCTATACCAGCCGTCTTCGCGAACTCATCCCCCTTGTCCTTAGAAACATACTCCTGTCGATAATAACGCTCGGCATTTACCGCTTTTGGGGCAAAACCAAAATCCGCCGTTACCTTTGGAGCCGAGTTTCCTTTCGGGGCGAGCCGCTGGAATATACCGGCACCGGCACCGAGCTATTTCTTGGCTTTTTGGTAGTGATGCTCATTCTAATTCCCGTCTTACTGCTCAACTCATTTCTCCAAATTGCACTACAAAGTAAGCCTTACATCTTTATCGTGGTCCAAATCCTATATGGACTAGTCTTCTTTTATCTTATTCATATCGCCTCATATCGCGCCCAGCGATATCGGCTGACCCGCACCTCTTGGCGGGGTATCCGCGGCGGCATGAGTGGTTCGGCGATCACGTTTGCGAACAAAGCGTTTCTTTGCACGATATTGACAATTGTCACACTCGGCGTGATGTATCCGAAAATGCAGGTTACCCTGCAGAAATATCGAACCGAAAATAGTGTGTTCGGCAATGTGAACCTGGAATTCGATGCGCCGTTCGGGCCATTGATGAAATCGTGGTTGTTCAGCCTAATCTGTCTTCTCATTCTTTATAGCGTGATGGGCTATTTCTCCTATACATTCTTTGAGACCATTGAAACCAAACCGAGCCAAGCTGAAATGTTTCAACTGGTTGTCGGGGTCCTCATCGCATTGACAGTGATTGGCATCCTGACCGCTATCGCAATGGTTTGGTATAGCGCCGTCGTTATTCGTCATTTTGTCTCGGCAACCAAATTCGAAAACCTGTCAGCCACCTCAACAATGACGGTCGGACAACTTCTCAAGATCTATATACCCGCTTATTTAGTTTATGGCGGATTGGTGGTGCTGTTTGCACTAACCACCGCAATGACATCTGGCGACAGTGATGCAGCAACATTCCTAATATTACCTATCATTGCCCTAGCGATATTTGGCACCCTTATTCCTATTATCATCATCAATCGTTTTATCGCCGCATTCTGTGCCAATATGACAATTACTGGCGCTTTCTCGGCGGCCCGTCTGCTGCAAAATCAGCAAGACAAGCCTGGTTATGGTGAGGGATTGGCGGAAGCACTAGAAGTCGATGCACTCTAATGCAAATCTGCAATGTGGAATCCGGGACTAAATGATAAGCGACATATCAGTGCGGTTTGAAGCGCGCTACAGCGATGGCCAATCCGCCGAACAACATGACGTTGCGGTGTACTGCGCCATACAGGGGCTCATTATCGAGAACGCGAAAAGCCAACGCATCTCCGAATGGGACTGGAAAGATGTGAAGCTTGCGGAAGCCCTCACCGCAGACCGACCTATCCGCCTGCAAAACCGTTCTTTGGAAGGCGCGCGTCTGGCCATTCCAGGCCGGCCTATTTTGAGCCAATTAGAGCAATTAGCACCCTACCTAGAGGGAGACCCGGTGAATCGGGCCGGTATCCAAAAGTTCGCCATTATCGGCACTCTATTTTTGTGTTTTGCCTTATTTGTCATATACGGGCTGCCGCGCATAGCCGGCCCGCTCGCCGAAAGCATCCCCATGGAATGGGAAGAAGAGATCGGCGAAGGAGTCGTTAAGACCGTCACCAAAATCTTTGGCGCTGATGAGAGTAAGTGTAAAAACCCCGCAGGGTTAGCTGCTTTGCAGCATCTAACAGACCGGCTGGCAGCAACCGTCGATACCCCCTACCGCTTCAAAGTACGGGTCGCCAAAAGCAAGGTAGTAAACGCTTTTGCAACCCCCGGCGGCCATATCGTTATTCTAAACGGATTGATTGAAAAAGCGGACTCACCAGAAGAAGTGGCGGGCGTCCTCGCCCATGAGATGGCCCATGTCATCAAACGTCACCCCGCTAAAGCGCTGATCCACGCCTATGGCTGGTCGATTCTTATTAGGGCTCTAACAGGCGTATCCGGCTCGTCCGGTGATTTAGCTTCTGGCTTCGCCTTACATTTAGCTAATGCTTCCTATTCCCGCAGCAATGAAGCGGAAGCCGATGAGACCGCTATTGAAATACTTACCCTCGCAAAAATTAGTAATACAGGGCTGGTGAGTTTCTTTCAAAAGTTATTGAAAGAAGGTAAAGTGGAGGGAAAGAGCAATGACGATGGTTTAGTTCTTAAGTATCTCGCTTCCCATCCAGCGCTTCGTGAACGTATCGATGCCATTCAAGCTAAACCAAAGCCGTCGAGAGGAGCGCCTATCAGTGAAGACGACTGGCAAGCGATTCGGGATATCTGCGACTAAAGTATCAATCAATAAACCAATACCATTTCCTTAAATCCGAATTCCTCTATTTTTACCAACGCAAGTCCTTTGACCTGCATCAAATATCGCACCAAACCATACGTCCTTCTGAGCCTCTATTATCAATAGTGTTTAGGCACAAAGGCTTTAACAGTTCCGATACTCAGCTAATGCAACCACAAGTTAAAAATCCGCCCAAAGCGGTTTTCGTGGAACGATTATCCTGTCCCCTACCGACAAAGTACCCTCGCCCGCCAAAGTACGCTTCAAATACTCCAGCCGTAAAAGTGCGATACCAACTCTTCCACAAGAGGTACGCATTTCGCCGGCATTTTTTCCGTCGAATAAAATATCTGCACCCGGCTCAGGAGGTTCTCCTTCTATTCGTACTGGCACTAAACGTTTTTTGATCAGTCCCCGGTATTTGGTTCGCGCGGTCAGCTCTTGGCCCATAAAACAGCCCTTATCCCAGTCGATGCCGTTTAATTCGTCAAAATTGCTTTCAAGAAGGATGGATTTTTCGACTATCATGTCTCGGCTACCATCGGGGACCCCTGCCTCAAGCCGCCATCGTTCATAGTCATCAAGTGTGCCCTCTTTGAAACCAAGAGCCGTCAAAATCTCAACCGCTTTTGCATCATCTAAAATCGCGCGTAAACCCAGTGCGGATAACCTTGGATCCTTATAAAAAAGGCTGCCATCATTGGTCTTTGCAGCACCCACTTCATCGCCCAAGCCAAGTCCCTCAGCGACATCTTTTCCGAAAACTACTGCAACAGATTGCTTTTCAGACATGTCTAAATCTACATTAGCCCGGAGTTTGTAGCGGCTCAGCCTTTGCCCCAAATCCACCAAGCGATCCGCCTCGCAATCCAGGGAGAATTTGTCATCAGTTTCACTTACAAAAAAATCGTGCAAATATTTCCCTTGTGGTGTCAATAAGGCCGCCCAGATGCAACGCCCCTCCGAAACACGTTGGACATCGTTCGAGACCAATCCTTGCAGAAATTCTACCCGATCTTTCCCACCAACTGTGAGTAGTCCTCGAGACTTCAAAATCACAAACAAGGCTTTATCGCCAATCATGTCTAATTCCTTGTTAAATACACATACTCAATTGGTAACAATACTATCAAAGGCAAGCTATATCCCGCCTCTTAGCATTAGTATAATCATACGCAATGCGCATATTGTTCATAACCGCTAATCGCCTAGGCGACGCAGTCTTATCGACCGGCCTATTAGGCCATTTGGCCGATCAGTACCCGTCTGCCAAGTTCACTGTAGTAGCTGGCCCTTTATCAGCTCCAATCTTTGAGGCTGCCCCTGGTTTAGAGCATATTATAAAAATGGAGAAAAAACCTTACGCAAAACACTGGTTATCGCTTTGGAAACAGACCATTAGCGTTCGATGGGATTTAGTAATTGACCTCCGTCGATCCATGATTGGCTGGCTATTATCGGCAAAAGAACGCCAAACCATGCCAGCACCAGATCCTAGCTGCCATCGAGTACGTTTGATCAGTCGTATCGTAGGACTTGAAGGTTGTCCTCCCGCACCAAGACTCTGGCATACTGATAACCAAATAAAGCGTGCCCAGAATATTATTCCCGACGGCCCGCAAGTAATCGCCATCGCGCCCGCCGCAAATTGGCGTGGGAAACAATGGCGCGCTGCAAATTTCTCAGACTTGATGAAGAACCTGACCGTTACAGGTGGCCTTTTCCCAGATGCCATAGTCGCAGTGATTGCCGCAAAAAGCGAACGCAATCAGACCGTTCCGCTTTTGGACGCTATCCCTCCTAAAAAACGGATAGACCTCGTGGGTACTGTTGACCTGGGAACCCTTGGTGCCTGTCTCGGCCGGTGCAGTTTTTTCGTAGGCAACGACTCAGGTCTTATGCATATGGCAGCCGCAACCGGCATACCCACACTAGGCCTCTTCGGTCCAAGCAAGGAAACACTTTATGCGCCATGGGGTAGACGTACGCATTGGGTGCGCACACCAGAATCTTTCGAGACATTAACCGGAGCGCCGGATTACGATCATCGCACCACTGGTACTTTAATGGACGGGCTCACGGTAGATATGGTTGAAGATGCGTCGCGCCAATTTTGGCAGCAGATAGAGAAAGGCACGGCATGAACGAAAGTGCCCTCAAAAAATTATCCGCACTCGTCGTCGCTCATAATGAAGAGAAGCAACTGTGTGATTGCCTCGAATGCTTGAAATTCGCTGATGAGATCGTTGTAGTGCTGGACAAATGTACAGATGGCTCCAAGGCCGTCGCCGCGAATTACACCGACCATCTCATAGAGGGTAGTTGGGAAATCGAGGGAGAGCGCCGCAACACCGGCATAGAAGCTTGCAGTGGGGGGTGGATTGTCGAAGTAGATAGCGACGAACGTGTATCAACGGCGCTAGGCGACGAAATTAGGCAAACCATAGAGAAATCAAAATCTGGATATTTTTTAATTCCCTTTGATAATTATATCGGCGACAAACGAGTTCGCTACGGATGGGGTGCATCGTGGGGTGTCAGTGCGGCCCCCCGATTATTTTATAAAGGTCACAAACGATGGGGCGACCAGCGTATTCATCCTACATTGGAACTCAAAGGACCAAAAGGCGAATTGAAGAATCGTATGGTCCATTACGTAGATCGTGATATTTCCGATATGATAAACAGACTCAACCGTTATACAACAGCCAAGGCGGCGGACCTTCGTGCTTCTGGTGATATAGGAAGTTTCGGCCATAACGTGCGCAGAATTTTCTCCCGTTTCTGGAAATGCTATGTAGCGCGGAGAGGATACCGGGAGGGGGTCTATGGGTTTCTAATTGCCCTTTTTGCCTCACTTTATCCCATACTGTCATATTTAAAAGCCAGATTGGAAAAAGATTGATCCGTGTGTTCCATGCTATGGCGGGTGCTGAAAATGGAGGTGCAGAAGCATTCTTTTGTCGCCTTGTACCCGCGCTTGCGGATGCCGGATTGAAACAGGAAACCGCTATTCGGCCTTATGAAAGACGCCTTAAAATATTGGAACACGCAAATATTCCAACCCATGAACTAACCTTTGGCGGAAGGTTTGATTTTCGCACTCGTAGGCGATTGAAAAGTTACATTGAGACGTTTGCCCCAAATATCCTAGTGGCCTGGATGAACCGCGCCGCGCGTTTTTGCCCAACTGGAAACCATACAATCGTTGGACGTCTTGGTGGCTATTATGACCTAAAATATTATCGCACCTGCAACCACCTAATCGGTAATACACAGAATATTTGCGATTATATTATTGGTACGGGTTGGCCGACGGAAAACTGCCATTACCTGCCAAACTTTGTAGATGGAACTCCTGGAATACCAATTGATCGATCAATTTTCAACACGCCCAACGACACCCCGTTGCTCCTCGCGATGGGCCGATTTCATGAAAACAAAGCATTCGACTTATTGTTGAATGCAGTCGCGTTAGTATCTGGTTGCCACCTTTGGATTGCTGGTGACGGAGCTTTGCGCCAATCACTCTCGAAACAAAGCAAACAGCTTGGCATTGAAGAGCGCGTTAGATTCCTCGGCTGGCGACAAGATACGGCAAACCTATTGGCCACCTGCGATATATTCTTGTGTCCATCTCGTCATGAACCCCTTGGTAATGTGGTGATTGAAGCGTGGGCGCAACGCAAACCTGTCATTGCCGCTGCTGCCCAAGGCCCCAAAGCATTGATCACCCCTTATCTTAACGGGTTGCTATTCCCCATTGATAACGCGAATGCTGCCAGTGATGCCATTCATCAAGTGATGGCATCTGAAGATTTAGGAACGACCCTTGCTGATAATGGCTTCAACACTTATCAGAAACACTTCACTAAGGCACGGGTTGTCGCCCTCTATCACGAATTTTTCAAAACGGTCAGAAGTTAATGTGTGGCATTGCCGGATTGATGACATTTGATGGGAAAGCACCCTCGCAAAAAGTGCTAGACGCTTTTGCTGGTTCGCTTGTCCATAGAGGTCCCGACGGTGAAGGACGCCATATATCGGGCAATGTTGGCATGGTACAGAGACGCCTTGCGATCATCGACCTCGAAACTGGTGACCAGCCCCTTTATGATTCAACCGGCAATGCCTTGATTGCCAATGGGGAAATCTATAATTATCTCGAACTCCGATCCACCTTGACTGATCAACCTTTTTCCACTCAATCGGATTGCGAACCCCCTCTTGCACTTTACCGACGAGACGGCATGGACTTTGCCGCATCGCTCCGAGGCATGTACTCCATCGCAATCCATGACCCGGTGCAAGAGCAGCTAATTTTAGCTCGCGACCCGTTCGGCATTAAGCCGCTTTATTTTGCTGAAACAATATATGGCTTTGCATTCGCATCTGAACCGCAAGCAATATTTGCTGCTGGTCTGCTAGAACCAACCCTGGACGATGACCGGCTTGATGAATTACTGCAAATGCAGTTCACCTGTGGCGACACAACCATTTTTAAAGGTATACAACGCGTTAAACCGGGCGAGACGCTTTTAATTCGTCAAGGAAGAATAATTGAACGCACGCGTTTACCAGCCCTGCCGGATGCTGCAGGCGTCGAACTTTCAGCTGATGATGCAATCAAAATGTTAGATAAAACACTAATCGATAGTGTTTCAATCCATCAACGGTCGGACGTACCATATGGCTTATTCCTCTCTGGTGGAATCGATTCATCGGCAATACTCTCAGTCATGTCGCGCCTGAATGAAAAACCAGTCCAGGCCTTCACCATCGGCTTCACTCATCAAGGCGTATCAGACGAACGCGCTCATGCGCGCGACCTAGCGGCATTGGTCGGTGCCGAACATGTTGAGGTAGAATTTGACGAAAGTGATTTCTGGTCCACCCTGCCAAAAATTGCCGCAGCGATGGATGACCCGGCGGCGGACTATGCAATTCTGCCTACATGGAAACTGGCACGCGAAGCAGCAAAAAGTGTAAAAGTTATCCTATCCGGTGAAGGCGGCGACGAGTTGTTTGCCGGTTACGGCAGATATCGACGCCTTTTGCGGCCTTGGTGGCGTGGTGGGCGTACCATTCGATCGCGCGGTACCTTCGATCAACTCAACGTATTGCGCAAACTCCCCCATGCGTGGCGCGATTCTATTGCGTCCTTAGAGGTAAGCGGTGGCTCTGGCGCCCGAACCAAGCTCCAAATTGCTCAAACAACTGATTGTCGAGACTGGCTTCCCAACGATTTGTTAACAAAACTTGACCGATGTCTCATGGCACATGGTCTCGAAGGCAGAACTCCATTTCTAGACCGTGATGTGGCCGCTAAAGTATTTTTGTTGCCCGATGACCTAAAAATTAATGAGGGTCAAGGAAAGTGGATCCTTCGCCAATGGTTGAACAAAGTAATACCGCAAGCTAAACCTTTCTCTCGCAAACGCGGCTTTACTGTTCCGGTGGGCCAATGGATTAGCGAACGTGGGAACCAACTTGGGCCAATGGTTTCTGCCCTTCCTGCAATATCTCGTATTTGTCAGCCTGACGCGGTAGAACGTATTTTTAAATCGAATGACAAACGAGCGGGATTCGCTGCCTGGACACTGCTGTTTTTTGCCCTTTGGCATCGGCGCCATATGGAAGGAATTATAGCAGACGGTGACGTATTCGACGTTCTTACAACGAAGCACTAATGCCTACTGTCTGATTTACAGATTAAAATAGTCTGGTTGAAAATGAATACCTAATTAAACCCTACCTTCGCAGCTCCGCTGCCGTGGCACGGTCGGAAAACTTACGCACCATGTCGGTGATCTCAGTTACTGCGCTGTCTTGCGTCAGATCCGGATTAAGCGCCAACAATATCGCCTGAGAAACCTCCGCAAGCACCTGGACATCCATTGGATCGGGTTCAGGCAATTTCTTTCGGACGGAGCTTGCAATTTCGGTAAAGGATTCACTTAGCTCCACCACATTCTCGAATTGAGGATCATCCACCCTACGTTCCATATCTTCACTAATTTCACATAGTTTCTCAATTTGCGCGGTCGTATCAATGGTTATTTTTCCTTCCTTAACAGCCGGAATAATGAGCCGCACTAAAAATTCAATCTGATAGGAATGTCGCTTTAACCGTTGTTCATTTACTTCAGCCATCGCTTCCTTAATCAAGCCATCCAATTTGGTCTGATCAATATCCTCGCCGCTCAGGGCCATCTCTAAAGTATTCGGCACATCAAAACAGGGCATATCTGGCTTCCGGGCACTATCATCACGGCGATCAGGCCCAATATAGTCACTGGTCACCACGAACGGCTTTCTGTTATCCGCAAGGACACTAATCCGCGTCATTAATTGCGCCGGTGATAACGGTTTCACTAAAAGGTCGTCGGTGCCGCTATCAACGATTTTACGTACCGTTTTTCGATCAGGCTCCCAGGTTGTTGTAATAATAGGAACAAATGGATTGCGCCCGACCTTCCCCAATCGCACATCAGAAATAAGCTTAATCGCATCTCCTTCTGGTAACCCCGAATCGATGATAATTAGATGAGGGTCTAGATTGCGGATACTATCGCGTAACGTCTGAAGTTTATTAAAAACCTCAATGTTGCGATAATTCTCGCTAGCCATCGTAGTCCGAATAACTTGGCGAATAGGCGCATCAGGGTCGCCGAAAAAAATTAATACGCGATCACGATTGTCATTTTTCATTTATCAATGCCGAAATATCGATATTTCAATAAAATAAATAACCCCAAATAACACTCAAATCAAATGCAAAATTAACACCAAAAAAGTGCATGTAATTATTTGCCAATATTTACAAAGCAGTTCCATCTGCACGCAGCAAAACTCGTAGTAAAAGAATTTTACATTCAATTAATTTCGAAAGGTATATTAGTTGGTGTTTTATCCACACTAAAAACAAAGATTAGCGCACCAGGAAACGGGTTAAGCAATAGCAGGTTTTACCTCAAGTTCGGGCAGATTTCAGCCGATGCAGCCAGTAATGCTGGGCTTGGTTGAACACATTTCGCCGATATGATCATCTAGTGTACCTACCGACCTTTACCCATGGCGCATGCCATACTTGACTAATTCACCCATCCAACCCTTTTTCGGCGTTCCAAAGCGCTATTAACTTCTGAATTAATGGTAGGTAGCCCGTGCATTTATAACAATTAGGTGCAACACGGGCCGGCTAACCCCGCTAGGCATGATTAACTCTATAAAGAGACGATCAGGTACGATACTACCGGATTTTCCGCTCCCTCTTTAAAAAGCCGCAACCTTTAAAGCTTTTATACCGCTCCACCAAGATTGTATTATGCAATGCCGAACACAAATTCCGTTAGCGCTCGTCACATAAATTTTAAATTTAGTGCAGACTTCGGTCGTAATCGAGAGGCCTGGCGGCATTGGCAAACCCAGTTTAGGCATTTCAGCTTAATTTGCGCCCTTACCGCCCAGTAAATTTCGCATCGTGGCATCCCCGTCGGCCTTACCAAAGCCGAATTCCATAGACCCATTTACGCATATAATCCTAACCCTCAATTTGGTTGAAATCTGCAACCGTTCGCATTGTTTCCCGAATACCCGACAATAATTTTAAGCGGTTAACCCGTAAATTTGGTTCTTCAGCATTGACGGTTACCTTTTCAAAAAATGCGTCAACTGGTCCCCGCAATGCTGCCATAGTCTGCATAGCGCGTTTATAGTCCTCTTTTTCAAGAGCGCTCTTAGCGTTGACCGATGCCTGCTTCAGTGCCGATGCCAATTCGCTTTCTTCCGGCTGCTCCAACTGAGACTGGTCCGGCTCACCATTGAACCGAGTATCATCCTTACCCTCTTCTATTCGGAGTATGTTTGCTGCCCGACTATAAGCGGTCAACAAATTTGCACCATCTTCGCTGTCAACAAAGGCCGACAGTGCATCCACACGCATCAGCAGACGCACAAGATCATCTTCGCCACCTAATGCGAAAACAGCAGAAATCAGATCATGGCGAACACCCCTCTCACGCAAATGAACCTTGAGCCTATCAGAAAAGAAGCCAAGTAAGCTTTCAGCAGCTTGCTCAGCATCGTTTTCTGCCGGCTGTGCATCTAGAGCAAACTTAAATATTGGCTCTAAAGGGATCCGCAAATCATTCTCCACAATCAAGCGAATGACACCCAGTGCAGCGCGGCGTAAGGCATAAGGGTCTTTTGATCCAGTCGGTTTTTCATCAATAGCCCAGAAGCCGGCTAAAGTATCGATTTTATCAGCTAGCGCCACACCAACGGAGACCAGTGCTGACGGACATCTATCCTTGGGACCTTGAGGGCTGTAGTGGTCAGCAATCGCGTCTGCGACATCCGTATGTTCACCGTCATGAAGAGCGTAGTAACGCCCCATTATTCCTTGCAACTCAGGCAATTCCGCAACCATACCCGATACCAAATCAGCTTTACACAAGCGAATAGCAGACAGAACGCGATCCCGATCCACACCTTCGAGAAAGATACAAAGTTCTGTTGCTAAAGCCTGCATTCGATCTATTTTTGCATCAAGAGTTCCAAGTTTTTCATGAAACGTGATATCCGCTAGCATCGGCATCCAGCTCGACAAAGGATTCTTACGGTCTTGATCCCAGAAGAATTTAGCATCCGCCAAGCGAGCTCGTAGGACGCGTTCGTTACCGATAACAATAGCCTTACCATTATCTTCAGCAGCCATATTCGATACCACCGCAAAACGCGGTGCTAAATTGCCACTGTCATCCTCCAGCACAAAATACTTTAGATGAGTCCGGATCGACGTAATTAGGACTTCCGCGGGCACATCCATGAAAGCTTTATCAATTTCACCCAACAGTATGACCGGCCATTCGACTAACCCTGCGACTTCCGTAACAAGAACCGGGTCGTCCTTGATAGATAAATCTTCTTTTGCTGCCAGAGCAGAAAGATCCTTCTCGATCAAAGCCTGGCGTTCATCAGGGTCTAGGATTACCGATGCCCTTCGGAGTTTATTTTGATAATCCGAGAAGCTGGCAACGGGAAAAGTCTTAGGCGCAAGAAATCTATGACCAACTGTCGCGCCCCCAAATGGGATTTGTTCTCCCTTAATATTAAGTGCACCCTTTAGCACGTCACCATTAAAGATCGCCAAAATTGAATGAATAGGTCGCACCCAACGAAAGCCATTGTGGCCCCACCGCATGGATTTCGGCCATGACATTTTCTCTACTGCATCGATCAATATCGACGGCAACACATCAATCGTCGGGACACCTTTTTCTTCAACCACAACAAACAGGAAGGTACCCTTATCGGTCTCGCGCTGTTCACATTCGTCGATAGAATTCAAACCAACACTACTAAGAAATCCTTTAATTGCTTTATCAGGTGCATCCGCGCGTGGGCCTCGGCGCTCTTCACGCACATCCGGTTGCTTCTGTGCCAAACCATCAACTACTAACGCCAGCCGCCGCGGTGTGGAGAATGCATGCGCCTTGTCGAAGGCAAGACCAGCCTTTTTCAGGCCTTCCCCCACCGAAATTCGGAGATCATCCGACGCACGGCGCTGCATACTGGCCGGTATTTCTTGACTTAAAATTTCGAATAACAACTCAGCCATCGGATAAATGTCCTTCGGTTCTGAGCCAGGATTCGCAACACGCTTTGGCAAGCTCGCGGACCCGCAAAATATAAGATTGTCGTTCAGTCACACTGATCACGCCACGCGCATCAAGCAAATTAAATGTATGGCTGGCTTTCAAACAATGATCGTATGCTGGCAGCGGTAAGTTCTTTCCAACTAACGATTGGCACTCTTGTTCCGAATCACGGAAATGCTGCAAAAGCATGTCTGTATTCGCATATTCAAAATTATAGGCAGAATATTGTTGCTCCTGCTTCAAGAATACATCGCCGTAAACTACGCCCTGGCCATTCAAATCAAGGTCATACACATTCTCGATTCCTTGCACATACATCGCGAGCCGTTCGAGCCCATAAGTCAATTCCGTGCTCACGGGGTTGCAATCGAAGCCTCCAACTTGCTGGAAGTAAGTGAACTGACTCACTTCCATGCCATCACACCAAACTTCCCAGCCGAGGCCCCAAGCACCCAAAGTGGGGCTCTCCCAGTCATCTTCAACAAACCGAATATCATGGCCCATCGGATCGATACCGATGGCCACAAGACTTTCCAAATATAGTTCCTGGCTCTCCAACGGAGATGGTTTCAAAATCACTTGATACTGATAATAGTGCTGCAAGCGGTTTGGATTTTCACCATAACGACCATCAGTCGGGCGACGCGACGGCTGCACATAAGCAGTCTTCCATGGATCTGGCCCTAGCGAGCGCAGTGTGGTCGCCGGATGGAAAGTACCTGCGCCCACTTCCATGTCATACGGCTGTAAAATTACGCAACCCTGATCCGACCAAAATTGGTGCAGTTTTAGAATGAGTTTCTGGAAATTATTCTCGGCAGGCATGCTACAGACCAATCATCAAAGCAATGCGCAAATGGTGCAGTGCATAATTTAGGACAAATTAGGGGCCACCCTAATCCCGGTCAATAAGGGCAACCGATACGATCACAAGGGCTTACACCGGATTTAGGAATATATACACCGCAAATTTTACATCGAACGGTATCCGCAATACGGCCCTCCGCCTTTGAGCCCGTTTTGCGGCGACCAAGTAGTCGAAACGTAATCAACACAACCAATATAATTGCGATGAAGAGAGCAAGTTTACCGACACTAAACATATTGGGAAAGATGGTAACAGATAATGCCTAAAGTCCGTAACGGTTCCAAAAAGCACGTTCTTCGATAGCACCTACCAAATCATCAGCCCAATACTTTGACTTAACAGACATACCCAGGCGCTTGGCCAGGAACCCCTTTTTTTCTTCAATTGGATAAAATCGGACATCATTGCCGAACTTTTTGCGCATAACGGAACGAACATCGCCAAGACCATCTACCAAACCAAGCTCTAAACCCTTTGTGCCGCTCCAAAAATCGCCACTAAATAGGACCTTATCGGGGCCTCTCAAGCGTTTCCCTCGCCGTTCCTGCACATAGGATTTAAACTGTGCGTGCAAATCCTCTTGCAATGATTTCAGGTGGGTCACGTCCTTCTTATTTTCAGGCAAAAAAGGGTCAAGTCGACGCTTATTCTCCCCTGCCGTATAAACGCGCCGCTCCACCCCCAATCGTTTCATCAAAGCAGGAAACCCGAAACTAGCCGTAATAACGCCGATTGATCCAACTATAGAAGCTGCATTTGCATAAATTTCATCTGCGGCGCATGCAAGCCAATAACCACCGGAAGCCGCTACATCGTCGCAGAATGCGTAAACGCGCACTTTCTTTGCTTTAGCTAATTCACGAATACGTCCGGCAATCAATGCCGATTGCACGGGTGATCCACCGGGCGAATTAATACAAATAGCTACGGCTTTAAGCCTCGGAATATCAAAGGCCTGCTCAATGTTATCCTCAAGATCAGCGAGGTTTAATCCACCACGCCGCATCACTCCCGCTTCGCCTATGACACCAGACAAGTGAAGCACCGCAACGCGAGGCTTCTTTCTGAATCTACTGAGACGCGAACCTATAAACGGAACTTTCGCGAGCCAACTGGATTTATGTTTCTTTGTCATGGCCTCCTATGTAGTGCGCCAAACGTCACACTCCAAGAGGAAACTTACTTTAATTTTTAGCCGAACGTCCAAGATATCAGGTTCGGATGCGGTTTGCCTCTATTGAGAGTTTGCATTCCCTTTACGCAACGCACAATTCACCCAATTAGAATTCATAAAAGTATAAAATCTGATAAGTAACAAGGTGGTTACTAAACCGATGATCGTATAAAGTATCGAATTCTAAAAAGTCCTATTTTAGAACCGTGAGTGGGAATCAAGCCATTTCGGTCCGTCGCCTTTTTGACAGAGGCCATAACCACCCCAACGAGAGCAGTTATTCCTACCGCTCATGCAACTAAACACAAAATATTAATTAAATTTGCACCATCTCATACCATATTACTTTCCTTCAGATGACTGGACGATGTTATTTTACGAACACTCATGCCACTCTCACTAGCTTCAAGCGCATAAGTCGTTCATAACCTAAGGGCCTCTCCATCACGTAAAATCCGCTCAACTGCAGAGGTATAAGAACCATCGGCCTCATGCAAAACAAGACCGGTGCATATCCGTGCAGGTGTCCGCACGCCCTTTCGAGCTTGTACGATAATTCGTTTTGCATCTTTGCCACTCTGTTCCGGACCTATTGATGGCCAGAGCGGAAATACTGTCACGCCACCGAAATTTCCCCTAAGAGCCACCATCAGTTCGTCTAATCGCCGTGGGTCATAGATTAATGTTAGGGAGCCCTTGTGTACTAACCGAGCGTGGGCGAATGAAATCCAATCGGCAATTCCGGCATGCCCCTCTACGTGGCTTGCTGCGCGCGCGAAATCCATGGAGGGATCGGCCTGCGCAGCGGCGACATAGGGCGGGTTCGCCATTACATGCTGGAACGAGGCAGGTTNTAGCACTTTCGGTGCGTCCAGAAGATCACCTTCGACAATAGCAATCCGGTTTTTCAAACCGTTGGCAGCAACATTTTCTCGCGCTAGTGCCGCCATCTCTGGTTGCTCCTCCAATGCCATAACGGGATTATCGGGAACGCGATGGGCGTAACACAGCGCTGCGGTCCCAACACCGCTACCTATATCCAAAACTTTCCCCATTGGCTTCTCGCACACGGCTGCGGCCAACATAACTGGGTCGATAGCCGAACGGAACCCGGTTTTGGGCTGATGAAGTACAATACGACCATTTAGCAAGAAGTCAGGCTTTCTAGAAAGCTCTTGCTCCGCAGCTTTAACCAGCGCCATTGCTTGCTCATACTGGTCGTCATTTACCATCATACGGCGCGGGATTGCCGAAATCGAACCCTCCAAAACGCTCATATGTGTATCGAGAATAACCGCCTCTATGCCAGAATCCGCTAATAGCGCGGAAATCCAAGACAGACAGACTACATCGTTACTACGTAAAATTTCTCGCATACGATACCTTACCAGTGAGGCAATTTGCCGGACTTGACCGGCCACTGCCGTACTTTATGCTCATATTAGCGAAGCGTGCTAGTCAGTAGAAAGGCGCAACCGGGTGGGTACCATCGTCAATCTTGAGAGTACTCGGCGTAGACAAACGACCGAGCCATCATTAGACAACATGCTAGCTCTTGCCGGCGAGGACTTGCATCAAGTCAATCGGCTTATCGTAGAAAGCATGAACAGCCCGGTCTCTCTAATTCCGCAATTGGCAGGGCATATTGTGGCATCAGGCGGGAAACGCCTGCGCCCTCTTCTGACACTCGCTGCAGCTAAACTATGTGGTTATGAGGGTGATCGACATATTGGACTTGCGACCTGTGTCGAGTTCATCCATACGGCAACGCTTCTGCACGACGATGTGGTGGACGAATCGATGTTACGTCGCGGCAAGGATAGCGCCAATGCGGTCTGGGGAAATCAAGCCTCAGTGCTAGTCGGTGACTTTTTGTTTTCGCGTGCCTTTCAAATTATGGTCGCCGACGGCTCATTACGTATTCTGAAAATCCTATCGGATGCTTCTGCATTAATTGCTGAAGGCGAGGTCATGCAGCTGCTAACCACAAACGACACCAAGACCAGCGAAGAAGCTTATCTAGATGTTATTAGGGCAAAGACTGCGACCTTGTTTGCCGCCGCCGCGAGCGTCGGTGCTGTTGTTGCAGAACGTCCGCAGGCTGAAGAACAGGCACTTGAAAGTTACGGCATGAATCTCGGCATCGCCTTTCAATTGATAGATGATGTGCTCGATTATTCCGCAGACGAAAAAGCCCTTGGTAAGACGGTGGGTGACGATTTCCGGGAAGGCAAAATCAGCCTGCCCGTCGTACTTGCCTGGCGCCGCGGCAATGACGAGGAGCGAGGTTTCTGGTGTCGCACACTCGAAGATTTAGATCAGAAGGACGGCGACTTACTGTATGCCATGGCGCTCATGGAAAAACACAATGCTTTACATGATACGATCGATCGCGCCCGCCATTACGGTTCCATCGCCCGCGATGCGCTTGGTCTGTTCCGCGATTGCCCCATGAAGGATGCCATGCTGGAAGCCATCGATTTCGCTATTGAAAGGGCGTATTAGACTTAGGTTTGTGACTGCCTAGCCATACGCACTTCTCGCTGAAAAATATAGAGCCCACTACCAACGACTACGGCTGCTCCGGCAAACATCATAGGATCCGGTACATCGCCGAATAGTACATAACCGAACAGCACCGCGAATATCAGCGAAAAATACCGGAACGGTACAACCACCACCGCTTCCGCAAGAAGAAATGCTGTAACCATAAAATACTGACCTACACCTTGCAGAGTGCCAGTCAGCGCCAAGAGGCCGAATTCCTCTAGTGATGGCATTCGCCACTCCCCAATACCGGTTATGAGGTAGCTTAGTGGCAAGGTAATCAAGCCGCACAGCAAAATAGACCCGGTCGACACCGCCATAATAGCACTTGTAGACTCTGTCCCCGACATGCGCCGCGTAATGATATCGCGGATAGAAAGCACAAATGTCGCACCCAAAACCAACATCGCCGACCAAACTAATGGATTGCTTCCGGGCCGAATCATCAAAAGCACGCCACCGAACCCAACTAAGACAGCGGTCCAACGTCGCCAACCAACTTGTTCACCGAGCGTAAAGGGCGCCATTGCTGTGATAAAAATCGGCGATGCAAAAAGGATCGCAATTGCATCCGCCAATGGTAAAAATCTAGTTGCTCCCAAGAACATAAAAGTTGTGACGACAACACAGGCGGCACGAGCACCTTGGAAGCGCCAACTATTAACCCTTAACGATGACAAACCACCCCGCCACCAGATCATTATGACAACCGGGACAAATACAAAACACGCGCGGAAAAAAATAATCTCACCAATAACTAGTCGCCCGGTCAGGTATTTCGCGAGCCCGTCGGTAAAGGATAGGATAGCACCGGAAATGATAAGAAAGAGAATCCCTTTAAGCTGGGATGTAAGCGGNGCCATAGAGATCTACTCGCGTAAAGTACGGAAACATTACATTTTGTCCGCAATGTCTAGCTTTTCAGCGCTTAGCCGTCGACGTAAAGAACTAACCGACAGAAACTAGAGCGCCTGCGAAGCCGCCAAAACCGATGCCACATGGCCTTTGACGCGTACTTTTCGCCAAACTTCACATACCACCCCTGTCTCATTTATCAAGAAGGTCGAACGTTCAATACCCATATAAGTGCGGCCATAAAGTTTCTTTTCCTTCCAGACANCGAACAAATCGCAGAGCGCGCCGTCTTCATCGGCTATAAGTTTAAATAGCAGCTTATTCTTTGCTTTAAAATTATCGTGTTTGCGAACGCTATCTCTGGATACTCCAATAACTGTAGTGTTCGCATTATTAAAATCTTTTAACCTGTCACGAAAGTCGCATGCCTCAGCTGTGCAACCCGACGTATTATCCTTAGGGTAAAAATAAAGGACCAGCTTTTGCCCATGCAGTGATGCGGTTGAAATTTCACGTCCACCATCTGTGACGAATGTCATATCAAGAAGCGTATCACCAATATCGAGGGGCATTATAAAATCCCTTTATTAATTCCTGTGAAAAATGGATATTAACCGGCTCGGCCATAAAAAGGTTCGACTAAATCGATTTTCTCACCGTAATGATTTGATTCAATGTCAAACTTCCAGTCGCTGCAATACCGCCATAAAAATTTGGTACCCCTTTCCCCACTTGGTAAGTGTAAGAGAGTCAAACACACCCGCTCGCCCTAATCCTGTGTTAGGTGAACCTAGTGGCGTTGCCGCGCCAGAGGAACCATCATATATGTAAGAGGAGGATAGAAGGATCATAATTACCTATAACACATCATTTTTCTCTACGAATTGGATAGAAATTACGGATTTACACGATGCTAAATCTGTTCATCATTTTGCTAATAGCAAAACTTTAATCCCAACCGAACGGCTTAAATAATGACAGAAAGACAAGATCCATGGCTCCTGACCCCGGGCCCGTTAACGACATCCGTTGAAACAAAAGAAGCTATGTTAAGAGATTATGGATCACGGGATAGCGCGTTTGTAGAAATGAATTCGCGCATCCGTGGACGACTTCTGAAGATAGCGAGGGTTGTAAACAGTCACGTTTGTGTTCCGGTCCAAGGAAGCGGTACATTTGCCGTGGAGGCGACTTTAGGGACCCTAATTCCAAAAAATCAAAAGACGTTGGTTTTAATCAATGGCGCATACGGATCACGTATCGCTAAAATTCTCGATTACCTTGGCCGTGCCTACGAATGTCTCGAGACACCGGAACATGTGCCAGTAAATGTTGAAGCGCTTGCCGCTAAATTATCAGGTTCGTCCGAAATTAAATACGTCGTCGCGGTCCATTGCGAGACTACGGCTGGCATTCTAAACCCAATTGAAGAAATTGCACGGACCGTAGCAGAACATGGAAGGTATTTATTGATTGATGCAATGAGTAGT
The DNA here is from genome assembly GCA_002715005.1 of Rhodospirillaceae bacterium. Taxonomy (GTDB): domain Bacteria; phylum Pseudomonadota; class Alphaproteobacteria; order UBA8366; family UBA8366. The sequence continues at coordinate 88,955 of PAXN01000021.1, forward strand.
TTTGGGGCCATCGATCTAGCCCCTGAGCGCGTGCCATACGATGCTATTATTGCGTCAGCGAATAAATGCCTCGAAGGCGTTCCAGGCATGGGCTTTGCCCTAATACGAGAATCTCTCTTGGCCACCTGTAAAGGGAATGCGCATTCCCTCAGCCTTGATCTTTACGACCAATGGCAGGCACTGGAGTCTAACGGGCAGTGGCGATTTACGCCACCAACCCATGTCATTGCCGCTTTCGACCAAGCACTCGACGAATTTGAAGATGCAGGGGGAATTGCAAGCCGATATTCACGCTATCGCTCGAATTGCAGCACTTTGCTTGCCGGATTACGGGCACTTGGCTTCCAGACGTTACTACCTGACGCTCTTCAGGCGCCTATAATTGTAACTATACTAACGCCGGCTGATCCAAACTTTAAGTTCGGCGAATTCTATGATCGCTTAAACGACAAAGGTTTTTCTGTTTACCCAGGGAAACTTACGAAAGTTGAATCCTTTCGCATCGGATGCATTGGCAAGCTCGACAGCGAGGTCATCAAAGAAGCTTTGGCCGCAATAGAAACTGTCTTGACTGACATGGGGATCACAAACCTCAAGCCTTTGGAGAGGGATGCGGCAATAACTTTATAACCCGCCTTGTAATGAACTTAGGATCAGAAAATTTTCGTAATCGCAGAGCAAATGATAACCTCATCGATCTTAACCTCACGGACGTAGTANATCATAATGATAGATAGGTTGCTGGGTACATCATAGATAGTGAAAAATACTGTCTTAATTTTTTGTGATCATTAGTTTGCTTCCACAGTGCCATTAAGGGCGAATTCAAAAAGATTGTGACTGCGCAGCTCATTCTCGCTGCGTCTTGCGTACTCGTCTTTCAACGGCCTTGATAGAACGAACGGCACATCCGCTTCGTGCAAACTACCATGGGTTCTAAGTCGATGACCCTTTAATGCGGACAAATCATGATCGACTGCACGACCACCGATTACGGTCTTCTTATCACCCACAAGTGCCACATCGCCCTCGCGGTCCAGCGGTTGTTCCAATTCTTTAGCAGCACCTTCCGCAGTCCAACATTTCTCAATACCAGGTATATTTCTTACGACTTCAATAAGTTCGTCAGACTGAGTATTGCCGTTAACATAAACCCGGACAAAGCCACCCAATGCACCATGGTGACCGACAAAAGCATCCGTGATCGGACAAATCACCCTAGCGGCATTGCTCCCCAATACTTCGTCTAAGACATCCTGAAGCCAAATCACATTAGGCTCGCCCTGCTCATCCGCCTTGTCTCCCATACCATGATCAGCTGTAAGCGCAACATTTGCACCCAACTCCAGCATGCGTGCAAATCGTGCATCCATATCCTTGTAGAATTGATCTGCCACAGGTGTGCCAGGCGCGTGCGAGTGCTGGATGAAATCTGTTAGGGACAGGTAGAGGATGCTGGGACGGCGTTCCTCCAACAGCTTTATTCCTGCATCAAGCGCAAACAAAGAAAGTTCCGCCGAATACATATCCGGCAATGGTTGATCTACAAAGCCAAGTACGTTCTCAATACCGTTTTCTTGTATTGTGCAACGATCAGCATATTGGGAAGAAAAGCTCACCGAGCCATTTGACATATCCATCCCTTTTTGTAGCTGTGTCCGAAGCTTATCCTTAGCGGTCACCGAAGCAACGGTAATGCCGTGGCGCGAAAACTCGCTCATGATTGAGCGCNCCCGAAGCAGTTCCGGTCCAGTCATAACAACCGGCTCACCGGTTTCTCGATCCAAGAAGAAATTACCAGAAATACCGTGGGTTTCTGGTTCCGTGCCAGTGACGATGGACATATTATTTGGACAGGTAAAACTCGGCATGGAGCCCTGAGCAATGCCGTAAAACCCATCTTTCATAAAGCCTTCAATGGTAGGGATTATCCCGTCTTTTATACCCTGTTCCATGTATTCCGGGTCGCCGCCATCGATACAAACTACGACTAATGGTTCACTTGGCGGTAGATAGGACTTTCCGTTCAATTCGATAGAAGCCTCAGTCATCTTGTTCCTCCTTATCCATGCCCAAAATCTACTCCGAATTCACGATGACTGGATCCGGGGGCAAGATATCGATAAGACATTGTAATATCTATATATTTAATTGGTCGGGGAGAGAGGATTCGAACCTCCGGCCCCTACGTCCCGAACGTAGTGCTCTACCAGGCTGAGCTACTCCCCGACTGTGGGCCGCGTTATAGACGTTGGTTAATAGGTTGGCAATGCGAGAAAGGCGAGATTTCCGCCATTAAGCTGAACGTTGGGAGAAGCAGCAAGGTTGGTAGACCATGTCGTAAAAACTGTCATCAATTATTGTGGCGGCCTAAAAAACTTTGTATTGCTAATTCTAATTTNTATCGAAAAAAACACGGCTAGTATTACTTAATTACACTGTAATAATAAGCTCAGAAGAATGTTTTCACTCAGAAAAATTTTGTTATTTAGGTGGTAGGTCATGTTTAAAAAGTGGCAGGTGAGAACTGAGACCACCTCACAGGCGGTCCAAGACAAGGTTTTATTCTAAGGAAAACGGCTTAGGTACTGACACGACAAAGCAATCGAGTTGGCGGATTGCAGCAAAGTCACGGAAACATTAGGATACACCATTGCACAGGGAGGAATATTTTAACGATGGATTTAAAAGACCATATTCGTGGCATTCCCGATTTTCCGAAACCTGGCATTTTTTTCTACGATATATCGACATTGCTATCCGATCCAAAAGCGTGGCGGTATTGCATAAGCCAACTATCCGAAACTGTCGGAGACCAAAAACCGGATTTACTCGTAGGTATTGAATCGCGTGGATTTTTAACTGCCGCGCCTCTTGCGTTAGAACTAGACATCGGTTTCGCCATGATTCGTAAAAAAGGTAAATTACCCGGCGAAACAATTGCTTATGACTATGATTTAGAGTACGGCACCGACACCATCGAGATTCAAGCGGACGCAATAACCGCTGGTGATAAAGTTGTCGTAATGGATGATTTATTGGCAACCGGCGGTACTGCGGCAGCAACCGTTGAACTTTTGCACCAAGTCGACGCTGATGTGCTTTCGGCCTCCTTTATTATCGAACTCGCTTTTTTAAAGGGGCGAGACAAACTTTCGATCCCAGCCAATAGTCTTGTCGCATATAACGATTAGAGGTCTACTTTATCCAAATCTTCCAACAGCTCGACAACCCCTTTTGCAGCCCGCGACAGGATTTCCTGCCCAATTTCAGCCGTTGCCAGGCGTGGATCACCGACGGCACCCGACCTATTGAGATCTTCTGTCATCCAACCATAGGTAACACGCCCTGTAGCTGACAGGTGTTTCGATTGCTCGGCAACTTTTTGCCCTGTAGATGGGAAGTAAGCAATCTGATCCATCTGCACATGATCCGGTGAGATATGAAGCATCAAGGACGTTTCCACTGCACCTCCATGAATACCAAAACATAATTCTTCCGACTCAAATAAATCTNCCAACGAGACAAGGCGGGACCAACTGGACGTTGCAACAAACATCGCTTTAGATACACGAAGCTGCCTGGCAGTAATCGCAATTAGCTCGTTTTGACCTCCATGACTATTGAAGATTAACAACTTTCGAATGCCGACGCGCGAAACACATTCCCCGATCTCTCGCCAAACCCGGAGGAGTGTTTCAGCATTCAACGTTAACGTACCGGGGAAAGAAGTATGCTCTTCGCTGTAACCCACGTTCTGCGCTGGCAGAACAAGCACTGAGAGGTCATCCGGAACTTGATCCAGCCCCGCCTTTAATACCGCCGCATTTATCGCCGTATCCACATCGAGTGGCAAATGGGGTCCATGCTGTTCGATGGCGGCAACGGGCAAGATGGCAATGGTATTACTCCAGTCCGATGTTGCAAAATCATTAGTAGTTAAAGTTTGCCAGTGTCGGACTGAGGTGATCGCTTTTTTATCCGCCATTTTTTCTCCGCTTCGTCCCCTATTGCGAGGCCCATGCCCGGGCAAAATGCCTCATGATTTTAAGATGTTTTACCTGAAAGCCTAGGCTCCCTTTTAAAAAACACTTCTTCGACAAATGACTCAAATTTGTTTGACCGAATCTTAAAAGCCCCAGTAGGAAGCACTCGAGTCCAAAGAACGCAGGGGCGTTGCCGATTGCGAATTTAGAGTAACTGAGTAATTCCGCTGGGGTACCTGCTGTCTGGAGGATAACTGTATCGACTTATTCTCCTTAACAGGATTATACAGCGATTGATTTTCCGAAAAACGATAGGGTAAACGCAGCTTTTGCACGGCTGGTCCGGCATAAACGAGCATAGCCGTTAGTGCAGAAGGGATAAGTGGTGGTGGCAGGTGGCCGGTTTTACTGAAAAGCTGCGGTGGCACGTCGGCAGCCAGTTGTTCCAGATATTTAACCGAATGATGGTCTGTTCGTGTAGCGTTACGTAAAACGGCAGTAGGATCCGACCTATCAGGGTTTATAAACGGATGGTCCGGTGCGACGGGCACCGCCGGATCAAGTAAAGGAGCATTCTCCGGCAGAGTATCAGCGCCCATCGGCGGGGCACCGGGCAAAAACGGTGCGGTTCGCGGCGAACCGGGCAGTAGCTGGTTATTTTGTGGCGCTTGACCTGCTGGGTCTCCCATATTCGGTGCCACGCCTTCATTCACCGGCCCAGCCCCCTCGTGACCAACATAGGGTTCATTCTCAGAAGCCACATCCAATGAACTCAACAATAATCCAGCGGTCAGTAGAATTCGGTATATCCCAAAATATTCCACGAATTCAGAGGTAAGTTGTTTTGTCTTAGCAATGAATAGCTCATTTTCAGTGTCTAGCAGGTCGAGCAAACTCCTTTGCCCCATGTCAAACTGCTGGCGATAGGTGTTACGCACCCGTTCATTCGCCTGCACCTCTGACCAATTAGCAAGAAGTCGCGAACGGGCGTTTTGTAGGGCATTCCAAGATAGACGCGCCTCTTCTTCCGAAAGCCGAAGTTGACGATTTAACCGTTGGCGTGATACCGCCAAACGGGCCGTTAGTTCACGCTTTCGCGCTAAATCTCGGCTGCCCCGAAATATGTTATAGGTCATCACGACCAACGCAGAACCATCAATATCAACCCCCCTTTTACCGCCGACATTATTTGTGCGGTTGGTGGCCAATTGTAAATCAACTCGAGGGGAGAATCGCGATTTAGCTACTTTAAGTGCTTGTATAGCCGTATCCACATCCGCCCTGAGTACACGTACAGTTGGGTTCATTTCCGTCGCAAAACCAACAACGGATTCCAAAGATTGCGGTAAGTGAGCAAGCGGTACCACTGGACGAACCAAATTCTTCGCTTCGTTACCAACAATCCGATTATAAATAGAGTCCGCATCGATTGACCGACCCTCAGCTGCTACTAAATTATCACGCGCCGATGCAAGCCGAGAGCCCGCCTGTTCAACATCAGCCTGGCTGGACGCACCGCGGGCGACCTGAGAGCGGACTAATTTTAAATAGTCTTCGTGGATGCGGACATTTTTGGACGATAGCGCGACCAATTCACGCTGACGAAGAGATTCCAGATACGCTTCAATTGCGTCCAGTGCCACCAATTCTGATGTTTCACGAATTCGCTTAGAGGATGATCGAACGCGTGCTTTCTGACGATCAATCTCTCGGATTGCAGCAAAGCCATCGAACAAAAGCTGGCGAACCGTAATACGAACTTCGGATCGGGGCAAACGGACAATATCTGAGTCATTATCGTCATCGCGTAATCTTGCGCGGGTCGTCGGATCTGTGACCCATTCAGGACCATAAGCAATCCGCACATCAATCTCAGGATATAGAATTCCTTGGGCCTGCTTTACTTTCTCTGCCGCTACGCGATGTTTTTCAATCACGATACCGACATTAGGATTAGTCTGAATAGCGGTTTGCACTGCGTGTCGAATACTCATGGCCTGAGACGGTGTTGAAAAGTACTCGACAGCGCAGAATCCAGAAATCGTAATAGCCAGTACTGTACTAACTAAATTATTATCAGAANTTTTCCCCCTAATAGAAGTGAAACAGAAAGTAAATAGTAAGCAAAAATTAATGCTAGCGTGTTTTATATTCACAGCCATTTAAATATCATAAGATTTTTACAAATACGGTTTCTTAAAAGTTCATATGCAAAATACAGAGCACCTATTTCATAAAATGTATCAATTTTGAACTTTTACAAAAATATATTTAAAATGGTAAAAAAAATTACATTTATTTATGTAAATATATTTTTTTACTTAATTGTTCAAATAATACATTCTTTTCATAAATAATTCTTGAGTTTGAAGTATTAGTATTTTTTTCAAAAATGCTAGTGCTCAATGCTAAGCATGTGCTCCCGTAGAGCAAAATCGGCAAAATATTTGTAATATTAGGAAAATTATGCCGAGTAATATCCACTGATTTCTTATAAAAATCCTCGCAACGTCAGAATATGGTTCCATCAATGGCAAATACACCCTTCGACCTGCTTATTCTTAATGCAACCGTTATCGATGGTACCGGGGCTGATCGATATAAAGCGGATGTGGCGGTAAGCGATGACCGCATAGCCAAAATTGGAGAAATCAGCGCACAAAAAAAAGTATCCACAATCGACGCAACCGGAAAAGTACTCTCACCTGGTTTCATTGACGTCCACACACATGATGACCACGCTCTGTTAATGTGGCCCGATATGACCTACAAGGCCAGTCAAGGCGTGACATCTGTCATCGCCGGAAATTGCGGAATCAGCCTAGCGCCCTTGACTTGGGGAGAAGCCCCTTTGCCGCCACCCCTAGATCTCTTAGGAGACGGCTACCACTTTCCCAAAATGGAAAGCTTTTTTAGGAATTTAGAGGAAAATCCCCCATCCCTGAACGCGGGTCTTCTTTGCGGGCATACGACGCTAAGGGCTGGTGCGATGAAAGACCTTACGCGCGCCGCCACTAACATAGAACTAAATCATATGCGAGAAAACCTTCAAGAAGCACTGGATGCAGGTGCGCTGGGGCTCTCGACGGGCCTCGCCTACACTCCCGCAATGCCTGCGCCCACCAGCGAAGTTATTGCTTTAGCGAAATTATTAGGCCCGGCGCGCGCACTCTACACCACGCACCTCCGGAACGAAGAAGAAAAAGTAGAGGAAGCACTGGAGGAAGCCTTCGAGATTGGACGCGCGGCGGGAGNTCCCGTGGTCCTCNCCCACCACAAAGTGGCTGGCAAGGCACAATTCGGACGCACAAAGCAAACAATTGAGATTATAGAGAAAATTCGAGGCCTACAAAAGGTCCATTTGGACGTGTATCCATACCACGCATCATCGACAGTTATTCGACCCGACAGGCTAAAGCATTCGAAAAAGACACTCATAACCTGGTCTAAATCGATGCCCGAGCATGCCGGCCGCGACCTCGCGGATGTCGCCGATGAAATGGGCGTCCCATTGGAAGACGCTGCCAAAAAGCTGATGCCAGGAGGTGCTATTTATTTTGCGATGGATGAACAGGACGTACAACGGGTCATTCAGTATCCACCTTCAATGATTGCATCGGACGGTTTGCCCCATGATGAAAAACCTCACCCACGTTTATGGGGTACTTTTCCCCGAGTTCTAGGCCATTACAGTCGAGACTTAGGGCTTCTGCCGCTCGAAATAGCAATCCATAAAATGACCGGTCTACCCGCGGAAACCTTCGGCCTTGCGGCGCGCGGTACTCTTAAAGAGGGTAACTTCGCTGACCTCACCCTATTCGATCCAGAAACTATCATCGACAGCGCCAGTTTTGACAATCCGCAACATCCGGCAGACGGTATCGAAATGGTTTTCGTCAATGGAGAGTGTATCTACCAATTTGGCGAATCTACCGGGAAACGGCCTGGCAGAACGTTAAGGCGGCAATACACCGCCTAATGTCCAAAAATACAAAAGAACGAGCATTGACGCTTAGTCACCGGAATGACTANAAGTGCGATTGAAGGCGTGAGCCCCCCTAAATTTAAAAAAGCACTTTTAGGCATCACACTAATTAAAAATTAGGACGTCTACGAGGTGTGGATAACCGCATATGCAAATTTTGGACATTAGAGAGAGTACAGAAAAGATTCAATCGACGATGCGGAATGCCGTAATCGATTTTTCAAAAATGACCACAAGCGTGGTTGCGCTCATTACTGACAAAACTAGGAATGGTAAGCCAATAATTGGCTATGGCTGTGGCTCGAACGGCCGCTACGCTCAAGGGAGTATTCTACGCGAACGCCTTATTCCCCGAATCCTGGAGGCCCAGCCGGACAGTCTCTTGGATGAAAGTGGCTTGTTTGATCCGTTCAAAATTCAAAAAGCCATGATGAAAAATGAAAAACCTGGCGGTCATGGTGACCGCGCAGTGGCGGCAGCAGTAATCGACATGGCTGTGTGGGATGCACTCGCAAAACTAGAAGAAAAACCGCTCTGGCGGCTACTATCCGAACGATACAACGAAAACAAATTTGATGAAAAGGTGCTCGTTTACCCCGGCGGTGGTTATTACTACGACGGTAAGGAAATAGAGGGCCTACGGGCCGAAATGGCCCAATATCAATTACTTGGTTACCGTATTCTAAAAATGAAAATTGGCGGAGCGGACCTAAAAACGGATTTAAAACGCATAGATGCAGTTTTGGACTTAGTCGGTTCAGGACAAAATTTGGCGGTGGACGCTAATGGTAAATTCGACCTAGACCAGGCGATTACATTTGGTAAAGCCATAGAATCGCTTGATCTATTTTGGTACGAGGAGCCAGGCGATCCCCTAGATTTCGCCCTCCATAAGGCATTAGCCGAACAATATTCCAATCCTATTGCGACTGCGGAGAATTTGTTTTCCCGTCAAGATGTGACCAATTTCGTACTTTATAGCGGCCTTCGCCCCGAAAAAGACTGGATTCAGATGGACCCGGCACTGGGATATGGATTGAGTGAGTATTTACAAACGATGGAGGCCATTGGAACACTGGGCTGGACGAGACGACAACAAATTCCCCATGGCGGCCATCAACTGGGCCTTCATATGGCTGCCGGCTTGCAGCTTGGCGGCACAGAATCTTACCCACTAGTATTTCAGCCCTTTGGTGGTTTTGCCGACGATGCGATTATTGAAGATGGTTACACCGTACCGCCAGATACACCCGGGATCGGGATAGAATCAAAATCTAAAATGTATAATATAATCAGGAAATTAGGTGAGTAGACTGGATGCCAGAAATAGTTATTACGGAATTCGTTATGGATTCCACAATAAACGATTTATCCCAAGATTATACGGTACATTATGACCGCGGCTTAGCGGAACGACAAGACGAAATTCCTGCTTTATTATCTGATTGCAAAGGGTTAATCGTTCGAAATCGTACCAAAATTACGGCCGAACTATTGGATGCCGCACCAAATTTAAAAGTCATTGGNCGGCTGGGTGTTGGGCTAGATCAGTTCGATCTAAAGGCTTGCGCGACAAGGAACATCGAAGTGTGCCCGGCATTAGGTGCAAACACCGTCGCAGTAGCTGAATATACGATCACTGCCATGATGATTTTATTAAAACGCGGTATCTTCAACCTCAATAAACGGGTCATTGCTGGTGAGTGGCCACGGAATGAAGTCATGGGCTTAGAAGCCAGAGAACGCACTTTCGGTTTGATCGGCTTTGGCGCCATTTCACGCGAAGTGGCCGTACGCGTACATGGTTTAGGCATGGACGTCCTGGGAAATGATCCCTACGTCGCTGAAGACCACCATGCCTGGGGCAAAACTGTGAAAACATCAGCGATAGAAGTATTTAAAAAATCTCATATAATTAGTTGTCATGTGCCTCTCACCGAAGAAACCTACCACATCATTGATGCGGCAGCAATTTCAAAGATGCGTACAGGTACAATACTTATAAATGCCTCCCGAGGTGGGGTTCTCGATGAAGCTGCGGTAATTGATGGCCTTAAATCTGGAAAACTAGGTGGCGCTGCTATTGACGTCTTTGAAAAAGAACCGATCAATGCTACCAGCGGCGCAGATTTTGCTGATGTGCCGAATTTACTCATTACACCACATGTCGCATGGGCAACCGATGAAGCAAATGAAATGACGGACGAAGTAACTGTAGCTAATGTGCGAAGGGTATTGAGCAAAGACTAATTTTAGCAGATAGGTCATAAACGGCAATTTAAACAGTCCAAGAATAATCTAATCGCGAATATTATAGGCCCAAGCAATATTGAATCGAGGTATACCGTTCCTGACATAAATTCAGGAAAGGCAGTGGGATTTGCCGATTACCCGTCCATACCTCGTGATATGGGCATCGTGATGGTTGTTAGTCATATATCGCTGGTGATTCCAAAAATAGCGAATGCTGGACCCTGGCTCCCTGTATAAAGCGTTTTACTGTTCTAGCCTTCAAAATTGCCTAAAAAGTNTTTATCGAAGCCTATTCCGGCATTAACATCGCGGCTACACTATCAAAAATCCCCGAACGCACTAAAATAGGGCGAAGGCAATGAACTGCATTAATCGTTNAACGAACCGGTTACTGCTCTGCAATGATAGGATTCCGGAGCAAACCGATCCCCTCTACCTCAATTTCACAGGTATCGCCAGCGCCCATAAATATCGGCGGCGTTCTAACAAATCCTACGCCAGGCGGCGTACCGGAAACAATGATGTCGCCCGGCTCCAAGGTCATTACTTCGCTGATTACTCTTATTAATTCGGGCACTTTGAACATCATATCTTTGGTATTACCATCCTGCAGAGTCTCGCCGTTCAAGCGCGTCCTAATTTTTAGTCCCTGCCCGCCTGGCGGTACTTCGTCGGCAGTTACTAGTTCAGGGCCAAAGCCTCCAGACGCATCAAAGTTCTTACCCGATGTCCAGGTTTGGCTTTTGAACTGGAAATCGCGCACGGAACCTTCGTTGAAAACCGAATATCCGGCGACTAATTCTAATGCTTTTTCACGGGCAATATTGCGACCCTTTGAACCGATGACAACGACCATTTCAGCTTCGTAATCAAGNTGCTCGGAGGCTTTTGGGACAACCAAAGGTTGCTCATGGCCAACCAACGTTGTCGCCACTCGTAGAAACAAAATCGGATAATCCGGCTTGTCGAGCTTGGTTTCAGCTGCGTGATCTTCATAATTAAGTCCAACGCAGATTATTTTACCTGCATTCCAAACCGGCGGACAGTATGTAATACCGTCCAATGCCCGCACCGCATTCGCCGGTGGGTTCTCCAACAAGGCCGAAAGCCTATCCTTGGCAGCGTCCCCTGCACCAAGCAAGCCAGGCATATGAGAAGGCAAGTCAGGCGCCGCCTCTGACAAATCAATAAACTCATCACCACGCCGCAGTCCAAGTGTGGGAAAACCCCCTTTTTCAAATGCCAATAATCGCATTTAATCCTCTGTTTCTTTTGCCATCGCTCTAATGTTTCTGTCGCCGAAGCACTTGGCCATTTAAATTACCTGTCAATTTGCCTTCCGCCATCGCTACAACACCGCCCACTAGAACCCAATCTATCCCTACGGGATGTTTGCGTGGGTCCGAAAAACTGTTAGTTTCCTTAATCTTTGCCGGATCAAATATAGTAATATCCGCTTTATAGCCGGTACGGATAAATCCTACCCCCGGCAATTTAAGGGTCTCTGCAGTCAATCCTGTCATACGCCGCACACCCTCTTCCAGCGTTAACACCTTTTGTTCGCGTACGTATTTTGACAGAACCCGGGGAAATGTGCTGTACAAACGAGGATGGGGCTTCGTTCCCGCATCAATCCCATCGCTACCAATCATCGTAAAAGGTGAAGACAACACATCGATTACATCTTCTTCGCATGTGTTAGCGCCGAGCCGTCCAATATCGCCTTTCTCTGCTAAAAGCAGATCCATGATAAACTCAAGGCAAGGTTCGCCGCGCTTTTTGGCCGCGTCTGCAATGGACAAGCCTTCCAAATCACGGTTGGCTTCGCTTTGTACATAAGCGATGAAGATATTCTCATATCCCAACACCTCAATTCGGTTTTCCCAACCTGCGATCCCATTTGCCACGTCTTGAGTAATTTGTGCCCGTGCTCGGCCACTAGAAAGCCGATTCATTATATCCTCCACCGTCCCAACCAGCGCCCAAGGTGGCAAAATAGACATCATGGTCGATGCACCCTCGGTATAGGGATAGACGTCGGAAAATGTGTCAGTGCCGGCAGTGCGCGCTTCATCCAATAGTTTAAGTGTTTCTTTTACTTTGCCCCAATTGCGCTTACCAATAGACTTGTGATGGGAAACCAATACCGGCAATTTGCCTTTTACCCCAATTTCTAGCGCTTCTTTGACGGATTCAATCAGTCCATCTACTTGATTGCGCAAATGGGTAACGTAGATTCCCTTATTCGCTCCGGCAACCTCGGCCAGGGCAACCACTTCGTCAGTGTTCGCGAATAAGCCTGGCGCATAGCAGAGCCCGGTAGAGAGACCAATCGCGCCTTGATCCATTGCGTCTTGGACGAACTTGCGCATTTGATTGAGTTCAGTATCGGTTGCTTGACGGTCTTCATAACCAAGCACTGCATTTCGGACAAAACCGTGCCCTATGAGGCTTGCGACATTCACACCAACGCCGTTCTTTGAAATAGCCTTCCAATAACCATTCAAATCGGACCAATGCCAGTCTACCTCGGGATGGGCAAAGATCGGCTTAGCATGGTCTTGAATCGTATTACGCGTCTTGTCCACCATTGGGAAAACAGACCAGCCGCAATTGCCAATCACTTCGGTCGTCACGCCTTGACCAGCCTTACATTCCGCCGTTGGGTCTGCAAGTAACGCCAAATCCGAATGACAATGGGAATCAATAAAGCCGGGTGTTACAACCCTATCAAAAGCGTCGATACGGGTCGATGCACTTTCAGATGAGAGGTTACCGATTTCTGCGATTCGTGTTCCCACCACTGCTACATCGGCGCGAACAGCCGACGCACCTGTGCCGTCAATCACCCTACCGCCTTCAATAATAAGATCAAACATCAGTCCCTTTTCCGTGCAATTAAGACTATGAGACGCTAACATGCCATCTTGTAACTCTCTAGCGGGCATTGAGGTATGGGAATCGATGGCTACCAATATGCTTCGATAGAAGCCACTGGCCTAATAATAGTCCGGCACCCGGATGGGTCTTTTCGTATTTTGCCTGATGACGAAGAGACCGACACCACCGTAAGTGCTTTCATCAAAAGGGACAAAACATTACCGAAAGGAGCCACTGGNAGTGAGTAAATTGTAGTCTACCGCCCCTTAAAGTTTGGCCGTTTCTTGGCGAGAAAGGCCTCAATTCCAGTCTTAAAATCTTCCGTCTCAACGCTGATATAGGTCTCGTCATGCTCCGCTTGGGAAATGGGCTGGGGTTGGGTGAGCCGATGGATGAATTTTTTATTGAGCCGTGCAGCAATCGGGGCGCCACGAGAAATGCGGTCCGCGGTTGCGTAGGCTTCAGCCTCGACGTCCGCATCGGCAAGAATCCGATTCACGAAACCCACTTCTTTGGCCCGTTCCGCACCAAACACTTCGCCCTCCAACAGAATCTCGCGAGCTATCACGGGGCCAACTACTTCCATCACGCGCGCCAATTCGCCGTAATGCATAGTTATACCTAGCCATTTAATGGGAACACCGAATCGGCTACTCTCGCCACAAATTCGAATGTCACAGCAGCTCGCCACCTCCATGCCGCCACCAACACACACACCCTCAATCAAAGCCACTGTCGGATGCCTACATTGATAAATACCGTTCATCGCAAGGTCGATCGTATGGTGATACTCCTTAGCCAATTCTGGCGACGAGCGTTCTTCCGCAAAACGCGATATATCGGCCCCCGCTGCAAATGACTTACCGCCGGCACCTCGCAACACGACACACCGAAGTGTATCGTCAGAAGAAAGAAGCTCCATCGCCTCCCCCAACCCGAGCCACATCTCTTTATCCAGAGCGTTTAGCTTAAGCGGATTGTTCAACGTGACGGTGGCTATTAAGCTGCGTCGTTCAACAAGAATTTTATCAGTCATTATGGTTAAAACTACGCTGGCGCAGCGTTGCCACCATGAGCTAGATAATCAAGCGCTGCCGAAACACCGTTCTTGTTATGAGGCACACCTGCCAACCCTAGACCCATTTCAACACCGCAAAGTGTGCCCGCCAACATCAGCTCGTTAAAATCCCCGAGGTGGCCGATTCGGAACACTTTGCCGGCCACCTTGCCAAGCCCATTACCAAGCGACATATCAAAATTTTCCAGGACAATTTTGCGATAAGCGTCTGCATCATAACCATCGGGTAAAAATACCGCTGTTATGACATCCGAACGCGCTGATTCTTCTTTACACACTATTTCTAAACCCCAAGCCCTGACCGCACGACGAGTTGCCTCGGCAAACCGCGAGTGGCGGATAAATACATTGTCTAGACCTTCCTCCTGCAGCATCGCAATCGCCTCACTCAGTCCGTAAAGGAGGTTAGTCGCAGGAGTATAGGGAAAGTAGCCTGTCGCATTTAACTTCAACATTTCATCCCAAGACCAATAGGATTTTGGCATCGTGGATAATTCAGAGACTTTCTTGGCCTTGTCACTAACCGCGTTAAAGCTCAAGCCCGGCGGCATCATCAATCCCTTCTGGGATCCCGCAACACTAACATCGACGCCCCATTCATCATGTCGATAATCAATAGAACCAAGGCCTGATATCGTATCGACCATAAGCAGCGCCGAATGGCCCGCCGAATCTATCGCTTTACGTACAGCNGCAATATCATTGACAATACCCGTTGAAGTTTCATTGTGAACCATACAAACAGCTTTGATCTCGCCCGTCGAATCATCCTTCAGCAATGCCTCCACGTCGGTCGGGTTGACTGGGTGCCGCCAATCGCTCTCGATAAATTGCGGCTCAAGACCAATCCGTTCCGCCAACCCCTTCCAAAGGGCGGCAAACTGACCGGACTCGTACATTACCACCTTGTCACCAAACGAAAGTGTATTCACCAAAGCTGCCTCCCAAGCACCGGTGCCTGAAGACGGAAAAATGATCACGTCATTATCTGTTTTAAAAACTTCCTTGAGGTCGTCCAACAATTGGCGGGCCATTACACCAAATTCCGGCCCACGATGATCCATAGTCGCTTTATCGATAGCGCGTAAAATTCGATCAGGTACATTTGATGGGCCAGGAATTTGTAAAAAATGTCGGCCGCTGCGGTGGCTCATAACGTCATCCTCACTAAAAATCGATTATCTACTATTTTGTATACAAAAATAGTTCCAAATTCTCTGATCAAAACCCTTTCCCATGCTATTTTGACAAAGTGCATTTAAATTGTATACAATTTAATTGTCAGGGGTTGGGTATATGATTAAATAAGGATCGCACTTATGGCGCATCGCCATTCGATTGTCACTGACGACCACGCCCGAGTGGGAGACAGTGCGCTAGCACAAAGACTCTCTAGTGAAATAGAAGGGGACGTTTTATTCGATCGGTTCAGCCGCGGTCGCTACAGCACCGACGCNTCCCATTATCAAATTGAACCCATCGGAATCGTGGTACCAAAAACTGAGGCCGATATTCGCACCGCGATGGAAATCGCGCAGCAAGAAAATATCCCTATCTTGCCGCGCGGCGCCGGCACATCACAATGCGGCCAAACGGTCGGCGAAGCGTTGATTATAGATGTCAGCAAACATCTCAACCAAGTAGTGGACTTCGATCCGGATCAACACCAAATTACTGTTCAACCTGGTATCGCCCTGGATCAATTAAACCAATTACTCGATCCGTATAGCCTAATGTTCATGGTGGATATCTCTACTTCGAGCCGGGCCACTATCGGCGGCATGACCGGCAACAATAGCTGTGGCTCTCGCTCCATCCGTTACGGCACCATGCGCGATAATGTTCACGCCGTCGAAGCTATCTTGGCGAATGGCGAAACATACAATTTCGGCGAACTACCGGTAGATTACGAAAACAAAGATCTTCCCGCCTCTTTTAAGGCACTCGCGAAACAACTTTTAGATTTGGGAAACCGAGAAGCAGATGAAATTCTCAACCGCTTTCCTCGCCTCATGCGCCGTGTTGGTGGATATAACATTGACGCGTTAATCCACAGAGCATCAAACCGACCAGGTGGCACCACACCCAATCTATCTCATCTTTTGGTGGGTTCGGAAGGCACTCTTGGCTTTTCCACCAAAATCAAACTGGGGCTGCACCGACAACCGGCTCATAAAGTCCTCGGCATTTGTCATTTTCCCACCTTCTATAGAGCCATGGACTCCACCCAACACATTGTGAAGCTCGATCCAAGCGCAGTTGAGCTGGTCGACCGAACTATGATGGATTTGGCACTAGGAATTCCCATCTTCCGGCCGACCATTAAAAAATTTGTGAAGGGAATGCCAGATAGTTTGTTGTTGGTTGAATTCGCAGGTGAAAACGAAGACGAACAACACGATAAGCTGAATCGCCTAGATCAGCTAATGGGCGATATTGGGTTTCCTGATGCAGTCGTCCGGGCCACAAACAGTGCCGATCAAAAGGAGTTCTGGGAAGTTCGTAAGTCTGGTCTCAACATTATGATGTCTATGAAGGGCGACGGAAAACCAGTTTCTTTTATCGAGGATTGCGCCGTCCCGCTTGAAGACTTGGCGGAATATACCGATCGACTTACACAGGTGTTTGATAAGCATGGCACCACAGGTACATGGTATGCGCATGCCTCAGTAGGCTGCCTTCACGTTCGCCCAGTAATCAACCTAAAAGACCCGGAAGGGGCTCCAAAAATGCGCGCTATCGCCGAGGAAGCCTTTGAAATGGTCCGTGAATATAAGGGCTCGCACTCCGGCGAGCACGGGGATGGCCTGGTGCGCTCGGACTTTCATAGAGACATGTTCGGCAAACGGATGATTAAAAGTTTTGAAGAAGTGAAAGATATCTTCGATCCGAATCAATCTTTAAATCCCGGCAAGATTGTGCGCCCGCCAAAAATGGACGACCGAACCCTATTTCGCTTTAAACCGGGCTACGAGCAGATTCCATTAGAGCCGGCGCTTGATTGGTCCGATTGGGGCAGCTTCGCAAGCGCCACGGAAATGTGTAACAACAATGGCGCCTGCCGGAAGTCGGATGCTAACGTCATGTGTCCATCGTTCCGCGCTACTGGCGATGAGAAAGATCTCACCCGCGGCCGCGCAAATACATTACGGCTAGCGCTCTCTGGTCAGCTTGGCCCCAATGCTCTTACTAGCGACGCTATGGCTGATACCATGGCCCTATGCGTCAGCTGCAAAGGATGCAAGCGAGAATGCCCAACCGGTGTCGACATGTCGCGCATGAAAATCGAATTTCTACACCATTACAAAAAGCGCCATGGATTCTCATTGCGTGACAAGTTGGTCGCATACTTGCCAAACTACGCGCACTACGCCGCTAAAATACCATGGCTTTTCAATGCGCGTAATTGGTTGCCCGGCATGGCGGGCATCACCCAACTCATCACCGGATTCAGTGGTAAGCGAAACCTACCCCAATGGCGGCGTGATTGGTTTCGCTGCGGGGAAGGACCGTTCGGCCCAATAGGTGGGCGCGAAGTGGTCCTTTTGGCAGATGTCTTCAATGCCTATTTCGAACCAGAAATTTTACATGCCGCCCTGACTGTTCTCACCAAGGCCGGATATCGAGTGCATGTGCCCGGTCGGAATAAAGGACAGCCGCTCGATGAAGGACGCACACTTTTAGCTGCTGGCATGGTCGAAAAAGCCAAAGACCGCGCGCGCGATATGTTGGATACACTATACCCATATATCGCCAACGGCACCCCAATTGTCGGCCTAGAGCCCTCTTGTCTTCTAACGCTCCGCGACGAATATTTGGCTCTGATTCCCGGCAACGAATCTGCTGCATTAGCCGAACATGCATTGTTATTCGAAGAGTTTCTTGCGGCAGAAGAAGAAGCTGGAAACTTAAAGCTATCTCCCAATCCGTTACCCCAGAAAATGGCGTTTCTGCATGGCCATTGCCATCAGAAAGCTTTTGCCGCGATGGGCGCCGTCGAGAAAACACTCCGGCTTATTCCAGGCTTGGAAGTCAAAACAATCGCCTCCAGCTGCTGCGGCATGGCGGGTAGCTTCGGATATCAAACCGAAACCTACGACATATCAATGAAGATGGGAGAGTTGGCNCTNTTGCCAGCTGTGCGTGATGCGGATGCGACCACCTTAATTGTCGCAGACGGGACCAGCTGCCGCCATCAAATCAAGGATGGTGCTGGCCGTACGGCCATCCATGTGGCGTGCGTATTGGAAGCGGCCTTAGCCTAATCATGCCTGACGACGCACCCAAAACGGCTTCACGCCATGAAGCCCTCGTCCGACAGATTCGTGATTTAATTATCGACGGCACGCTTGCGCCTGGCGAAAGGGTGCCTGAACGGACCCTTACAGAACGATTTAGCGTTTCTCGCACACCGCTCCGTGAGGCAGTCAGAACGCTTGCTTCGGAAGGCATTCTCGAATTNCTCCCAAATCGCGGNGCCCGAGTAAAATCACTGACCCCACAAGAAGTGGACGACCTTTTTCAAGTCATGGGCGCTTTGGAGGCGCTTTCGGGAGAGCTAGCTGCTATCAATGCTTCGGAAGATAACCTCACCGAAATTCGCGCTCTACATTATCAAATGGTCCTACATTTCACACGCCGTGAGCGCATGGAATATTTCCGCCTCAACCAACAAATACACGAAAAGATTCTCAGCATCGCCGGTAACAGTATCCTCGAACAAATGTATCGAACACTCGCAAGCCGCATTCGCCGGGCACGCTATATCGCGAATATTTCTGAAGATAGATGGGCAGAAGCAATAAAAGAACATGAAGCCATTCTTGCAACCTTGGAAGCGCGCGACGGACAGGCACTTGGCCAAATATTGCAAGGCCATCTTTCGAAAACTTGTGATAATGTACGCCAAATTATTAAAAAAGGGGAACCAGCATGAGTATTATAAGACATGACGAAAACGCCATCATGAGTAAAGTTGTTGAGCATAACGGCGTCGTCTATATCTCCGGCAATACTGCAAATGACAATTCCGTTGGCATGAAAGAGCAAACCGCACAGGTGTTAGAAACTATTGACGGTTATCTGGCCAAGGGCGGGACCGACAAATCCAAACTTTTAACCGCCATGATTTTTATCTCTGACATGTCCCTCAAACCGGAAATGAATGAGGCTTGGGAAGAATGGATTACGCCGGGCTGTCATCCCACCCGGGCGTGCGTTTGCTCAGGCCTGGGCTCCCCACAAACCTTGGTGGAGATTATCGTCACCGCAGCTAAATAGTCTCTAGGAGACCTCATTTATCATACCTGAAACCGGTCTGGAAAGTGCCGGGTCTTTTGCGAAAACATCCTCAAGTGCTTTAGCAGCGCCAAGGACGAATTCGTCCTGGTAGTGCGGTCCGCAAACTTGCAAACCAAACGGCATACCAGTTGCGTCAACGCCACAGGGTAAGTCTGTGATCGGATTGCCGGGAATGGTCAGTCCCCAGGTAAGTGCCATCCACTCAACGTAGTTATCAAATTTTATATGGTTAATTTGGTCGCAATAGGGCTGCGTGATTGGAAAGGGTGGAACCGCCACCGTCGGACAAATAAGCAGATCGAACTCTTCAAAAAAACGGTTCATCGANCGAAAAATATTTGTTTGTTCACGCATCGCCCAGGTGATCTCCGCCGCTTCCAGCTTTAAGCCCGCTTCATAATTATCGATTACGTTTTGGCCAAGCTCATCATAGCGCCTTTCATAATGATCTCGGTGGCGCGACAAAAAATGAACCGCCCGTAAAACCCAGTTGCAGCGGCGCACATCACCTAAATTCGGCGCGACACCTACACATTCTTTAAAAACGGATTGAAATGAAGAAATCCGCTCACGAAATATGGACCGAAGGCCATCATCCACGTGTGCAAAACCAAGATCCTCACTGACCGCGACGCGAAGCGTACTCAAATCAACCGGTTCCAACGGCCCAAACCGACCCTCTGTCCACGGTGTCGAGAGAGGATNGCTAGCGTCATAACGCGCCATAACAGATTGCATCAGGGTCGTATCAACAACGGTTCGTGCCATCGCACCCTGCACACCATAGGTCGTAAAGCCAATTCCATGTTTCTCTGTCGGAACGACACCGGGCGTGCTCCGATGCGCAACAACACCACAATAGGCAGCCGGAATACGAAGGCTTCCACCAGAATCCGAACCGGTCGCCAGCGGCGCCATATTAAGCGCAAGCGCCACACCAGAACCACCGGATGATCCACCACAAGAGCGTTTAGGATCAAACGGATTTCCCGTCGCCCCATAGACTTTATTGACAGTATGCGCACCAGCACCGAATTCGGGCGTATTCGTTTTGCCCAACACGATGGCACCGGCAGCCCGCAGTGCCGCAACATTGCTCTCGTCCGCCTCAGGCACGTAGTCCTTGTATAGCAAAGAGCCATGCGTTGTGAGCAGACCTTCTGTTTCCTGTAGATCCTTGATCAAGATTGGCAAACCATGAAGCGGCGGCAAATCCCCTGATTTCACTTCGGCCTGTTTTGCCTCTTCGCGCGCACGCTCAAAACACGTAGCCACGACAGCATTCACCTTCGGATTCACACTTCCAATTTGATCAATGCATGAGTCTAAAAGCTCAAGCGGAGACAGTGATTTTTTCAAAATTAAGTCACGTGCGGTAACCGCATCAAGATCGCAAGGCCTATTCATACGTATTGATTAACAGCTCAGACGGGTTTTCAAAAGAACTGATGCCTACTGATGCGTCACCGGCAGTGATATTAGTAACCTTGCCCATAGCCCCATTCAATGTAGCGCAGTATGCTATGAAGAATTGGAATAGAATCATTTCAGCGGGAAATATAACAATGGACCTTCAACTCGAAGGAAAAACAGCCCTGGTGACCGGCGCAAGCCGCGGCATCGGCGAAGGCACCGCCAAGGTTTTGGCACAAGACGGCGTGAAATGCGTGGTCAGCGCGCGACGTATGGAACTTTTGGAAAACCTAGCGGACGAAATAGAGAGTGCCGGGGGCGTGCGCCCCACTCCAATTTCTGCAGACTTGTTCCAACCGGGAGCTACAGCAAAATTAGCTAAAGACGCTGAAGATGCACTGGGCAGTGTAGATATTCTAGTAAACTCTGCCGGCCGCAGCAAAAACCCCGAAGCGCCGAAAAATTTGCCATATGATTATCCGTCCGAGAAATGGGACGAAGAAATGTATCTTAATTACGGTGCGATCCGGGAGATTACCTACGCTTTAATACCTGGCATGACGGAGCGGAAGTTTGGCCGGGTCATCAATATCACTGGCAAATCAGAACCCGAGCAACCGCGCACTGCCAACCCACCTAAGGCCGCTGTCCACGCCTGGGCAAAGGGCCTCTCGCGCAAAGTTGCTAATGACGGCATTACCATTAACTGTATCCCCCCTGGCAAAATTGTTAGCGAACAAATCTTACGTAATTATTCCAAAAAAGAACGCGAAGCCTATGAAAGCTATGACATTACGTTAGGCTATTTCGGTGTACCGGAAGATATAGGCCATCTTATCGCTTATCTTTCCTCACCCTTGGCCGCGCAAATCACCGGCACTGTCATCCCCGTGGATGGCGGGTTCCGTAAGCACATATTTTAAGGGAAGCGAATGATGGCTAGAGATTGGCAACTCGCCGACAAAACAGCACTAGTGCCAGGCGACAATGATGTTGCTAAGGCTATTCGCGCGGCTTTGACTGCCGAAGGAGCGACAGTGTCCGCCACACAGAGTGGCTCGGTACAAATAGTGGTAAACGCGGGCACCGATATTCGCGATCCATCCTCGACCGCGTTGGATGCAGATCCAAACAGTTGGGCCGCTGACATGGAACGCTGTTTCGAAGGCCCCCGCAGGCTCACTCATGAAGTGCTTCCGAGCATGATAGAGAATGGTTTCGGGCGGATCGTCAATGTGATAGGCACGTTCGAGCCCATGCATTTCAACAGCGAGTTTGCGGCCTGGGGCGCCATGGTGGCCTGGTCCAAAAGCTTGACCCGCGAAGTGGGCAGGCACGACATCACCATTAATGCCATCCAACCAAGCTTAATCGATAGCGCAANGACGCATNGTCAATGGAGNAAGAAAGAGCTTGAGGTCTATATCAAAAAACGCATTCCTACCGGGCGCATGTGCACACCGGAAGAAATCGCAAACTTGGTCGTCTATCTGGTGTCGCCCTATGCGCGTTACATCACTGGGACGATCATCCCCATCGATGGTGGCATGAGCAGGCATCAGCACTAATATTCGGCAAGAGGATATACCGGCGGAATGGGGTCCACCATATCCATTTTCGAGCCTAGGTCAGCTTCGATTTCGGCCATAGCCTTAACGAGTGCATCAAACCGCAAGCCCACTTCTTGAGTATCCGCATCAGGAATTTCGAGCCCCACCAACCGTCCCAGCGCCTGAATATCATCGCGTACAGGATTGTTGCCACTCGCTCCGTTATCGGGCGCATTTTGTGGTTCGGCTACTTCGCTAGCACCTGCCAGGGTCTCTTCTAAATTAGGGTGTTGTTCATACCATCTCGTTTCCTGCTCATAGGCGTGCGCTACCTTGTAAAGCATCTCCTCGCCATATGGTTTTGCCGCCACCTGAAAACCCATCGGCAAACCGCCGCTGAAACCGCAAGGCACGTTTATCGTCGGTACATTTGCGATGTTAAACGGATAAGACAGCATGCGCCTCACATGGGCTACCTTCTTAGAGAAATCCTCGGGTCTGCTGAGGTTTGAACGTGTCTCACGTATGGGCTCTGGCGGAACCACATGGCTGAGACCCAAAAGAATATCACAGCTCTCAAAATGCTTCAGTAGCTGCCCTCGCACCAAAACCCGCGCCCGCATGGCCCGCGTATAGAAAGTTGCCGGCACTAAGGCTGCAGCGGCCACGCGAGAACGAATACCATCATCCACTTTATCCCAATGATCACGCAGGGCGGTACGCATCAACATAGAAGCGACTTCTGCGTCTGATGTAAGCATTTGAAGTGGGACGCAATACTTACCCCACGGCAATGATAAATCTTGCATAACGGCACCACGCGCAACCAAAATTTCCAAAGCCGTATCGAAGGCGGTTTGCACATCCGGGTGCATTTCAAGATCTCTACTCAATTCGCGCACAATTCCAATGCGAACGCCGGTCAAATTGCCGTCTAGGCCGGCCATGTAGTCTGGAACCGCCTCTAAGCCAGTTAACGGATCTTTGGGATCATGCCCGGCGATAACGCTGAGCACCAACGCATTATCCTCAACAGTCCGAGTTAACGGCCCAAAGGTATCCTGGGTGTAAGCGTACATAAAACCGCCATATCGACTTACACGTCCGAAGGTCGGGCGGATCCCCACCAGCCCCGAGGCCCATGCAGGTCCGCGGACGGAACCTCCCGTATCTTCGCCGATGGAAAAACTGCAAAGTCCCGCAGCGGGCGCAATACCGGAACCGGATGAAGAACTCGCGGGTGTATGACCGGGATTCCACGGATTGCGAGGTTCGCCAAAATGGAAGGTATTGGCACCGCCTTTCCCAAATTCGTGCAAATTTTGTTTACCCAGTAGTATTGCACCCGCTTCTTTTAACCGCCCCACCACCGTCGCGTCTTCATCGGAACCAAAATCCTTTTTGATTATCGAAGCCAGTGTCGTCGGCACTCCCTTGGTCTTCATCTGATCCTTCACGCCAAATGGGATGCCATGCAACGGGCCGCGATAATTCCCCTTAGATATTTCGCTTTCGGCCAGCCTGGCCTGCTCAAGTGCCAGATCCTCACATATGGTTGTCCAAGCGTGGAGGATGGGGTTCCACCGTTCGATACGCTCCAGATACAATTTCACCAGATCGACTGGCGAAATTTTCTGCGATTGGATAAGCCTGCCCTGCTCAGCCACACTCATAAATGCTATTTTAGCCTTGTCCATTTGCTTCTCCTTTTTTGTTTGCACTATACCCAATCATCACGCGGTTACTGTCTCTTTACGACATGAGGGCTTTACCGATAAAACAAACGCCATCTTCAAGGGAGAATATTATGGATTTTCAGCTAACTGANGAACACAAGCTGTTCCAGGAAGCCGTAAGAGGATTTGCAGAACGACACTTGGCAGATGGCGCCCTCAAACGCGCGCACAGCCACGAATATCCGCACGATGTGGCCAAGCTCATGGCGGAGCAAGGCCTACTCGGCATAACCATCAAGGAAGAGGATGGTGGCATCGGTGGTACATTGTTCGATGCGGTATTAGCGATTGAGCAAGTGAGCCAGGTCTGCCCACGCTCAGCCGACGTTATCCAGGCTGGGAATTTTGGCGCAATCCGTACTTTCGCAGAATATGCGACCGCAGAACAAAAAGAAGAATATTTACCGGGCCTGCTAGCCGGTGAGAAAGTGGTCGCGGTCGGCATGACCGAACCCCAGGCAGGTTCNGCCGCCACTGATCTGGAAACTACCGCTACGCCGGACGGTGATGGTTATCGCATAAACGGACAAAAGGTATTCATCGGCAATAGTGAATATGCAGANGTTGTTGTACTTTACGTCCGCTTTGGACCAGGTCTTGGGGGCATTGGGTCTGTGCTGATCGAAGATGGAATGGAAGGTTATACCAAAGGCGCACCGACACCCTATCTCAACGGGGAACGCTGGGTTGCCATGTTCTTCGACGATGTTTTTGTGCCGAAAGATAGGGTACTACTCGGCCCGGGCGGCTTCAAAAAACAAATCGCAGGCTTCAATGCGGAACGTATCGGTAATACGTCACGCTCCATTTCCCTGGCACGCCTCGCCTATAATCGCGCGCGCGAATATGCGCTTGATCGTGAGCAATTTGGCAAACAAATCTGCGAATTCCAGGGTATTCAATGGAAATTTGCCGACATGAAAGTAAAACTCGATGCAGGTCAGCTCTTGCTTTATCGCGCAGCGACCAATGCGGACCGCGGCTTGCCAGATGCACAGGAAACGTCGATTGCCAAGTTATTCTGCAACCAAGCGGGATTTGAGATTTGCAATGAATCGATGCAAGTGATGGGCGCACTTGGCTTTTCACAGGACACGCTCGTCGAATACTGCTTGCGCCGCACCCGTGGCTGGATGATTGCCGGTGGGTCTTTGGAAATGATGCGTAATCGTATTGCCGAAGGCGTCTTTGAACGCCGCTTCTCGCAACGCCCCCCCAGACCTCAAACAGCGGCAGAGTAGATCATGGCAAAAATTAGTCTCGGAAAAGCATTGTTTAAACCCCGTGCAGTGGCCTTAATCGGCGCGTCCGATGAAGGCCGTCGCCATCATGCCATGGCTCCGCTCTACCTTGAGAAGCATGGCTATAAGGGGCGCATCATCCCGGTCAATCCGAAACGGAAAAAAGTTTACAAAAACAAATGCTACCCAACGGTTTTCGATGCACCTGGGCCAGTTGACCATGCGCTGGTGATGACGCCAGCGAAGACTGTGCCCAACGTCATTCATGACTGCGGCAGGGCAGGCGTTAAAGTCGCCACGGTCTTCAGCGCGAATTTCGCCGAGGCAGGCCCAGACGGGATGCGTTTACAAGAAGAAATGATGGATGCCGCGCGCGAAGGTGACGTCCGCATAGTCGGACCGAACTGTATGGGCGTTTACTGCATGGACCCGCCGGCGATCATTTCGCCCAATCGTATAATGCAAATCCCAAAAATCCACAAAGGTAATATAGGCGTCATCAGCCAGAGCGGAAGTTTGACCGGCACTTTTGTTTCGCGCGGCCAACATCGTGGGCTTGCCTTCTCAAAAATCGTTTCAATCGGTAATGAGTGCGACGTTTCCGTACCCGAAGTCGGCGAGATCATGATTGATGATCCAAAGACCAAAATTATCCTGATGTTCCTGGAAACGATCCGTGACTATAAAGCGTTCGCTGCTATGGCGGAACGCGCATTCGCCAAAAACAAACCAATCGTCGTCTATAAAATCGGCCGTTCGGAGGCAGCACAGGAATTTACTGCCTCCCATACCGGCGCTATCGCCGGCACAGATACCGCCGTCAACGCTTTCTTCAAACAGTACGGCGTCATTCGTGTGCGCCATTTTGAAAGCTTGTTCGAAATGACCTTCTTAGCTATGGGCCGCAAGCCTATCAAAAACAAACGTATCGCCGTTATCGCATCCACTGGCGGCGGCGGAGGTATGGTCGTAGACAATCTTGGCGTCAACGGAATACAACCAACCCCATTGCCGAAGGATGCTGAACAACGCATTTTCGATGCTGGCGGTACAGTCTCAAACGGACCACTGATCGATGTGACGCTAGCAGGTGCCTTTCCAGAGAACGTAAGACGCATTTTACAAGAGGCGTTCGCAGCCAAAAATAACGGCGCCGTCATTATGACGCCCGGCTCCTCGGCGGAATTCAACCCTGAACGTACGGTGACACCGCTCAAAGAGTTTCTAGGCCATGAGAAGCCTTTCGGCGCAGCCCTCATACCCGAGGCTGCCGATACGGCACGCCTTATGAGCAGCATGAAAATTCCTGCTTTCAAGTCACCAGAAAGCTGCGCGGATGCCATGCGTGGCTTCTTGGAATGGGAAGAACCGCAGCCGCTGCCAAAAAAACCTGCCATTGATCTAAAGCCTGTTGCCCGACATCTCGCGGCTTTGGGTAAGGTGCTTGACGAATTTCAATGCCAACGGGTCTTCAAAGCGCTTGGCATTAAGCAAGCCAAATCAGCGGTAGCACCTTCTATAAAGAAAGCGCTTATAAAATCTAAAACAATCGGCTTTCCCATGGTCGTGAAGGTTGTCTCCCAAGACGTCTTGCACAAGACCGAAACCGGTGGCGTCATCCTCGGTGTAGAAAACGGGAAGCAGTTAAAAACTGCCATTAAGAAGATCAGACGCAATATAAAAAGATCCGTACCGAAGGCAAATATTGAAGGCTTCTTGCTGCAGAAAATGGAATCCGGCCTGGCCGAAGTGCTGATCGGTTACCGGGTTGATGACATTGTAGGGCCAACCATTGTTGTCGGCTCAGGCGGCATCATGTCGGAAATTTACAGCGATGCGGCTGTTCGGATGGCCCCGGTGTCTAAGAAGACTGCGCGGCAAATGATAAAAGAAGTAAAGGGCTTGGCTCTTATCCGTGGCTATCGCGGCTTGCCAAAAGGAGATTTAGACGCAATCGCTGATGCTATAGTAAAACTCTCCCAACTAGCACATTTCGGCGATACGATCGTCGATGCAGAAATCAATCCTCTCATCGTAAAACCCAAAGGTGTTGTGGCGGTTGACGGCTTAATCATACAAAATAAATAAAAATTACAATTATAGGAGCAAGTTTATGGCTGGCCCAAGCCTAGCGGAAGCCCTTTTTGAACCTCGCGGGGTCGCCCTAATAGGTGCGTCCGACGAAAAAGGCAGAAATAACGCGCGACCCCAGCAATTCCTGGAGAAGCACGGTTTTAAAGGCAAAGTCTACCCAATCAACCCGAANCGAGAGACCGTTTACCGGGTAAAAGCCTACCCGTCAGTAACGAAAGTACCTGGTCCAGTAGATCATGCTTTTATCATGACCGGCCCAAGCGTAGTACNTAGCATCATGCGTGATTGTGCCAAGGCAAAGGTCAAAGTGGCGACCATCTTTACCGCCGATTTTGCAGAGTCTGGGAGTGATGGCGCGAAACTCCAAGCCGAAGTTGTCGCAGAAGCAAAAAAAGGCGGGGTGCGGGTCATTGGACCTAATTGTATGGGCGTCTACTGCATGGACCCGCCGGCGATGATTTCACCAAATACTGTTCTTCAGCTGCCAGAAATCTATAAAGGTAATATCGGCGTCATCTCCCAAAGCGGTAGCTTGACCGGAACCTTCCTATCACGTGGTCAACATCGCGGCATGGGCTTCTCCAAGATGGTTTCCATCGGTAACGAATGTGATATCTCGGTGGCAGAAGTGGGCGAAATGCTTATCGATGATCTAAAGACCGAATGCATTATGCTATTTCTCGAGACAATCCGGGATGAACCCGCTTTCACCAAAATGGTGCGACGTGCTTATACAGTAGGCAAGCCGGTCATGGTCTACAAACTTGGGCGCTCGGAAGCAGCCGCTGAATTTACCGCCTCGCACACAGGAGCCATCGCAGGTACGGACAGTGCGGTAGAAGCCTATTTCCGCCATCACGGCGTCGTTCGTGTCGATCAGTTCGAGACATTGTTAGAAATGCCAAATCTACTGTTGGGCAGAAAACCACGCCCCGGTAATCGTGTTTCGGTCATTACTACGACCGGCGGCGGTGGTGGTATGGCGGTTGACCGGCTCGGCGTTGCAGGACTAATCGCAGCTCCCTTACCAGATGACGCCGTTGAACGGATCGAGGCCGAAGGTGGCATGGTTTCTAACGGCCCTTTACTCGACCTCACTTATAAAGGTGCTACAACCGAAAACACCGACCGAGTGCTCAAAGAAGTTATGGAGTCAGAGACAAACGATGCCGCCGTTATGGTGGTGGGCTCTTCGGCACAATTCAATCCGGAAGTGTCAGTGCGATCGCTGGTTAAATTTGCCGGACAAGCAAAGCCTATCGGGGGGTTTCTTGTGCCGGAGGCAGCCGAAAGCGGCCGTATGTTAACCGAAGCCGGCGTGCCATCCTTTCGAACACCAGAGAGTTGTGCTGATGCTATGCGTGCATTTCTTAATTGGCATAAGCCGAAGCCAAAACCCTTAAAAGCCAGCATCGATATGGTCCCAGTACGCGCATCACTCGGCACGGAAAGCTCAAGAACTCTGGACGAACAGCAATGTCGATTGGTTTTCAGCAAGCTGGGAATTCGGCAAGTCGCAGCTGCCTTCACCAAAACCGTGAGTGCCGGCGCAAAAGCAGGTGATGCGGTGGGTTTCCCCTGTGTCGCCAAAGTGGTCTCGAAGGATATTTTGCATAAGACCGAAGCCGGTGGCGTTTTACTCGGGATTAACACTGAGAAGCAACTTGCCAGCGGGCTAGCGGATATACAAAACCGAATTACCGAAGAATTGCCTGAGGCAAAAATTGATGGCTACCTGATCCAGAGCATGGAGAAAGGCTTAGCGGAAGTGCTAGTGGGTTATCGCCTCGATGAATTGGTCGGACCGACCGTAGTTTTGAGTGCAGGTGGCGTTCTCGCTGAAGTGTATGGCGACGCGGCTGTTCGTCTCGCTCCGGTGAATAGAACCACTGCTTTCGAAATGATTGAAGAAGTTAAGGGCCTGGCGCCCATCCGCGGTTATCGCGGCTTACCAAAAGGCGATTTGGATGCCTTAGCCGATGCTCTCATAGCACTCTCACAATTAGCCTTTATCAAACGCCCAAAACTTATAGAGGCGGAAATAAATCCACTTATCATCAAACCAGAAGGTCAAGGCGCGTTTGCCGCCGACGGTCTTATTATTTTGGAATAATTTTATAAGGGATAGGGAAATGACACAAAACGTAAAATTACCAGTAGGACTGATTAACAAGGGCGGTCGTAATACAAAGCTCCGTGACTTGCTGGCGCAAGACGATATTCTTATCGCGCCTGGTGCCTTCGACTGTATTTCAGGCCGCATCGTTCAGAATGCCGGCTTTGAGGCTCTTTATCTGACCGGTGCGGGCATTTCCATGAGCTTGATGGGCGCACCCGACCTGGGCATGCTTTCGTATGGCGAAATCATCGAACATATTCGCCGTATTGCGGATGCGGTAGAAATTCCCGTTATTGCAGACGCAGACACTGGTTATGGTGGTCCACTCAATGTCATCCGTACCGCGCGTGATTATGAGACCGCAGGCATTTCGTGTATCCAAATCGAGGACCAACAGTGGCCCAAACGCTGCGGGCATATGATGAATCGCGTCATCGCACCAGTGGAAGAGATGTGCGGACGCATCAAGGCTGCGGTCGACATCCGTAATGATCCGGATTTCGTCATAATGGCACGCACGGATGCACGCACCAATCACGGTATCAATGAAGCCATCGACCGCATGAACGCTTATATAGAGGCCGGTGCGGACGTAGCTTTCGTAGAAAGCCCTGAAAGCGTTGATGAGATGCGTATGATCAACGAGCAAATTTCAGCGCCCACTCTGGCTAATATGGTAGAAGGTGGCCGCACACCCTTCATTCCGTGTCCCAAACTCCAAGAACTGGGGTATGACCTTGCCATTTACCCCGGCTCTATGGGCCGCGTATTAGGCAAGTCAGGCACCCGTGTACTGGAACACCTAAAGAAAACCGGCACAACAGACGGCATGCAAGATTGGATGTACGATCAGCCAGATCTGTTTAGGCTATTTGACTATAAGGACTGGACAGAGTACGAGGCGCAGTTCGGAAAGCGGGACTAGACCTTTAATACAACCAGTCCGCCTCCTGGCGGCGCTTTTCCTCAAAAGCTGTTATCTGATTGTTGTACTCCAGCGTTACGCTGATATCGTCTAGGCCCTTTAGCATGCAGTGCTTGGAAAACGGCTCAATATCGAAACTGTAGGTGGTGCCGTCTGGGCCAATTACCGTTTGCGCTTCTAAATCAACCGTAATTTTTGTGCCCGGTTCCGCCAGCAATTGGGCCCGCAGGGTCTCACAATCCTCCGCACTCAGTTTCACCGGCAACATACCGTTTTTCATACCATTATTGTAATGGATATCGCCAAAGCTGGGCGCGATAACCGAGCGAATACCATTTGCTAAGAGTGCATAAACCGCCGCCTCCCGAGACGAACCGCAGCCCCAATTCTCGTCAGCAACGATGATCTCGCCATGCCGATAGGGCTCTTGATTTAAGATGAACTCCGTTTTGTCCGAACCATCCTCATTGTAGCGCTTATTATTGAATAAAAAGAGGTGATAATCGGGATCACTCCGCTGTTTCTTGAGGAAACGCGCGGGAATTATTTGGTCAGTATCCACATTGACTTGATCAAACGGAATTCCGATCGCCGTAAGCTTGGTAAAAGGTTCCATCTCATTTCTCCTCCATTAGGCTTCGCACATCGGTGAATTTACCCGTAATAGCAGCAGCTGCCGCCATAGCCGGGCTGACGAGATGCGTCCGCGTTCCCGGCCCCTGACGCCCTTCAAAATTACGGTTTGATGTTGAAGCGGAGCGTTCGCCGCTATTGAGTAGGTCGCCATTGAGACCAACGCACATGGAACAACCCGAATGGCGCCACTCAAAGCCGGCATCAATGAAAATTTTATCGATTCCTTCGGCTATCGCTTGCTTACGAACTTGTTCGGAACCTGGCGAAATCATCGACCAGCATTTAACCTTTTTGCCTTTGACAACTTCCGCAGCATTCCGCAAATCCTGCATACGACTATTGGTGCAAGACCCAATGAAAACACGATCAACCGGAATGTCAGTCATCTTTTGGCCAGGCTTAAGGCCGGTATAATCGAGTGCACGCTTCATGGCGGCACGCTTTTCCGTATCAGGTTCTTTTTCCGGATCCGGGACCGCTTCGGTAATGGAGATTGCATGTTGTGGGCTCGTACCCCAAGTCACCATCGGCGCAATGGCGGAACCATCGAGGGTCACTTCGGCATCAAACTTTGCGTCGTCGTCGGTCGGTAGCGTCTGCCAATACTCCACCGCGCGATCCCATTTTTTGCCCCTCGGGGCAAATTCCGTGCCATCGATAAAGTTCAAGGTCTTGTCATCCGGTGCGATTAGGCCCGTTCGCGATCCTGCTTCGATGGTCATATTTGATAGCGTCAACCGTCCCTCAATATCAAATTGGCTAACGCACGGGCCGGCATA
Organism: Rhodospirillaceae bacterium; assembly: GCA_002715005.1. GTDB lineage: Bacteria > Pseudomonadota > Alphaproteobacteria > UBA8366 > UBA8366. The sequence continues at coordinate 120,931 of PAXN01000021.1, forward strand.
TTCAATCGCGTGACCAGTGCCACAGGCTGCCGTTTCCTGTGCAATCAGAGCCAAAGCTACATCCTTACCAGTAACACTGAAACCTAGCTTACCAGTGACGGTCACCCGCATCAGTTTAGGCTTCTGCTGCCAAATTGTCTGGGTTGCCAATACATGGGTCGCTTCCGATGCGCCAATTCCAAACGAAATGCAACCCATCGCACCATGGGTCGAAGTATGACTATCGCCGCAGCAAAGAAGGATACCCGGCTGAGTGATACCCAGTTCCGGACCGATCACATGGCTGATACCCATACGAACATCATCAAGGCCAAAATGGTAAATACCAAATTCGCGAGCAGAAACTGCGAGCCCGTGCACCTTCTCTTTCGCCTCCGGGTCATCCATGTCTTCTATTTTACGGATAGTAGTAGAAGCGTAATGATCCGGCGTACCGAAGGTCTGTTTAGCTTGGCGAACTTTACGCCCCACTTCGCGCAACATTCCAAAAGCATGGAACCCGCCGTCATGAATAATATGCCGATCGATATAGAGTAACGACTGGCCATCATCCCTCTTAAGAATTTCATGTGCATCCCAAATCTTTTCAAATATCGTTCTTGGATTTGGCATTTCTCCCTCCCATTAAAGCCAAACATATTAACCGGTCGTCGTATAAGCACCACCATTCACGTGAATTGTCTGCCCGGTAGTATACCGTCCAGCCGGGCCACAGAGCGCCCGCACCATAGCAGCGATATGGTTAGGATGCCCTTCTACACCGGTAAGCGTATTGCCACTACGTAACCCGGGTGGTTTTGGATGCTCACCTCCAGTATCGGTTAAAATACGACCTGGCACTAAGCAATTGGACGTGATCCCAAACGGCCCACCTTCATGGGCCAGGGCAGCCGACATGCCGGTTAAAGCCGACTTCGCGGTTGAAACATGCAACCGCTCCCGTACGCCCGTATGGCCTGAGAGGCCGCCAATATTAATAATAGTACCGCCTCCAGCTTTGATCATTTTAGGTAACGTTGCCTGCGCGCAAAGGAATGGTGCCTCCACATCTGCCTTCATAATCTCGCGGAAGGCATTGATATCCATATCTTCTAACTTGCAGACTTTCCGAACGGACGCATTGTTAATGAGGATATTAATTTTACCAAATTTCGCCATGACTGCATCAACCATATCGTTGACTACGTCCGGCTCGGAAATATCGCCGATGAAAGTCATTGCCTGGCCCTGGCTGCCCCGAATCTCTTCGGCAACAACCTCAGCTTCTTTCACTGAGGTAAGTGCATTCACACAAACCGCTGCACCTGCATCAGCCAAATCAAGACAGGTTGCACGCCCAATGTTTTTTGCACCGCCCGTGACAATGGCCACCTGGCCTGACAGTTCTTTCGATCCAACAACCATATTACACCACCCTTTATAATAATTTAGCCATGCGCCTTGTCTCGATCATGCAGGAGCAAATATTCACGGTGAAGGATATACAGCCCGCTTGCAATGACAATCCCCGTACCCGCAAGGGTCCAGGCATCAGGAACCTCACCCCATATAATGAAGCCGGCCAAACCTGCCCAAAAAATAGCAGTATAACGGAAGGGGGCTACCGTCGAGGCCTCCGCATAACGGAAACCCTCGATCATGGCGTAATGACCCGCACCCACAAGAAGTGCACCAACAAAGGAAAAAATGACCGATTCAATTCCAGGCATCAACCAAGGACCAAAGCTCGGTATGATACTGCCTGGGTTTGCTGCAGCATAAAGGCCAATAGGAATTGTACAGGCCCCCACCACGCCATTGAGAATAAAGGTGGTCATCAATACGGCGGTAGAAGATTCTTTCGCCGTCATCTGGCGCGTTATCAAATCCCGGGTCGCTGCCAAAAATGCTGAACCCAGCGGGAACAGTACCGCCAACCGAATAACATCTTCAGTCGGACGCATGATGATTAGAATTCCAGCAAACCCCACAATCACCGCGCTCCACCGCCGCCAACCAACATTTTCGCCCAGCACAGGGCCTGCCAAAGCTGCCAGTAATAAAGGCCCGGCAAAAGTAATGGCGACGGTATCCGCCAATGGTAAATATGTCACACCCAGCGTGAAAAAAATAACACTTATGGACACGCAAGCCGCTCGTAAAATATGTACTTTCAAATTGGTAATACGGAGCGCATCCCACCCCCCATTCATCCAAACCAGAAAAAACAGCGGCACCAACAACACAAAGGCTGCCCGCATAAAAATAATTTGCCCGACCGGAAACCCGTCGGAGAGCCACTTCAAAACTGCATTATTTAGATTCATGAGACACGCGCTGGCCACCATAAAGGCAATGCCTTTTAAGGGTGCCGCTTGGTGAACGGATAGAACCATGCTTCAGCTGCCCTTTTAAGTATTAAGTTGGTGTTGACGATGCAAAATATACAGGCCGCTAGCAATAACGATACTCACACCGAGAACTGTGAGTTGGTCAGGCAAATGGCGCCAAATCATAAAGCCTAAAATAGTGGCCCAGATTATTCCCGTATAACGAAATGGCGCTACCACCTTCGCTTCCACATATCTAAACGTGTCAATCATGAAGAAATGTCCGACAGCAACACAAATGCCAGACATCAAAAAAAGGCTAAGATCAAACATATTTGGTGTTACCCAGCCAAAAGGCGCTATCAGCAGGCTCCCAAGAGTGGCGATGAGGCTTGATGTAAAGAGTATCGCTAGCGAACTTTCGTGCGCCGTTAACTTTCGCGTAACGATGTCTCGTATGGCGCCAGATAATGCAGCAGCCAGTGGAAACAACATAGCAAGCTGCAGCGTACCCTCTGTTGGGCGCGTAATGATGAGAATACCTACAAACCCCAAAGTAACCGCTGCCCAGCGACGCCAGCCCACCTGTTCGCCCAAAAAGGGAATTGCGAGCGCGGTGAGAAACAACGGCGAGGCAAATGTTAATGCCACTGTTTCCGCCAGCGGCAAGTAAGTTACCGCCAGGACAAAGAAAAATCCATTAAGAAACTGTAAAAATCCACGATGCCCATGTGCCGAAAAATTATTTGGCCTAAGGATTTTCAGTCCACCGATCCGGTAGGCGATTACCATTACAATCACAACCATAACCAAGGACCGCATGAAAATGATTTGACCGGACGGATAGCCCGCTGATAACCACTTTAAGAGCGCATTATTCAAATTCATGAAAAAGACACTCAAAATCATGAAGGCTATACCCTTAAACGGCGCAGCTTGGTGCGTATCGACAGTCATGGAAAAACCCTAGATAATGCGTCCCCACCCTACGCCAGCACAGGATCAGCCGCCAGCACCATTAGCACCCCCTCCTATTGATTGACTCATACTGGCGCTGAAGGCTAGGAATTCACCTCGAATATGACGATCAGACAATTCAGGAGAGAGAGAATGGGTCAGGCGCTCGACCGCGACGATATAGACATATATTTACGTGAGGTTGGTCTACGCGACGGACTGCAGAATATCAGCACTTTCTTTCCTACCGAGGCAAAGAAAGAATGGATCGCCGCAGAAGCAGCTGCCGGCGTCACTGATATTGAAGTATGCTCATTCGTGCCGCCGAAGCTCATCCCCCAATTCCAAGATGCTCTGGATGTTGTCGCCACAGCAAAAAAAATAAGTGGCCTTAATATATGTGCTCTAATACCAAACTTAAAAGGTGCTGAACGCGGCATCGAAGCAGGCGTGGATCAATTGAACTACGTCACTTCCGTCAGCGAAACCCATAATCTAAAAAATGTCCGCCGCACGCCTCAAGAATCAGTGGAAAATTTCAAAGAAATCGTGGATTTCCGTGATCAAAGGGCTGAAGAAACTGGCAAAAAAGTAACCTTGCTCGCAGGCTGTGCAACCGCTTTCGGTTGCACCCTAGAAGGTGATATCAACCCCAAAGCAGTGATTAGTATAGCTAAACAGTTCGTCGCTGCCGGGGCAGATGAAATCTCGCTTGCTGATACTGTGGGTTTCGCCAATCCGGGCCAGATCAAATCCCTTTGTCGACAAGTGATGGATGAGTTAGACATCCCTATTACTATTCATCTTCATGACACGCGCGGTATGGGAGTCGTAAATGCGTATGCAGCGTATGATGCGGGCATTCGTCGCTTTGATGGTTGCCTCGGTGGGCTTGGCGGCTGTCCTTGGGCGCCTGGGGCGACCGGTAATGTGGTTATGGAGGATATGGCCTTTATGTTTGAAGGTATGGGGCTGCGAACCGGCATAGATATTGAAAAACTCTGTGCAGTGCGCGATATCGTTACCCGCGAATTACCCGATGAATCACTTTCTGGTGGTATTGCAAAGGCAGGCATGCCTGTGAACTTTGCACAAGCGACACCTCTCGCTGCAGCAGCGGAGTAACGCTCAATGAGTAATGACGAAGCAAAACTGATTCTCGATGATGAAGATTTTCCCGAACTTAGAAATGAGGTCCGAAAGCTCTGTGAAAAATATCCGGCGGAATATTGGTTAGCGCTGGAAGATGAGCCACCGGTGTCCAGCTACCCAACCGAATTCGTCCAAGAGCTCACCGACGCAGGCTATCTAGCAGCCCTTATCCCAGAGGAGTACGGAGGCTCTGGCCTATCGCTCCGCGCGGGCTCGGTAATTCTGGAAACAGTCTGTGAAATGGGATGCCAAGGCTCTGCATGCCACGCACAGATGTATACGATGGGGACTGTACTCCGTCACGGCTCGGACGAACAGAAAAAGCAATACCTGCCAAAGATTGCGACGGGGGAATTACGCCTCCAAGCCTTTGGCGTTACGGAGCCGACCACCGGCTCTGACACAACTCAACTTCGGACTAAGGCCGAACGAGACGGCAATGGCTACGTTATCAACGGCCAGAAAGTCTGGATCAGTCGCGCCGGCCACTCCGACGTGATGCTGCTTCTGGCCCGCACCACGCCAGCGGAAGAATGCGAAAAGCGTACAGATGGTGTTTCAGTTTTCTTGGTGGACATGCGCGAAGCCAAAAAAGACGGCATGGAAATCAAACCTATTGATGCCATGATCAATCACAATACGACGGAAATATTTTTCGATAACGTCCACATCCCGGGCGACGCAATGATCGGCGAAGAAGGCAAAGGCTTCCGCTATATCCTTGATGGCATGAATGCGGAACGATGCCTTGTCTCGGCCGAATCCATCGGTAATGCGCGCTTTCTCCTCAACAAGGCGATTAAATATGCGAACGAACGAGTAGTATTTGACCGGCCTATAGGTCAGAATCAAGGAATTCAGTTCCCTATTGCGGATGCTTATATCAAACTCCAATCTTCCGATCTAATGGTACGTAAGGCCACTGCTATGTTTGAAGCCGGTCTGCGCTGCGGCGCGGAGGCGAATTGTGGTAAATATCTAAGTGCGGAAGCGCTATGGGCCTGCGCAGAGGCATGCTTCACTACCCATGGAGGCTTCGCTTTCGCCAAAGAATACGACGTAGAACGAAAATGGCGGGAAGCACGGCTATCGCGCAACGCACCCATTTCACCCAACATGATCATGAACTTCATCGGCCAGCATGTCCTAGGCATGCCGCGGTCTTATTAGGAGGCGGCACTATGAATGATGACATCATGGAAATGACTATTGAAGAAGATTATCCAGAATTCCGCGAGGCCGTTGCAAAAATTTGCGAAGGTTTTCCCGGCCAATATTGGCGTGATTTGGAAGACCAACCACCAGAAGGCAGTTACCCGACCGAATTTGTCAACGCGTTAACAAAAAGTGGCTTTCTTGGCGCATTGATCCCTGAAGAGTTCGGCGGCTCCGGCTTGCCGGTCCGCGCTGGCGCTGTAATCTTAGAATCCATTCATGAACACGGCTGTTCCGCGGCGGCCTGCCATGCTCAGATGTACACTATGGGGACAGTTCTGCGCCACGGGACAGACGATCAAAAGAACGAGTATCTCCCAAAAATCGCCAGCGGTGAATTACGGCTCCAAGCGTTTGCGGTAACTGAACCCACAACCGGCTCCGATACGACTCAGCTAAAAACCAAAGCCGATCGTAAAGGCAACGGCTACGTGGTCAATGGGCAGAAAGTCTGGACCAGTCGGGCAGCACATTCCGATTTGATGCTGTTGTTGGCACGCACTACACCGGTTGAAGATTGCAAGAAACGTACAGACGGCCTTTCTTGCTTCTTGATCGATCTCAGAGAAGCTCAGGGCAATGGNTGCGATATCAAACCATTGGGCGCGATGATNAATCANAACACNACAGAAGTATTTTTCGACAACTTGCAAATTCCGGGCTCGTCCTTAATCGGCGAAGAGGGAAAAGGCTTTCGTTATATCCTCGATGGTATGAATGCGGAACGTGTACTGATTGCGGCAGAGTCTTTAGGAGACGGCAAATTTTTCATCAAAAAAGGCGTTAATTACGCCAATGAGCGTATCGTCTTCGATAAACCCATTGGCCACAACCAGGGCATCCAGTTTCCCCTTGCCAAAGCCTGGGCAGAGCTTCAGGGCGCAGATATTATGGCACGCAAAGCCGCCACGCTGTTTGATGCAGGCGAACAATGTGGGTCGGAAGCTAACATGGCGAAATACCTTGCTGCTAAAGCGGCCTGGGAAGCTGCGGAAGCATGCCTTACTACCCATGGTGGGTTTGGTTTCGCACGCGAATATGATGTGGAACGGAAGTGGCGCGAGGCGCGTCTTTATAGGACGGCCCCAGTTTCAGAGAACATGATACTAGCTTATATCGGCCAGAATGTGCTCGGCATGCCANGATCTTATTGAGGTGCATAATATGCTTNGGCCGNTTCGGAATGAGGTAAGGTGAATTTAGNNTCCTACNGGANTNGCCGAAGNATAAAATNTGGACTGNAAGTAGGACCAATTATGACTTATCGAACAAAGGAAATCAGCTCAAACCGATATCGCGAAGACATCGGTCGCTACTTTGAAGATTTCCAGGTGGGCGATGTCTACGAACACCGACCGGGTCGAACTATAACAGAAACAGATAATGTTTGGTTCACCCAACTTACCATGAATACTCATCCACTCCATTTCGATGAAGCCTATGCGGCCAAAAGCGAATTTGGAAAACCCTTGGTGAATAGCTGCCTGACACTATCTATGGTTGCCGGCATGAGTGTGTCAGATACCAGTCAAAAAGCCGTCGCTAATCTTGGCTGGACTGATATCAATCTCACAGCACCTGTATTTGTGGGCGATACAATTTATGCAGAAAGCGAAGTGCTCGAAAAACGCCAAAGTAAATCCCGCCCCACCCAAGGCATTGTCACCATCCGTTCTAAAGGCATAAAAGCCAACGGCACACAGTTTATGTCTTATATCCGAACCATTTTGGTGCCAAAAAAAGGCAATGCCATAGAGGACTTGGATTAGTCAATGAATGCTGATTTTAATGATGACGACCTCATTCTCGATACCCTTGATCGCTTCTTAGTGCGTGACGTTGAACCCCACGTTATGGAGTTAGAGCGTAAGGATATTTGGCCAGAAGAAATCGTCGGCAAGATGGCGGAACTCGGCTTGTTCGGCGCCATAATTGAAGAAAAATATAATGGCCTCGGCTTATCCTGTCTTACCTACGCTAAAATTGTCGAACGGGTAAGCCGCACCTGGATGTCGCTCTCAGGCATTTTCAATTCACACCTGATTATGGCCTCTGCCGTGCAGCGTTTTGGCACAGAAGAACAGCGTAAGAAATGGCTGCCAAAATTCGCGTCGGGCGAAATGCGCGGCGGTTTAGCATTGACCGAACCTAGCTGCGGCACTGATTTGCAAGCGATCCAAACCCGCGCCGCAAAAAATGGCAACGACTATGTTATAAACGGCACTAAGATGTGGATTTCAAATGGCATCCACGGCCATTGTTTTGCTGTCATGGTCAAAACAAATATCGAGATCAGGCCGCGCCACAAAGGTATCAGCCTTTTTCTTGTAGAAAAAGGCGACGGCTTCAAACCGTCCCGTAAGCTTGAAAAGCTTGGTTATAGGGGGATCGATTCTGCTGAACTGGTGTTTGAAGATTGTCGCGTGCCGCCGGAAAACCTTATTGGCGGGGAAGAAGGTCACGGATTCAAGCATGTCATGGGCGGCCTTGAGTTAGGGCGTATAAATGTTGCCGCCCGCGGGGTCGGCGTAAGTCAAGCTGCATTGGATGAAGCGGTGAAGTATTCGCAACAACGAAAAACTTTCGGCAAGCAGATACACCAACATCAGGCAATCCAGCTGATGCTCGCCGACATGGCAACTCGAACAGACGCTGCTCGTCTGCTAGTTCACCGCGCTGCAGAATCTTTCGACAGGAACGAACGATGCGATATGGAAGCAGGCATGGCCAAACTTTTCGCAACTGAGGCCGCTATTTCCAGTTCCTTGGAAGCCATGCGCATTCATGGCGGCTATGGCTATTCCACGGAATTCCCGGTAGAGCGCCTCTACCGTGACGCGCCGCTGTTAACTATTGGCGAGGGCACCAACGAGCTGCAACGGATCATTATAGCCAAACAGTTAATCAGCCGGAACCCAGTCTAGAATGCTCCCTTTAAGTGATGTTCAAATTTTAGCAGTGGAGCAATATGGCGCTGGCCCCTGTGGTACTCAATATTTGGCTGATCTCGGCGCAGAAGTTATCAAAATCGAAAGCCCGCTTGATGGCGGCGATATGAGCCGTTTCGTTGGCCCTTATTTCCTTGGAAATGGAAAAAGTACCGCATCTAGTGAATTCTTCCAATCTTTCAATCGAAACAAAAAAAGCATCACACTTGATATCAGCACACAGGCCGGAAAGTCAGTATTCCACGATCTTGTCAAATCTGCGGACGCACTATGCTGCAATATGCGAGGCGATGTTCCGGCAAAACTGGGACTCACCTATGAAACGCTTGGTGAGATTAATCCCAAAATAGTTTGTGCATTCCTTACAGCATATGGGCGCGACGGTTCACGCACAGACTGGCCGGGCTTTGATTATCTGATGCAGGCAGAAGCCGGTTATTTTTCATTAACGGGCGAGCCGGACACGCTACCCTCTCGCATGGGGCTCTCGCTCGTTGACATTATGACTGGCCAAACCATGGCACTTTCCTGCTGCGCTGCAATCATTCGCGCCCGCGAAACAGGCCAAGGTCAGAATATCGACACTAATCTATTCGATTTAGCCATGTCCAATCTTGGTTATCTCGGCACATGGTATCTGAACGAACGCTACATACAAGGGCGTGAGGTACGCTCGGGCCATCCCTCTCTAGTTCCGTGCGCACAATTCAGTACAAAAGACGGTTGGATTTTCCTCATGTGCAATAAGGAAAAATTCTGGCCGGTCTTATGCGACAAGATCGGTCGACCAGAACTGGGCAGTGACCCACGCTACGCTAACTTCAAGAGCCGTTTGGAAAATCGCAGAGATATTCAGACGCTGCTAGATGACACCCTTTCGGCTAAAACTACAGCTGAATGGCTAGAAATTTTTGCAGGCATTGTGCCTGCCGCCCCAATCCTCAATTTGGGCGAAGCCATTGAAAATCCGTTCATTAAAGAACGCGATAGGGTCATGGATTTAACATTGCAAGACGGCACGCCGTTCCGCTTATTGGATGCTCCATTCCAAACAGGCACTCCAACACCCACAAACCCAGCACCGGAACTGGGCGCAAATACCGACGAAATATTAAAAAAGTTAGGTTACGGTGACGACAGACTCAGATCTCTCCGAGAAAATAAAACTATTTAACTCACTTCCAGAAAATGAACACTGAATAGGCTATTATCGTCCGTCCACGCATTCATAGCAGAAAACCCTGATGATGCAGCGAGAGCCTGAAACTCCTCAATTGCGTATTTGTAAGAGTTCTCCGTGTGAATACGCTCGCCTCTGCGGAACTGAAACGATTTCTGACCCACTTGAACCGTTTGCTCGGTAAGACTTTCCAAATGCATTTCAATCCGCCCTTCATCCTCGTTGTAAAAAGCAAGATGAGCGAAGCAGCCTAAATCGAAGGTACCAGCTAGCTCTCGATTTATCCTCTTCAAAAGATTTAAATTGAATGCCTCGGTAATACCATCCGAATCGTTATAGGCAGCATTGAGAATTTTTTTATCCTTCTTAAGGTCTACACCAATCAGCAATCCTCCGCCTTCCCCGAGTGTTTCAGCGCATCCAGACAAAAAATCTTTCGCGTCGTCACGTGTGAAATTACCAATTGTAGAGCCAGGGAAAAATCCAACCGCACGACGCCCGGAAGCGATAACATCCTCCGGTAACGAGAATGGTTTTGTAAAATCCACACATAATGCATGGTGGTTCAGCGCTGGATAATCAGCTGCAAGCACTTCGGCAGATTGCAGTAAAAATTCCTTGGATATATCCACCGCGACATAGGCTGCAGGCTCTATCAAGGCGTCCAACAAAACGCGAACTTTTTTAGAGGCCCCACTACCATATTCAATAAGCTCCACACCGGGCCCGATGGCCTTTGCCATATCAGCCGCATATGCTTCCATTATCGCAGTCTCTGTCCGCGTCGGATAATAATCCTCCACGTAGCAGACGCGGTCGAACAATTGGGAACCCACTTCGTCGTAGAAATATTTACACGGTAATGATTTGCTCGGAGCACTTAGCCCGTTTTTAACATCGGCCAAAAAGTCACTCGTATCGGACGCAGTGTCCTCAAAGGAGTTAAAATGTTCAGAAATTACCATAGAAAACCATCGTTTTGTTGCGAGCGCTTAACTTATAGGAGGGCTCTAAATGACGCAAACGACCCAGCTTCTAAGACCTTCACAAATTTGTAATATTTCGCTCCCTATGCGATAGACCCCTATGGCTAAAACCAATCCAAAGTTAGCGGCACAGACCTGCAATGGCGCACACGTACTTCACGATGGTCTTGTTGACATGTTTTACGCCTTGCTACCCCTACTGCGTGAAGCATTTAACCTAACCTACGCCGAAGTTGGTTTGATTCGCGCGGTTCACAAAGCCGCCACCGCAGCCTTCCAAATTCCAATAGGCATACTATCAGAGAAAACCGGCGCCCGATCATTGTTGTCAATTGGCACGGCACTCGCCGGCATCGCCTTTCTCGGTCTCGGTTTCGCCAATAACTTTTGGATGATCTTAGCGTTCATTTTTCTCGCCGGCTGTGGGGGGGCATTTCAACACCCACTCGCCTCCGCGATTATTAGCAACGCCTTCCCCAACGAAGGCCAACGTACCGCGCTAGGCACCTATAACGCGTTTGGGGACATTGGAAAATTTGCCTTTCTGGGATCTACGATAGTCGCAACCGCCTGGTATGGACTTTCCTGGCAAGCGCCGGTCCACGCCTTTAGCGCGATTGCGCTTATTATGGCCGTCACAACTTTTGTTTCCCTTAAAGCAGCCCAGGTGGGCGGCCCTCCTGTAATTCCGCCCAAAGAAGATATAAAGGAAACCTCTTACGGCTGGGGCATAAAACATAAGACAGGATTNCTAACTCTTGGCATAGTGACCGCGCTGGACAATTCCACGCGCAATGGTTTTTTAACTTTCGCTGCCTTCCTTATGATAGAGAAGGGCGTCTCAACTGAATGGGCCGCATCCGCCGTACTCGTTACAGTCTTCGGCGGTATGTGCGGAAAATTTGCCGTCGGTGTTATTGCCGAACGCATCGGCGTAACAAAAACGATCGCGCTAACCGAGTTCGCAACCGCAGGCTTAATCATCCTTGTGGTTCTAGCGCCAAGCTTTTACGCTTTTTTCCTATTGCCGTTCCTTGGTGTTTTTCTGAATGGGACTTCATCTGCCATTTATGGCACAGTACCTAGTCTCATCGACGGCGAAAAACACTCACGTGCTTACGGGCTCATATACACACTGGGCTCTATCTGTGGTCTTATCGCACCTTTGGCCTATGGTTATCTCGCAGATGTCACATCCATAATCATCACCATGTATGTAGTCGCTGGCGTTGTACTGTTGACCGTGCCACTCTGCGGCACGCTATCACGCTCGCTGAAGGAAGCGCAGGCCTCCTAAATCTCCAACACTACGCGCCCAATTGCACGACGGTTTTTCACTTCCGCCATGGCCTCGCGAAATTGCTTTAAAGGCAGGCACGCATGAACAGTTGGTTGAATCTTGCCCTCTCTCCACCAGGTGAGAAGCTGGGCCTGTGCCGTATCGACACGTGCTGCGTACATATCCCGTAAATCCTTTAAGCCCCAGCCAACATATTCACCGTAATTGAAACCCATTACGGAAATGTTCTTAACCAAAAGGATATTGAAGCCAATTTCGGGAATTTCGCCGCCGGCATAACCAATGGTCACCAGTCTCCCATCGGGTTTGAGACAACTGATAGACGGCCTCGCCACGGTGCCGCCGACCGGGTCGTAGACCACATCGACGCCCCCACTGGTCATTCCCATGATTTGGTTTTTAAAGTCTACCCCATCAATAGCCTTGGCACCACGCGCCTCGACGACCGCGCGTTTTTCTGCGGAACTAGCGACACCAAACACTTTTGCACCCAAAGCCACGCCGATTTCAACAGCGGCGAGACCCACGCCACCAGCGGCGCCATGCACCAGTAAAGACTCGCCTGCTTGAATATTCGCGCGCCATACCAACCCACCATAGGAAGTAGGGTAAGAGATCGCGAGACTTGTCGCCGCTGCCATATCCAAACCCGCACTCAATACATGGAGATTGACTGCAGGCACCACCGCCTCTTGCGCATAACCGCCCCAATCGATTGCACCAAATACAATATCGCCCGCCTTGCAGCGCGTCACATCGTCAGCTACTTGGATCACTTCGCCAGTAATTTCAGTACCCGGCACGAAAGGCAATGGCGGCTTTCGCTGATATCTACCTGCCACCACTAATGTAGTCGCAAAACTGACACCGGCATAGCGAACGGCGACGCGCACATGGCCCGACTGTAGTGCAGGTCTGGGCATATCGGTCAGCGTCAAGTCGTCATAGTCGCACCATTTGTCACAAACAATGGCGCGCATGTTATCATCGGACATTTAAAAGAATCCTTTACTGATAAGGCTGGTCGCCCTGCAACTGTGCACGGTGCATGACCCGGCGTTGCGTATCATCAAACGCCTCACGACGATGCATGGCGCAACGATTATCCCACATGACTAAATCACCCACCGCCCAAACATGTTCATACATGAATTCAGGCCGTAGCGCGTTAAGCCACATTTTGTCCAACAGTTCTTCACTTTCGTCTAGCGGCAATCCTATGATGTAACTATTTAATCGACGACCAAGATACAGGCATTTCCGCTTGGTTTCGGGGTGGGTGCGAACAATCGGGTGGGTTGGTCCAGGCGCTTTCGATGGATCGGTCACTTCCGGATAATCCTTCCGCCGATGACCAGCGCTTGTATAAGTAAAATCATGCTTGGCTGCGCGGTCTTCCACTGCCTTTTGAACCTCGGGATCTAAAGTCTCCCAAGCCTTGTACATGTTTAAGAAAGAAGTATTACCGCCATCGGGTGGAATTTCGAGCGCGTAGAGAAGGCTGGCTGCCGGGGGAATTTCAACAAACGCACTGTCTGTATGCCAGGCGCATTCATCGGCGCCCAACTGGCCGATCGCAACCCCGTTTTCCGTCACATTTGAAATAACGTTTATTTCTGGTGGCACTTCATCTTTTTGATTTATCTTATTTTTCAAGCCCAAAAGTTTGGTTGGCGGGAATTCTAGGGTGCCAAACTGGCCCGTGAAGGCAAGCAATTGATCATCGTTAAGAGATTGCTGACGAAATAGAAGCACGCAATGCTCCAGCCAAGCCGTACGCACGGCACCGACTGTCGGTCTATCCAACGGCTTACTAATATCAAGCCCGCACACCTCCGCTCCCAACCCAGCGTCCAACGGAANTACGTCTATGCTCATAGCCTCCCTCGCTTCAAATTTTCCTGGCATAATACAGCTGAAAGCATACACAAATCTGACGCGCACTCAATTACACACGCCCTAAAGATACTCCAGAGGAAAACAATGCTCATTATCAATAACGAAATAGTCGAACAAACACTGGATATGCAAACCTGCATAGATGTGCAGGAAGCAGCCTTTCGCGGTCTTGCATCGCGCGCGTCGGTCTTGCGACCCAGGATCGATGTCTATGCACCCAGCCAATGGGAGGACAGTTACTTCCGCTGGGGATCCACAGAGGGCGCCTGTAACGGCTTTTTTGCCAGTCGTATCAAATCCGATATTATGAGCTGGCCGAAGAACGAAAAAGGTGAAGTGGCCAATCAAAACAAATTCTGCGTCAAACCGGGTACCTATTGCGGCCTAGTTTATTTATTCAGCACCGATAATGGCGAACCATTGGCCATAATGAATGACGGAATTCTGCAACACATGCGGGTCGGCGGGGCGGCAGCCATTGGCGCTAAATATCTTTCCCGTGATAATTCCGAAACACTCGGCATGATAGGCTCCGGCGGCATGGCGTGTTCATACTTAGAGGCTATCAAATGTGTACGCGATATCAAACGCGTAAAAGTGTTCAGTCGTAATCCAGAGAACCGCGATATTTACGCTAAAAAAATGTCACGGGAACTTGAAATCGAGGTAACGCCGGTCGAAACAGCACACGAAGCCATGAAAGGTTCGGATATCGTTTGTAGTTGTACGGACAGCATGATTCCCACTTTTGAGGCTGATTGGCTTGAGCCAGGCATGTTCGTCGTCAATCTCAACGATTTCGAAGTTGGCCCTGGTCAAATTAATTACTTCGACATTGCCATCCGCCAAGGTAATGAAAAAATTAAACTCCCTGACGGTGACGGATTCATGAATGCTATCGGGGGCGGCACCGGCGGCTATGTCGCGGGTTCTGACAAGGAATTGGAGCGTGTTCCCTTCAAGAATCCCAGCGAAAAAGCGCACCATTTGCTACCCTGTTTCGTAGACCTCGTTTCCGGTAACGTACCAGGGCGTACCAGCGACGACCAAATTACCTATTACGAAAACCAAGGTAATAACGGCCTACAATTCGCATCTTGCGGCGGGGCAGTGTATCTTAAGTGCAAAGAGCAGGGACTCGGCAATGAGATCCCTTCAGAGTGGTTCCTGGAAGATATCCGGAACTAGAACGGTCCTGGGAGCACACACGATGACAATTTCATATGACTTAGCTGAACGCATCAATGCGATTAAATTTGAGGACTTACCTGCGGAAGCCATTCCGTTAGCACGCACTGCTTTACTAGATGCGGTTGGCTGCGCATTCGTTGGTGCAGCGGAAGACATGGTGAAAATCATCGAAAAAATGCCAGGCTTTGCGGGTGCCGAGGGACCTTGTGCCGTGTTTGGACGAGACTACCGCACCAATCCCTTAGATGCGGTATTGATAAACGGCACGTCCGCCCATGCACTCGATTTCGACGATATGGCTATTACAATGGGAGGGCATCCAACCGTAATGGTGATGCCTATCATTTTTGCACTCGGCGACGTGCTTGAAATAAGCGGTAAGGATGCCATCTTGGCCTATGTGGTCGGTCAGGAAACTATTTCGCGCATAGCACACGGTGTCCATATGCATCATTACGATAAGGGATGGCACCCAACCGCAACACTTGGCGTGTTCGGCGCAACCGCAACGGCCTCGCGACTGTTAGGATTGAGTATCGAACAAACCGCAAAAGCACTAGGAATAGCAGCTTCATTAGCATCGGGCATCAAATCTAATTTCGGATCCATGACGAAACCACTACATGTGGGACACGGCAACCGAAACGGGTTATATGCCGCCATGCTAGCAAAAGAAGGCTTCACCTCGAATGATAACGCTTTCGAACACAAACAAGGCTTCTTAGAAGTTTTTAACGGACCTGGTACCTATAACGTCGATAAAATGCTGGCAGATTGGGGCAATCCATTCGATCTCGTAAGTGTCGGTGTCGGCTTGAAAAAATATCCCTGCTGTGGTGCCACTCACCCACCAATTGAAGCAGCGCTAAGCATACGTGCCGACAACAATATCGACATAGACCATATTAGAAAGATTGAAGTCCTCGTTCACCCATTCCGATTACCCCATACCAATAACCCAAACCCTCAAACACCGCTGCAGTGTAAATTTAGTCAGCAATACACCGTATCCCGTGCACTGCTTGACGGTCGCATAAAACTCGCCCATTTCGAGCGGAAAGCCTTCGAGCAACCTAAAATTCGTGACTTACTTAAGAAAGTCGACGCCCGCGTGCATCCGGATATGACAGAAGATTCTCAACCGTACCATGCGGCTGAAGTAATTGTTACAACCAATAATGGTGAAAAATTCTCGAGTTATAATGCCGTCGATTTAGGCCGAGGACTTAGTAATCCAATGCGAGATGACGAGCTTTGGGAAAAATTTGAAGATTGTGCGCTCCGAACTTTACACGAGGACGCGATCAAACCGCTTTTCGAGCGCCTACAAGATCTTGAAAACGAAACGAATTTAAGGGAAATCACCAGTTTGATGCTACATCCGGCCACAAAAAGCCAACGTGCTGCAGCGGAATGAGAAAATCAAATATGAATCTCTTTAAGTACCGCAAGAATAATAGCTTTCAATAACGGAAAAGTGGCAAGTAATCTTCTACAAATAGAAATAGTTTTTATCGAATATTCTTGAGCAAAACGTCTACTAGGTCTACTGTTGTGGTTGGTGAACCATATTTGACACGTTTGGCGACTTTTCTTGGGAGCCAAAGACGCTAAACGGCAGACTTGGATACCAAACAAAAAGAATAAGAAAAGAAAATGACAGGTAAGGGTGTACCTTCGTTAGAGTCGCCGGTACGATCATATGTGGTGTGGGGTCCGTGCCGGTTTATATCCGCATTGTTAGTCATAATGGCGGCGTGGGTTGTGTGTGTGCAAGCGAAAGAGCTACCACTGCACTACTACAATCTAGCCCAGGCGGCGCGTGCGAATTACGAACACTCTCTGGTTACCAAGCGGCCCGATCTAATTAATTCTTATTATAATTATGCTATCGCCACCTACGAAGATTATGTTCGTGCGTATAATGCTTTTTACGGTCAGATCATCCAACAAGCTATCGCCGCGCCCAATAGCGACCAGGTTTTTTCAGCGCTGCAGAAAGACCCAGGTAATATTGCCCTCAATTTACGCTACGCTCAATTGATGGAAGCTGAAGGTGCTAAATCCAAAGCGTTGATTGCCTATCAGCGCACGCTCCGTTTCGATCATAATAATGCAGCCGCCAAAGAAGGTTTGGAGCGAACTTCCTCTATTCTTGGCCCCGCCACAACCAAAGAGCTATTACTGCGTACAAAACACGATGTGGACAATGGCGAAACCACCACCAATATTAATAGCGCCAAAACAACATTCTCAGTTGATGGCGGCTTTCGCTATGCGACCAATGCCAGCGGTAGATCGGATATCATTCCACGCACTGATAGTCCAATTCTTAATGCATCGGGCTCGATTCTTGATGAACGAACGTTAGGTAAAATGCACGATTTCCGGCTGCGCACCGATCTATTCGTCTATAGTGACCTTTACCTCAGGGATCGTGATAGCGATTACAATCGTCTGAGCCTCAAAGTGGGCCCGGTGTTTCCGTTAGCCAGCAATTGGCAATTAGCTCTCGCGCCATTTGGAGAAATCAATTTCCTCAACTATGAGCGGTTCTCCGATACGGGAGGCGCCTCCGTATCGGTCGAAAACTTGCAAGGCCATTGGCTCAATGTAGCTGAGTTGAAGTTAAGCCGAGAGAACTTTTCATCGGAATTTAAAAGTAGAAATGCTGCCCAAGCAGAATTATCCGCTACCTTAGCGCTCTATAATCTTCTGCGGAAAGGTGATTACTTTTTCCTAATACCGGGCCTGAAGTACAACAACGCTGAGCAAGATCGTTTCCGTTATATGGAACCGGCTGTTTCAGCACAGTACGAAATTCCTTTCCTAAAAAAACTTTTGTTTCGGGCGAATATTACCTATTTCAGCCGATTTTACGATGATAGCGGGGTAGATGTCGCTGGGCAACAGCATGATTCTAACCTTACCAGCAAACCCAGCCTNGCCTATAAAGGCTTCATCCAAGATACCATCGATATTGTCGGTAGCTATAGTTACGAACAAAATTGGTCGAATGATTCCACTCAGCAATATAATAGCCATAGCGCTGGCGTAAATTTAAAATGGAATTACTAAGCCATCACGCCTCTCTTTCTCATGTTATTGCCAATCATTAGTACAATCAGCGCAGGCGCTAAGGAGACGCATAATCCATAATTAGAATCACTGCAGCAGTGCGGAACAAAATTATTGCTTAGAAGATGGACGACCTAAGGCATGCACTGATAATAGGTATCCTGCTCCGCAAAACGCTCCTAACAGCTGCTTACCTCAGGGTACCGCATTTCCAATAATACCTTGATCATGTAACCGGCCTAATTCGCCATCGCTAAAACCTAAAATTTCGGACAATACCTGATCAGTATCCTGGCCGAGGACCGGTGCGGGACGAACCGGCACTCGATCCTCTCCGAGAAAATCCATCATAGCTCCTGCGGCACGGTACCGCCCAATGCCCGGCTGATCGATTTCATCGAATAAAGGGCTTTCGGTAGATAGTCGCGGATCATTCGCAATAGCCTCGGTTACCGATTGATATGGACCCCAACACGCACCCACTTCATCCAGTGCCGATTTGACCTGATCAAACGTGTGGATTTCAAACCAACCCTTTAGAGCATCCGTGATAGGACCGCGGGCCGCATAACGGTTTTCTTCACGCCTTAAATCACACTGTTGATCTTTTTCTATTAAAGCCATTGCATCAGCCGTATCTGTGGCATTGACCAAAACCTGCCAATGGCGGGGTGTAAAGGCTGTAACCATGACGCGTTTGCCATCTGACGTACCGAAATCCTGCGCATAGGTGCCAAACACGTGGTTCCCCGTCTTCGGCCGGTCTTCGCCCTTTATTTCAGCTTCCCCAACATAGCCAAGATGACTGAGTGTTGCGAAGGCGGCATCCGACAAAGCGAGCTGAACCAACTCACCTTCTCCGGTCTCCTGACGCTTCCGCTCAGCTGCCATCAAACCTTGAACNGCTGATAAACCTGCGACCACATCCCAAACCGGCATGACGTGGTTGACCGGCCCGCTATAGTCAACTGGCCCGGTTACCAGTGGAAAACCCGCTGCCGCGTTAACCGTATAATCGAGTGCTACCGATCCATCTCGGTTACCAACAACACTAACCATAATCAGGTCTTCGCGTTTTGCTTTAATGGCCTCGTAAGCTAACCAACCACGCGGTGGCAAATTGGTAATCACCATACCTTTTTGCGGTCCTGGTTCAGTCATCAAAGCGTGGGCTATTTCGCGCCCTTTGTCTTCACGTACATTCAGTGCGACGGATTTTTTACCCTTATTGAGCCCCGCCCAATACAGGCTGCGCCCTTCTTCGGTAACCGGCCAACGCCGATAATCCAAACCACCACCAATGGGATCAATTCGAATTACATCGGCGCCCATTTGGGCAAGACTGAGCCCCGCATAAGGCGCAGCGATAAAGGCCGACACTTCGACAACCCGCATACCCTGCAAGAGTTCGTACATAATCTACCCTTCAGTTTTATGAACCGGCCGGACGGAAATCAAATGCGATACTCACCCGAGCCGTTTCGGCTTCAAACGGTATAGTTCGGTGATAAAAGAATGATGGAAAAAGAACAAGCATACCCTCTTCGGGCTGAACGGTTTTTAAATGCGGCTCTCCGTCAAACGGAATATCCGGCGGCGGAGCACCGAACTCGAGACAACCGGCGGAGCTTTCCTTTTTAGTAGCTGCTTCGAAATCGGGTAATCGCAAATANTAAACGCCACTGATCCAGCCCGTCGGATGAATATGTGGCACCTGGTGCCCCTCACTCTCCATAACGATAGCCCAAGCCACTAATTCGGCTAATTCACGTTCACCACGAAACGGGTGCCCGGGCGATTTGGAAAGTTTTTTTTGATAGGAACCAACGGCTTGCCAAACCGATTCTTCGAAATCTGCAAACGGCCCCTTCGGTTCTATCAACAGATTACCAGTGTGCTGGCCATTTACAGTAGCATGGCTTGTTGGAGCATGCGCCAACGAAGGGTGTTCCAAGACATGCTCAACCAAAAGGTCATTAAATGCTTCCAAAGAAGAATAGCCTGATGGAGGCGACAATTTAGACAAAGTCACAAATCGGTCATAGTCCGCAAAGGAACGTGCCTCGTCCTCTAATCCATGAGCTGCCATTGCGAATGATTTTAGCGCCAACATCTCACAATCATCAGGGGGGGATGCATCGCATAATTCAATAGCTGCCTTAGCTTTTCCCAACCCAATTTGAGCCGCGCCTAATGCCAGCTTGGCGCGGCTAAGGAGCGGACCAAATTTCAAAGCGGAATGAAAAGTATTTTCCGCTTCACCGAATTCACCGGCCATGGACAAAGCTGTGCCTAAATTGTAGTGAGCATCCGCATAACCCGGAGCCAATCGGATAGCCTCACGGTGTGCAGCTATTGCCAGCCCTAATTCACCTGCGTACTTATGCGCATTGCCAAGGTTAGTATGTGTCGGCGGAAAAGCTGGCTCTAACTCAATAGATTTCTCGAACGCTGCAATTGCTTCACCAAACTGTCCAGCTTCTGTTAAAACACACCCAAGATTGGTGAGGGCGGGCGCCAGATCAGAATCAAGTTCCAGTACTTTTTGATAGGCATCAATGGATTCTTGTAATCGGTCGAGCCTCTCCAATACTTCCGCCAAATTGAACCATGCCTCAATAAAACCATCTTCAAGCTCAACTGCGCAGCGGTAAGCGGTAGCCGCATTAGGAAACTGACCAGCCGCTGCATATGCATTGCCTAAATTGTAATGCAAATCTGGCCGCTGACTACCATTTTGTAGAGCCTTATCAAATTTCTCAATTGCTTCGGGCAAATTGCCCTGTTCCATTAATATCACCGCGAGGGCCTCCAATGCGGTTGGCTCCCCAGGTACCTTCAGTAAAACTCCGTGGAAAATCTTTTCTGCATCGACGAATGCACCCTGTCGCATCAAGTCGACACCTTTTTCCAACAAACTATCAATATTGCTCTGCTCAATAGCCATCGCTTCTACATCTGTGATTAGGGTCTTGCCTCGCATGACCGAATTACTGCGTCAAGGAACGCTTTGATTTACTCTCTTTTCCAACATAAAATATTTGTAGAGGAACTAAGCTAACAGAGCTGCGCAACCGACGACACTTGACCAGTCTGATAGCATGGCTCCATAAATTAAAGGTCTTTTGGTCCTGGGAGNTGGCATGCTAAAAGTAGGGGNGCTCGTAGACCTGGGCCNAGGCCCACATGCGGGCGGACATGTAAAATGTTGGGAACGCTTTGCCGAAGCATCTGTAAAAATCGACGAGGACATTGATCTATCGGTACATTTCCAAGGTTCATGTGAGGAAATCATCCCTTTAGGGCCAAGATGCAGAATCATAACACTAAAACCAGTGTTTAGCAGCGAGCGTCTGTTTTTTTTACGCAATCTCGCAGACTACACCGATCTAGCTCGCAATCATCGTCGCCTCAAAAACTATTTAAAAAATTACGATGTAATTCACAGCACGGACGCCTACTTCGCTTACGCCCATACCGCCGCTAAATTTACCCGCCAGCGAGGTACCCCTCTTATACACTCGGCTCATACCAACACACCTGGTTTCACCAAGGTTTATTCGGAATGCGCCATCCAGCGGATATTCGGAAAAAACTTTATCTCACACTTGTTGATTAATCGAGTCGATCTTCCTGATCGATTTTCTCGCTATATGCAGAAGTCGTTGAGAAAACATTTAGTCCATTGCGCTGCGGTGTTAGAATCTGGAAATAATGAACTTACAGTTAATGTCCCTGGCGACTTGTCCCATACGCAGCTGAGGCGCGGCATCGACAAAACTCTATTTCACCCAAACAAAAGCGATCCAAATAAGCTTCGAACACAATATGGCATTCCTAACAACGTTCCAGTGATCGCTTTCGTCGGCCGTCTTGACGGTAGCAAAAATATAATGACCTTGGTGAAGGCCGCTAAACACCTTCTAGATCAGGGTCAAGAATTTCACCTGGTCCTGGCAGGCAAAGGCTATTTACAGGAAGAAATTGAACAAATACTAGGCGGACATGTGAGTTTTGCTGGTACGCTGAGTCCACAACAAGTTGCGCATTTAAATGCATCGTCTGATTTATTTGTATTTCCGTCAACCTTGGAAGTTTGGCCTAATGCGGTACTCGAAGCGAAGGCCTGCGGTACAGCCGTAATGGTGGCACCCGGCGGCGGTGATATTTACGTGAGCAAGCAAGATAAGGACGGGATTATTGTTGAAGATCAATCTTCGAGCCATTGGGCAGCTATGATCGTCGAACTACTCAACGACCCAGC
Source organism: Rhodospirillaceae bacterium (assembly GCA_002715005.1). Taxonomy (GTDB): domain Bacteria; phylum Pseudomonadota; class Alphaproteobacteria; order UBA8366; family UBA8366. Next base: position 143,410 of record PAXN01000021.1, read on the forward strand.
TAGGCTAGTACGTATTGGCGCCGCGGCCAGGAAAGACGTGGAAACGGAACGTTTGTCTTGGGAAGACGTATTACGGGAAGACCTAATACCCGTTTGGCGCCGAGTTGCAAACCAATAAGGAGCCCCGGATGAATTTGTCCGTTTTAGCACTGAACACAGGGTCCTCATCCGTCAAATTTGCATTGTTCGCAAAGTCGGCAAGCAGTTTGTTATCAATTTGCCGCGGCAAAATAGAGGCTATGCATTCAACACCGCGACTGTTTGTCGATGGGAAGCAGATAGAAGCAGACTTCGTGCGTCCCACTCAGAATAAAGACGAACACGGAGATTTGATCGCGAACCTTCTAGATTGGCTGGAAAAGTCCAAAAACAGCGAAGTCATTGCCGCGGGTCATCGTATCGTCCATGGCGGCCGCCACTTCAGCAAACCCGTACTTATTAACAATAGCATAATCGACGCGTTAGATGATTTCGTTCCCCTCGCCCCCAACCATCAACCTGAAAACCTCAAAGGTGTCACTGCAATCATGGCGGCACGGCCTAGTTTACCGCAGGTCGCATGCTTCGATACCGCATTTCACCGCACGCAGCCTAGGCTCGCACAAATCACCGCGCTACCCCGCGCACTGACTGATGACGGTATTCTGCTCTATGGTTTCCATGGCTTATCCTACGAATATATCGCCTCTGTATTGCCGCAAATCATAGGTGGCAAAGCAGATGAACGTATCATCGTCGCCCATCTCGGCCATGGTGCCAGCCTGTGCGCGATGCGAGAAAGACGGAGTATCAATACCACAATGGGATTTACCGTCATGGATGGACTCGTGATGGGCAAACGGCCGGGTACTCTGGATGCAGGTATACTGCTACATTTACTACAAGACAAAGATATGTCGCCGGACGAAATCTCAGTTCTCCTAAACGACAAATCGGGACTCCTAGGCATCTCTGGCATTTCCAGTGACATGCGAGAATTGGGTGAAAGTGACAGCCCACATGCAAAAGAGGCTATTGATTTCTTCGTCTATAGAGTGGTTCGAGAAATGGCGGCCCTAATTGCTGACTTGGAGGGTCTCGATACAATAGTATTCACCGCCGGTATTGGCGAAAATGTACCCGGAATCCGCGCCCGTATTGTCAAAGGACTAGAGTGGATGGGTGCTCGGTTAGATGAAAAAAATAATAATGCAAATGCTACGNGGATCCATGCGTCGAACAGCACAATTGATGTCTACGTTGTCCCCACGGACGAAGAAAAAATCATTGCGGAGAATACTTTCCGTTTGACATGACCCAGCCTATTATCGACTGCTATACTAGACANAATTAGGATCATGGGAGGTAATATCATGGTGCAAGCATCCACCATCACCGATCGCAAGCATAATTCCATCAAGGGACAAGTCAGCGATAGCGAATGGCAAACCCGCGTTGATCTCGCCGCGGGCTGCCGAATCGCTCATAAGTTTGGCTGGAACAAAAATATCCGTAATCACTTCGTCGCCCGAGTTCCCGACGAGCCAGATAAAATCCTAATCAATCCTCGCGGCCTATTTTGGTCTGAACTGACAGCCAGTGATTTCATCAAATTTGACCTGGATGGCAATCAGCTTACGGAATCGGATTTACCGCCGGGCCCGGCTGGCCTCAATTTCCACAGTGCATTACTCGATTTGAAACCAGATCGAGGCGCTTCACTGCATATCCACGAGGAGTCTAGCGTCGCCGTTTCAGCTTCCGTAAAAGGCCTTCAGTTTATTAACCAGGAGAGCCTCGCCTTCTATGGTGAAGTAGCCTACCATGATTATGAAGGTTTAGCTGATCATGATGAAGAAGGTCCTGTAATAGCCGAGGAACTTGGCGATAAGAAAGTCATGATCATGCGTAATCACGGGCTACTAACGGTCGGCCGCAATATCCCAGAAACATTCGCTATTATGGATAGGCTGGTTGACACCTGCCGAGTACAAACCAAGCTGATGATGGGGGGCACCGAATACAAAGAAGTGCCAAAAGAAGTCGGCGAGCATACCCGGGACCAGTACAAGAAGCGATGGGAAAAGAAACCACTCGGCACCGACGAATGGGACGCCGTTCTTCGTCAGGCAGACCGAGACGATCCTTCTTTCCGGTTATAGTTTAGTATTAATGGGCCAGAAAAGATTTCACTAGTCCTATCCGACCCCATTTTTTTATTAACCTGGGAATATCCTGCGCCATAAACAATCGNCAGATAACATTGTAATTTTTCGGCTGCTATAGAGGATGCACGGGGCATAAAATCCAACGCTTTTTTTCATCAAGGATTTTTCTTACCTGCATGCCTTTTGTAGAAAGCAATCTCAGACACTCTATTTGCTTTTTATAATTCCCTCCTCCCAAATAGCATTGTGATATTGATACGCCGATTTTCATACCCTTCACTAAACTCAATATTATCTGTTTCATGAAATAAATTTGAATTAAAAATCACAACTCTATTTTCATTGTAAGGTATGATCGTTTTTTCCTGATCACACTTTTGAATCTCTGCGCGTATCTTTTCTTCATTATTATTGTAGGTTTTAAAATCCCATTCTAAAGGCGCCTCGGCACTATACACGATTAGTCCACCCGACGATGGGTCCAAGTTTGCCGTTTTAGGGGTAATCCAAAAATTTACATTTACAGCCGCAAAATCAGCGTGAACATTTATTCCTTTGAAAGAGTTATTTATGCCGCAAGCACGGCTATCGTACTTGTATGCCCAAAGCTGAGTTAACTGATGGTTTTTGAAAATTCTTGGAAGTTTATTTCTGAGATCCTCGGCAATTTGTAGAACCAATGGAGATGCCAAGCCTTCCGTTAGATAGGCTCCTACATACCCACCATCATGGAAAAAATCGAACCAAATTGTACTTCCTAGCAGGAACTCTCTAAGAGACTCTAGGGCAGTAGAGCTTAGAAACTCATCGAAGTAAGTTAAACCAAACTCATGTTCGAAATAGTCCTCAGTAATCTTACTTACATCAAGGGTCTTACCTATTGCCGATTCATTTAATGCAGGAGCGTCAAGAATATGAAGGGGGCGATTGTAAATATCTCTTAAAAAACTTTGATGTTTGTCGCTTAGAGTTAAAATATCCGTTTCTGATTTATAATAAATTTCTGATGACACAGTTTTAAAGAGATTGGCAAGTTCATTGAATTTTTTAATCTCATAACCCGAGGCAGCTAAATATTCGAACTGCTCAATATCATGATCAATCTTTGCTTTGCTAATCTTTATAAAACTATCATGATGAAGATTTATAGGGTTCAGTCCCCTTACTAGTTGAAGGTTTATTTCAAAGTGCTCTAGGGCCCTTTCTTTTAAGCCCATCGAGTTTAACGTCACACCCAAGTTGCTATGGGCTTCCGGATAATTAAAATTCAATGCTATCGCTTGCCTATAGCTTACTTCAGCCTCTTTAAATCTGCCTAGTTCTTGGAGTGTGATACCCAAATTACAGTGCGCTTCGGCAAGTTCTGGGTTTAATGCTATCGCATTTCTTAAACTTTCTTCAGCGTCTTCTAATCTACCCGGTTGTTGAAGCGTATGGAGTGTAATACCCAAGTTGCAGTGAGCCTCAGCAAAGCCAGGATCCAGAGCTATCGCATGCGAATAGCTTACCTCAGCCTCGCCTAATCTGCCCAAGTCCTGAAGTGTCACACCCAAGTTGTTGTGAGCATCAGCATCTTGAGGATCTAACTCAACTGCTTTTTTATTAGCATTTACAGCCTCGAAACTCCTTCCCGTTTGCCTCAATACTGCGCCGAGTACTTTCCAGACAAATTGATGTTCCGGAAATTGTTTAGTGATGGATATAGCCAACGTTTCTGCATCACCAAATCGCCCAGCATCATAATGTTCTAAAAGACTACTAATTTGTTGCTGAGATGGATTTGCATTATTCGGCTTTGTATCGATGCGCTCCATTAAACGCCGCTTTCAGACCAATGGCGTCCAATTCGTAAGTCCCTGTGGACATACACATTCAAAACTAGCCCGAAACCAACCAGAACACTAAACATTGCGGTACCACCATAAGAAATTAATGGCAGGGGAACTCCGACCACCGGAATAACTCCCATCACCATAGCAACGTTGGCAAAAACATAGAGGAAGAGGTTCATCGTCAAGCCCATCGCCAAAAGGCGCCCGAATTGATTACGGCTCCGCAACGCTATTGCGAGCCCGTATATCAGCAAAACTGAATAAAGCAAAAGTACCATAACGCCGCCTAGGAGACCGAATTCTTCGGCAAGCATCGTAAAGATGAAATCCGTATGTCTTTCTGGCAGAAACTCCAAATGGCTCTGCGAGCCATTGATAAAGCCTTTTCCAAAAACACTTCCCGACCCAAATGCAATCTTGGATTGCAGAATATGATAACCCGCTCCCAAAGGATCCGATTCAGGGTTGAGAAACGTCAATATACGCTTACGTTGATAGGCATGCAAAAAATTCCAAATCACCGGCACGGAAGCCAGACCCAAGACCAGCACTACAACAAACTTCCAGACACGCACGCCGGCGATAAAAAACATGGCACCTGCACCTAGTAAGATCATGACCGCTGTTCCAAGATCCGGTTGCCGCAACACAAACACCACCGGTGCAAGGGTAATGAACAGCGGCACCAGTAGATATAACGGCCGGCCCACATCCTCAATCGCTAAAGCATGGAAATATCGAGCGAGAGCCATAATGATAGCTATTTTCATAATTTCGGAGGGTTGAATTCGGAGCAAACCGAAATCAAGCCAACGCTGTGCGCCCATCCCAATGGAGCCGACAACTTCCACTGCTCCTAGGAGGACCAAACCGGTCCCATAAAAAAGATAGGCATGCCGCATCCAGAATCGAATGTCCATGATGGCGATGGCGAACATTAGAAAGAGCCCAACCGCAAACCTTAGCATCTGACGCGATGCCCAGGGATCAAAGCTNGCCTTGGCGGCAGAATACAACATCGCAAAGCCGATAAAAGCGACGGCTAAAATGAGGAGCACCATAGTCCAATTTATCTGTCCTAGTTTTTCAACTATACGCATTTCCGAGTTTGCAAAAGAAATGCGGTTCATGCGACTAGGACACTATATTTTTTCATCGCACTTCATTTCTCATTTTGTGCGACTTTCTTTAACCGTGTGCCGCCCGAATCTAATCGCTGAGCCTCACGTAAAACGTCGCGTGCAATCGGCGCAGCTGCTTTTGCACCGCTGCCACCATGCTCTACGACGACTGCGCAAGCATAGCGCGGTGTCGATACAGGCGCATACCCTACAAAAAGTGCATGATCTCGTTCTCTCCAGGGCCGTTCTTCATTCTTCTTCAATCCCATCTCACGCTCTTGCAGCGTTATTCGACGCACCTGAGATGTCCCGGTTTTGCCGCCCATTTGCCAAGCAGACTCGATAATACGTGCGCGATATGCGGTTCCTCCGCTTGGATTATTCACAACCTCATCCATCGCTTGTCGCATAAGTTTTAGTGTTCGCTTGTATATTCCAAGGGACGGGAAATCCGTCACTTTCTGAATCGGACCATGTTCGCCATCAAATCCTTTTGTGAGGCGAGGAACGACCGCATAACCGCCATTAACCACGCGGGCCACCATTACAGCCATTTGCAGCGGAGTCGCCAACACATAACCCTGGCCAATTGCATTTATCAAACTTTCACCACCCAGCCAGGCGGCGCCGCGGACCTTGCGTTTCCACTTTTTTGTAGGGATCAATCCCGGCCGCTCACCAGGTATTTCTATGTTTAACACTTCGCCGAATCCCAGTCGCACGGCCATTCTGGCAATACTATTTATGCTCAGCTTCTGCGCCAACTCATAAAAATAAACGTCACAAGATTCCCTAATAGCGTCGACGAGATCTACATGCCCATGCCCGTCTTTCCGCCAACAGTGAAATAATTCATCGCCAAATTCTAAGACACCCTTACACTCAACCGACATGTTAGGTCGAATACCGCTCTCAAGCGCTGCCATTGCCACAATAATTTTAAAAACTGACCCCGGTGCATACTGTCCAGCGATAGCTTTGTTTGTTAGAGGTCGGTCAGGATTACTCGTAAGCTTTTTCCATTCGCCAACCGTCATGCCACTGTTAAAGGCATTCGGGTCAAATCCTGGTCGCGAGACCATTCCTAGAATATCACCGTTATGCGTATCTATCACCACAACCGAAGCGCGGCGCTCAAGAGAGACCCGTTTCGTGATAAACTTTTGAAGATCTATATCGACGGTCAGAGAAATTCCAAGGCCAGGCTGGCCGTCTTTGCGGGCAATTTCACGAATTACTCGGCCCAAAGCATTTACTTCCACTTCTGTATTACCAGCACGACCACGAAGCTCAAGGTCATAACGCCGTTCTATTCCATTTTTGCCAATTCGGAATCCTGGTAGTTCCAAAACAGGATCACCGGACAACTCTTTCTCCGATACAGCAGCCACATAACCCAATATATGGGCGGCTATATAACCGAAGGGGTAATAGCGGCTTTGTGCAACATCGATTGTAATACCTGGCAGATCCGGTGCGTTGACTTCGATACGACTCACTTCTTCCCAGGACAGGTTTTCTCGAACAGTAATGGGTACAAAGGCACGACGACGCTTAGCTTCACGACGTACCCTTCGGCGATCATCGGCGCTCACCTCGACCAATTGCGATAACCGAGTTAGCATTTCTCCGACGTTTTTGGCCTGCTCAGGGACAATAACCAAACGGTAGATTTGAACATTAACTGCTAACGGCCGGTCTTTTCGATCAATAATTTCGCCCCGTGGTGGAGGCAACAAGCGAAGACTAATACGGTTTTCTTCGGCNAATACCCGATAGCGGTTGGCTTCGATTACTTGCAAGTAATACATACGTGCGCTGAGGCCCAAAAATACAGTTAGTTGTCCCGCCGCCAATATTGCAGCGCGGCGATTAAAAACCTTATCTTGTGTTTGCTCTTGTTTCATCTAGGCCTCGCGCAGCAAAGACCGGTGAACCAGCACGAGGATATATCCGAATATAGGATAAAAAGTAACGGTAAGAAGAAACTCAATTATGGTAGGTCCTAAAAGAACGATTCGCCCTTCAATGAAGGATACCAATCCCCAGCGCAACACTCCGAACAAAATCGCCGTTATGGAAAACCCCAACCAGACCACAAGAAAGGATTTTCCATAGAAAAAACGCCGCTGCGAAATAACAATCCCATAGGCAAAAAGTAGGGAGAAAGCACTTAGGCCGATAGGTGTACCAACAAGCATGTCTTGTAATAAACCGACAAAGAAAACGGCCACCGCCGGCAGCATATCATGCTGATGAAGCGCCCAATAAAAAACCGCAATAAGGCTAAAGCCTATAGTGACCGGCGCAATACCCGGCAATCGGAGAGGAACTTGTGAAATTAGGACTAGGCCTATCGTAATCAAAAATGGTGCAGCATACCGTGCAGCGTAGTCCAGCCAATACCAACTACTGTTTCGGTCAATCATTGTTTCGCAGGCTTTTCATGCCGTTCTGGCCGAGCTGCTTTAGTCCGCCATTCCAAATCACTCAAAACACCTATCAAGCCGAAATCCATCAAACGGATGAATTCCACTTTTTCACCTTGAATGAAAGGCTGCACAATGGCGCCCACCTTACTTGACCGAGCAACGACACCGATCGGTAATCCTGGCGGAAATACACCACCATGCCCAGAGGTCACGATCCGTTCCCCTTTTTTAACCACCCCATTACCCGGCAGATGCAACAAGCGCGGCCGATCCGAGTTATCACCCGCCAACACCGCACGCTGTCGGGTGGATTCGACTAGCACTGGAATGCGGCTATTGAGATCCGTGATCAGCAAAATTCGCGCGGACCTCTCCCCCACTTCTTGGACACGCCCTACTAACCCAGTACTGACTACTGCCGCTTGCCCCTTAGCAACACCTGCCAAACGTCCCGCATTGATCAAAATATTGCGCACAAACGTACCGCCTGACTCTCCGATAACCCGAGCAGTTACTGACTTGGCCACATCATCTGGCACAAAGCTCAGCAAGCGGCGCAATTCCTCATTTTCCACAATGAGATTCCGTGCCGCTGTTTGCCATTGAATCAGTCTACTATTTTCAACACGAAGAGTAGCATTATCTTTCCTCAATTGTGTTAGGTATTGTAACTCGCTGACAACATCAGAAGCGGATGCCAGTGGACGAGAGGCAACATCTAGTATTGGGCCTATGATGTCAGTAACCGCCATCCTAGTACGTTCAAAAATTTGCGGATCTGCACGGCCTAGCAAAATGATTGCGAGCGCGCCAAACAAGAGGAATAAATAAGCGAATTTCTGAGTAAAATTCCGCACTGGTGCGGCTAAACGAAGGACGCTGCTCCTATTTGGTTTCAATCCTAAATCCCCCTTTGTCCAAATCGCCGGACAAACAGAGCCAAACCAATTGGCTACTAATACATACTGATCAAAACGGTCCGCAACGTTTTTAGCTCTTCAAGGCATCGCCCGGTTCCAAGGGCTACGCAGGATAACGGATCATCGGCAATGGATACTGGTAAACCGGTCGAGTGGCGAAGTACATAATCAAGATTACCCAGGAGTGCGCCACCACCGGTAAGGACAATCCCTTTATCAACAATATCGGCAGCCAATTCGGGCGCTGTATGTTCAAGTGCGACCTTAACCGCTTCAATTATTGCTCCTACCGGCTCCGCTAAACTTTCAGCAATTTGACGTTCACTAATTATAAGTTCTTTCGGTACGCCATTCATCAAATCGCGACCTTTTATCTCCATAACTCTACCGTCGCCATCCTCTGGCGCGCACGCTACGCCTATTTCCTTTTTTATTCGTTCCGCACTGCTTTCGCCTACCAAAAGATTATGATTACGACGAATATAGGCAATGATAGCCTCATCCATCTTATCACCACCAACCCGCACACTGCGGGAATAAACGATACCACCTAAAGACAAAACCGCTACTTCGGTTGTACCACCGCCGATATCCACCACCATGGACCCAGTCGGTTCAGTTACCGGGAGGCCGGCACCAATCGCAGCCGCCATCGGCTCCTCAATAAGAAACACCTGACGTGCGCCTGCTGCTTCAGCCGATTCTTGAATAGCTCGTCGCTCAACGGCTGTTGAGCCTGACGGCACACACACAATAACCTGCGGCGAGGCGAAACTACGGCGGTTATGAACTTTGCGGATGAAATGCTTAATCATTTCTTCCGCAACCTCAAAATCAGCGATAACGCCATCTCGAAGCGGACGAATAGCAACGATATTACCAGGCGTACGGCCCAACATCATTTTTGCTTCGTCACCAACTGCAAGCACCTGGCGCTTTCCCTTAATTTCTGCAATAGCTACCACTGAAGGCTCATTCAACACTATGCCGCGGCCTTTAACGTAAACCAGCGTGTTGGCTGTGCCCAAATCAATCGCCATATCAGCGGACAGCATTCCTAGGAGACTTGATAACATATTTTAAACTCGTTCCTCCGAGTGTCTTTTTACGCCGCTACGCGCCTTTAAAAAACTTTTTTTTACATCCTCGCGCGTCATTTATGCGCTAAGTGCCTCTGGCGCGGTTTTAGCCCGCTTAACAGTCAGCTTATTTAATGCATGTATATAGGCCTTTGCCGATGCAACCAAGGTATCTGTATCAGCACCCTGCCCATTCACCGACTTACCATCTTCTTCTAACCGAACAGTGACTTGTGCCTGCGCATCAGTACCTTCTGTTACAGCATGCACCTGATAAAGCTGTAATTTCGCCGTATGAGACATCAGCGCGCTAATAGCGTTGAAGGTCGCATCTACGGGTCCATCACCCGTCGCCTGGATAGCTCGGACCTTGCCATCGATTTCCAGTTCCAAATCTGCTTGTTGTGGCCCTTTTGAACCTGCAATAATACCAAGCGATACAAATTTTATCGCTTCCGAAGCTTGCGTCATTTCATCTTCGACGAGGGCAATAATGTCTTCGTCATAAACATCCTTCTTTTTATCCGCCAACGCCTTAAACCGCACGAATGCCTCCTGAACGGCATTATCGCCCAGCTCAAAGCCCAATTGCTCTAACTTATCTCGGAAAGCATGACGACCAGAATGCTTGCCCAACACAAGAGAGGATTGAAGCAAACCAACGGACTCAGGGGTCATAATCTCGTAGGTACCCGCATGTTTCAGCACACCATCTTGGTGAATACCTGCTTCATGAGCGAACGCATTAGCCCCAACGATCGCCTTGTTAGGTTGAACTGCGAATCCGGTTACTGACGATAATAAACGGCTGGCACCGATAATTTTTTCAGTCACGATGCCATTCTCATAAGGCATTAAATCGTGGCGTACTCTGAGACCCATTACGATTTCTTCCAGCGACGCATTTCCGGCTCGCTCGCCAATACCGTTAATCGTGCACTCTGCCTGTCGAGCACCGGCCTTAATAGCAGCCAATGTATTAGCAACAGCCAAACCGAGATCATTATGGCAATGGACAGAAATCACCGCTTTATCAATATTCGGAACTCGGTCGCGCAGCATACCGATGATATCAGCAAATTCATCAGGAATGGTGTAGCCAACCGTATCGGGAATATTGATTGTGGCAGCACCGGCCTTGATAGCGGATTCTACACACTTACAAAGAAAGTCCCTCTCTGTCCGCGTCCCGTCTTCCGGGCTCCATTCTACATCCTCACAGAGATTACGCGCATGAGAAATCGAATCAACAACTGCTTCATGGACCGCTTCCGGCGACATTTGCAACTTATGTTTCATATGAAGTGGGCTTGTTGAAATGAAGGTGTGAATTCGAGGCTGCTGGGCGTGCTGGAGTGCCTCCCAAGCTCGGTCAATATCCTTATGACCCGATCGTGACAAGCCTGCCACCTTAGCGTTTTTAACGATCTTGGAAACTTCCGTAACCGCTTCAAAATCACCATTAGAAGCTATCGGAAAACCAGCTTCCATGACATCTACCCCCATCTCATCGAGATATTCGGCAATGCGTAATTTTTCTTCCAAATTCATCGAACAGCCCGGCGACTGCTCGCCATCGCGCATTGTAGTGTCAAAAATGGTAATACGCTCGGGTGCTCCCGTACTCTGATCTTTCGTCATGGTTCTAATCCTTTACTTACTCATCGCTTAAGCGGTTCATAGTCGAAAACCCCTGATCACCTCTCCCTTGCAGGGACAAACAGTGTCAGGGGCGCATAAGTCGACCTAGGCCACATCCAATAAGCAGGACTACGCAGACGCAACACTGGCGTTGCATGCGAAATTGCTTTCGCGCAATTCGTAGCAAGTTCAGTTTCATATGAACGTTCATTTCACCAGACCGTCATATTTAATGCGCAAGCCAAGACAGGCGAGCGCTAATTATCAGATTACTGCCTGAATATAGTTCAGGAGTGCCGATTACGAAAGGTGCGCTATGCAATTCTTTTTTTCCGTAATTTCCTGAAGTTCACCGAGAAATTGCTAGTTCTTCGATTTATCCACCAAGGCATTATCAGAAATCCATGGCATCATCGCACGCAGACGTTCCCCGACTTCCTCAATGGCGTGTTCAGTGCCCCTACGACGCAGCGCCTTGAAGCTCGGCTGACCTGTAGAACATTCCTGCATCCATTCTTGGACAAACCGCCCGGTTTGAATTTCATCAAGTATTTTCTTCATTTCTTTCTTTGTCTCAGAGTTGACTATACGAGGGCCACGGGTCACATCCCCATATTCTGCAGTGTTGGAGACCGAATAGCGCATATTGGCAATACCACCCTCATAAATTAGATCAACGATCAACTTTACCTCGTGGCAGCACTCAAAATACGCCATTTCCGGCGCATAACCCGCTTCTACCAGCGTTTCAAAACCATTCATGATCAATGCCGTTAATCCGCCGCACAGCACCGCCTGCTCACCAAAGAGGTCCGTTTCGCATTCTTCGCGGAAAGTGGTCTCGATGATCCCCGCACGGCCTCCTCCAATCGCACTCGCATAGGACAGTGCCAAATCATGACAGTTGCCCGATGCATCTTGATGGACCGCCAACAAACATGGCACACCAGCGCCACGTTGATATTCGGAACGCACCGTATGGCCAGGCCCCTTCGGCGCAATCATGAATACATCGACATCCTCCCGAGGTTCAATCAGTGCAAAATGAATGTTAAGGCCATGGGCAAACGCAAGAGCTGTTCCTTCGCGCATATTGGGTGCTAGCTGCTCACGGTAGGTCGCGCCCTGCGTCTCGTCGGGTGACAATATCATAACCACATCAGCCCATTTGGCAGCTTCCGCCCCGTCCAACACTTCAAAGCTAGACCCTTCCGCTTTCGCCGTGCTACTCGAACCAGGCCGGAGTGCAATTTTAACTTCCTTTGCCCCGGAATCTCGAAGGTTCATGGCATGAGCATGGCCTTGGCTACCATATCCGATAATAGCAATTTTTTTGCCTTTAATTAAATTTACGTCTGCATCACGATCATAATAAACACGCATTGTGGGGCTCCCCGTTCAATATCTCTTGCGTTACTTTTCAATTAAAAGAATGGCGTCTTTTAGAGGGCTCAGGCGCCTCGAGCAATGGCAACGACACCACTTCTGGCAATTTCCGTTTTACCGAGTTCCCGCATCAGCCCAATAAAGGAGCCGACCTTGTCCGGCAATCCGGTCATCGCGAAGACGAAAGACCTCGTTGTTGTATCAACCACAATGGCGCCAAAGATTTCCGCCAAACGAAGGATCTCCGCTCGTTCCTGCGATTTTGCCTTTGTCACCACCTTAACCATTGCTAGCTCCCGCTCTACATGTGGCCCCTCCAAAGTTAAATCCTTGACGGATTCCACGGGAATCAAACGATCGAGCTGATTACGAATTTGCTCAATAATCATAGGTGTGCCGGAGGTCACAATTGTGATCAATGACATGCTATCATCTTCAGTAACTGCCGCAACTGTCAGGCTTTCAATGTTATAACCACGGCCCGAAAACAATCCAATAACACGCGCCAACACACCCGGTTCATTAACCACCATAACCGCCATAGTATGGCGCTCAATCCGCTTATCTGGGTCTACCAGGAAATAAGCAGATCCGGGCTGCGCCGTTGTCATAAACTTTTTTGCCTTTGAAGCCTTTTTTTTTGCCATTGTGTTTAATCCTAAACCAATACTTTGCCTTTTTCCGAGATGCCGCCACTGCTTGCCGCTTTTGCTTCAGAGCTCAAAATCATTTCATTGTGAGGTGAGCCTGACGGAATCATTGGATAACAATTTTCCTTTTGATCAACACGAATATCAACGATGACCATGTTATCGATTGCTATCATCTCTTTTATTACATCATCAACTTCCGACGGCCTGGTCGCCTGCAAACCAACTGCACCAAAACATTCTGCAAGCTTAACAAAATCCGGCAATGCCTCCGCATAACTCTCAGAATAGCGACCGCCATGCAATAATTCCTGCCATTGGCGCACCATGCCGAGATACTGATTATTCAAAATAAAAACTTTGACCGGCAAGTGATGCTGCACCGCAGTCGAAATTTCCTGAATATTCATCATAAATGAAGCTTCCCCGGCAACATCGACCACCAGCTTACCCGGATGGCCCATCTGCACGCCGAGCGCTGCGGGAAACCCATAGCCCATAGTTCCTAGACCACCGGATGTCATCCAATGGTTGGGTTTATCAAATTTCAGAAATTGTGCCGCCCACATTTGATGCTGGCCAACCTCCGTCGTTATGAAAGTATCGCGATCTGCAGTCAGAGCCTGCAAACGCTCAAGTGCGTATTGCGGTTTAATGACATTTTCGTCTTTTTTATAGGCCAGGCAATTACGCGCACGCCACTGGTCAATTTGTTTCCACCAGGCATCAATAGCCTTACCATTGCGTCGACGTTTAATTCGCTTTTTCCAGGCATTGGCAAACTGACTCATCACGTGCCCGACATCGCCAATAATGGGTATATCTGCTTTGACATTTTTATTGATCGACGAAGGGTCTACATCAACATGAATGATTTTGGCCCCCGGCGCGAACGCATCAAGCCGTCCGGTAATACGATCATCAAATCGTGATCCAATCGCTACCATGACGTCACATTGATGCATGGCAAGATTTGCCTCATACGTGCCATGCATCCCGAGCATGCCGAGAAATTGCTTATCTGAGGCTGGATAAGCTCCCAAGCCCATAAGCGTCAAAGTACAAGGGTAGCCCGTGGTACGGACAAAATTAGTAAATTTCTTACAAGCNGCTGGCCCCGAATTAATAATGCCACCCCCGCCGTAGAAAATTGGACGTGCAGCCTTGGCAATAAGTTCGATTGCTTCAGCAATATTGTCCGTATTCCCTTTCGTCGCCGGACGATAGGTCGCTGGCTTAACTGATTTGGGATCCGTATAAAGACAATCGGCAAATTGAATATCTTTCGGCAAGTCGACAACTACAGGACCGGGCCTGCCATGGCTCGCCACGTAAAAGGCCTCATGGATCGTCCGCGCCAATGCGTCAGTCTCTTTTACCAAATAATTATGTTTCGTGCAGGGCCGAGTGATACCGGTTGTATCGCATTCCTGGAAGGCGTCATTGCCAATCAAATGGGTGGGCACTTGGCCGGTCAAGCAAACGACGGGAATCGAATCCATCAACGCATCCGTCAGCCCTGTAACCGCATTGGTAGCACCCGGGCCGGACGTCACCAGTACCACGCCAACTTTGCCGGTGGAGCGCGCATAACCCTCCGCCATGTGGACTGCGCCTTGCTCGTGACGCACCAATACGTGACGAATTTGGTTTTGTTGAAAAATAGCATCATAAATCGGCAGGACCGCGCCCCCCGGATACCCGAACACCACTTCGACACCCTGATCGACCAAAGCCTTGATTACGATTTCAGCACCGCTCATGCGTTTTCTTGACGCCATGACACGCTCCATTGTTCAAAATTTCCATCGCCTGGGCAGTAAAAAATCACAGCGACAAGCAAACCGAGGGCAACTCTGCCCGCGGGAGCGGGACACTAGGCTGTCAAAAGACACGGGTCAACCGTTTTTTAATAATAAACGAAAAGAGTTTATCCTTGAATCTTTCCAAAAATTGCTCTTTTATGTGCATTTTTGGAATCATCTGATTCCGAAACCATGTAACCTGCCTTTTAGCGTATCGCCTCGTCGCCTGCTGTGCAGCGGCGATGGCTTCATCCAAACTATTGGTCCCGTCCAAGAACCCGGCGAGCTCTTGCACACCGAGCGCTTTCATCGCTGGTAACCCTGGGTCTAGGTTAAGTGCCATTAGGTCTTGAACTTCTTCAATTGCGCCATTTTCGACCATTTTAGCAAACCGTCGATCACAAGACCGGTAAAGCGCGTCGCGCGGCGGATCGATCAATATCGTATGAAACCGCAGGTGCTCCGGTATCCCCTGTCTCGGCGCGGCTTGCCAGGTCGCCAGAGACTGGCCGGTAGCCTCAAACACTTCGAAAGCGCGCGCGATACGTTGTCTATCCGTTGGCGCAAGGCGGGCCGCTATCGGATCCCCACGCGCCGCCAGTTCCTCATGCAACATCTCCGACCCTTCGCACCCTAATCGCGCACGTACTGCGGCCCGGATATCATCGGGAATATCGGGCACCGGTGATAAACCTTCCATTAAGGCTTTCAGGTAAAGACCTGTGCCACCGCAAAGGATGGGTAGCTGCCCGTGACTAATCTGTTCTTCGATTGCCTCCAATGCCATATCGCACCAACCTGCTGCTGTGCACAGTTCCGAGGCTGCAAGCCTGCCATAAAGAAGATGGGGCACACGCGATTCGTCTACTTCCGATGGCCGAGCGGTCAAAATACGTAAGTCTCGATAGACCTGCATGCTGTCCGCATTGACTACTGCGCCACCAAACTCTTCTGCCACAGCCAATGCAGCACCAGATTTGCCGCTTGCAGTCGGCCCTGTAATTACCAAGACGTTGGATTGTTCGTTGCCAGTCATAAGCCAGGAGGATACAGATTACGGTGCTATGGACAAAGTATTGACATTAATTGGCCAAAGAAGCCGGCTCGACGAAACTCAGATATCGGAAGTAGTTGCCACGCTCGCGGGCATGGGTGCGAAGGTCGGCCCGCCCGACTGGTTAGCCTACCGCACGGCTGTAGACCTGTGCTTTTCCGGCATTCAATGCGAGGATACCCGCGAATTGGCCTTCGAAGCACTTGGTGATATCGCAGTAGATGCTATAGCACAACCACTTATCGGCCGGCGAAAGCGCCTGCTTGTCGCCGATATGGAATCAACCATTATTCAAAACGAAATGCTCGACGAACTCGCCGACGAAGTAGGCATTCGTGACCAAATTACGGCAATCACCGCACGCGCTATGAATGGCAAGTTAGATTTTGACGACGCCATTAAAGAACGGGTGGCGCTGCTCGCCGGGCTTGATGCTGAGGCCATTGAGCGAACAAAAAAACGCATCCGTATAATGCCCGGCGCTAAGGAATTAGTCGCCACCATGCGAGCCAACAATGCCTACTGTGCCCTAGTCTCCGGCGGATTCAGCAACTACACCGCTGATATTCGCGATCAGCTAGGGTTTAATTTCGATCAGGCTAACCAATTGGAAATTACCGATGGTAAGTTAACCGGCAATGTGGTCGAACCGATCCTTGGCCGAAACGCGAAGAAAGAGCGTTTACTGGCGCTATGCGAAGCACAAAATATTTCGATAAAGGCCAGCATAACCGTCGGTGATGGCGCTAACGATCTCGCTATGCTAGGCGCTGCGGGCATTGGCGTCGCCTATCATGCAAAACCCATCGTCGCCCGCGAGGCAACGGCACGCATCGATCACGGCGATCTCACAGCACTTCTTTATCTGCAAGGTTATCGGGAAGACGAATTCGTCAGCTAGTGGCTTTCTTCTCGCTTTTTTCACCGGGCAAAAAATACGCCACAATATTCGCGCACAGCATCGAGGCCGCAATTAGATAGAACACCGCGAGTAGACCAAACTCGTCGGCGATAACACCGCTCAGGAGCACGACGACTGGTGTCCAGCCACTTTGCATCGCAAACATGACACTCGCCGCCGACGCACCATGTTCTTTCGGTGCAAGGTCCATCATCCAGGCTTGGGTGACCGGTCGAATAGCATAAAGCGCAAACCCCAAAACCGTGATGCCGACTACAAACACCGCAGGGTTACCAACAAAAGTCAGACCGATAATAATGATTGTAATCGCCGATAACCCGCCCATAACAATCGGACGACGCCCAATCTTATCCGACCAAGTGCCCGCCAATGGGCCGGTAACAAAACCGCCAATCTGCATCATAGCCATAGCGAGACCTTGTGTCTCCACCGATAGACCCAACACGTCTACCAAATAGAGCGGTAAGGCGAAAAAGATACAAAACAATGCGGACGTGCGAAAGGCCGCCATCAATGAAAGACCCAGAATAGGCTTATTTTTTAAAAGAGTAGCAAGTCCAGACAAGTATTCACGACCACTCATGCCTCGCTTCGCATCCCCAGCAGGCCCTGTAAGATCCTTTGGCAGTAAAATAATTAGAATCGCCAACCCAACAAGGAAAACAGGTGCAGAACTTATCATTGCCGCGAACTGCCAGCTGAGCTGTAAAACTCCAACAAACAAAGAAACAGCGAACAGGGGGGCCAATATATCGCCAAGGCTCGCTCCCACAGAATGGACCGAAAGCGCATAACCCTTATTCTCCGGAAACTCCTGCGATAAAAAAGCAAGTGCTGCAGGGTGCCAGAGATTATTGGAAGCACCGATAATGGCCATCATGCTGCCCAACAGCAAAAAACCATCTGCCAAACCACAGACTAATATAGCAATGCCGCCAGCTAACACGGCAACCACTTGAAACAAGACGCGCTTGCCGGTGATATCCACCAAGACGCCACTGCCCGCATTGGCGGCAAAAGACGCAATATGAAAGATGGCGTGAAGCGAACCCACTTCCGTATAGCTCAAGCCAAAACTTTGCTTAATCCACGGCGTCAAAACCGTGAATACCATATAAACCCAATGGACGGCGCCATGACCAAGGCCAATCAACGCAATTGCGGCTTGGCCTTTGAGCTTAAGCGCGTCGGAAAAACCGAAATTAGACATGGCGCCCCACTAGAGTGTTACGGTCATACGAGTTGAATTTTTTGGCAGAGCGAAAGTCAGAACATTTGCGATCAATACCACGCCAGCAATGATATAGAAAACGGTGACGAGGCTATAGGCGTCCGCAATTGGCCCAGCGACAGACAAGAAGAATACATTCATGGCGGATTGCACACCAAACATCACGCTAGTGGCGGATCCACGAAAATCTTCCGGCACCAAATCCATCATCCAACTTTGTACCACGGGCCGAACCGCATAGAGCGCGAAGCCCATCAGCGCAATAACCGCCACAAAATGCGTAGGCTCTTTCACGAACAATGCCGCCACGAGAATGACAGTCGTTAGTGTTAAACATACGAAAACGACGGGACGCTGGCCTTTGCGGTCCGCCGCATATCCCGCGATGGGTGCACCGATCATCCCACCTACCTGCAGCAAGGTAAGCGCGATCCCGACCAATACGGGGCCGCTCAGAATCACGTCCACCATATACAGCGGCAAGAAGTAGAGAAGTGCGGTTTGCGACGCATTCCGAAGACCCGCGACCAATGCCAACAGCATGGCATTCTTATTCTTCAGTAATTGGCCATATCCCTCGAAATAGGATTTTGCGCTCATACCCTTCGGTGGCCCGCCAATAATCGTACGATCGCGCGGCGCCAAATAGACTATAAGGATAACCCCCACCACCAAGCAGGGAATACCGCCAAAAATCGCTACCGGTTCCCACATCTCCTTGCCCGCAGCTGAAACAAACACGTGACCCAACAAAAAACCGGCAATCAGCGGAAAAATCGCATCTCCCACATTTGCCGCTACAACATGAATGGAAAAAACAAAACTGCGTCGATGATCATAGTATTTGGCTAAATACGAAAAGGCCGCCGGATGCCAGGCCTGATTACCCATGCCGCTAAACGCCCAACCAATNGCCAANACGATGAACAAAANGAACCCATCCATGATGTAGCCGGCAAGTCCCGCCATGATCACGCCACCGCCGGCCATTAACACACTCGCCAGCTGCACCATCACGCGCTTTCCGACCGCATCCACCCAGTAACCGCTAATGAAATTAGCGATGAAAGCAGCCACATAATAAATCGTCCCAAGGCTGGCTGCTTCCGTGTAGCTCAAGCCACCGTCTTGGCGAATATAAGGCAGTAACATGATGGTCGCCGCGAAGACAAAGTGAGTGACCCCGTGTCCCACGCACAGCAGCGCGAATGCCCCATTCCCGGGGACCCATTCCTTACCATTTTCAGCGCTTGCAGCCATTTACTACCTTCTTAATATTTATCAATCGATATTCGCAGGATTTCTCTTTGGCAAAACCACCGTAACCAAATTCGCCGTCAACATAATCACCGCCAAGAAGTAAAAAACTGGCAACATGCCGTAACTATCTGCAATCCAGCCACCTATAATTGGTGTGATGGCGTTAGCCGCCGCCTGCATGCTGAACATCACACTGGTCGCGGACCCCCGAAACTCGTTTGGTACCAAATCGACAATCCAGCGCTGCAAAACCGGCCGAATGGCGAACAATACAAAACCAACGAGGGCGATACACGAGATATAGCTCGTCGGGTCCGTTATAAAGGTCGCTGCGACAATAGCCACCGAAGTGATACTTATGCAAACAAACAGAACAGGGCGTGGCCCATACCGGTCAGCAGTATAACCACCAACAGGTGTGGCAAAACCACCGGTCACCTGCATCAGCAACATTGCGGTGCCGGTTAGCGCGGCCGTCACCCCCAAAACATCGATTAAATAAAGCGGCACAAAAACCATTAGACCGTTTTGCGCCATAGTGNGGAGTGCGCTCACCAAACAAACCATCATAGCCGACATATTTTTTAGTAACTGCACATATCCCTCAAGATAATCCTTAAGCCCCATACCCTGCATTTGTCCGCTGCCCGCTGAACGTTCCTTAGGCAACATAAAAATGAGTAAAATAANGCCCATCACAAGGCCCGGTGTACCGCCGGCCATTGCGGCGAGCTGCCAGGAGCCCAGCAACGTAACCAACAAACCACCAATCTGAAATGCTAGCGCTTCGCCTATATTTGCCGCCACCACGTGAATAGAGAAAACCAGCCCTTTCGCCTCTTCATACTCTTCGGCAAGGTACGCAAAGGCCGGCGGATGCCAACCCTGCACGCCAATCGCCATAAACCCAGCGGCGACACAGATCAGGAACAATGCACTCGACAAGCCCAAGGAAAATGTCGTTGCCCCGCACAACAAAGCAGACAGCACCATGAATAACATCCGGCGACCGGAAACATCGACCGCCAATCCCGTCATGAAATTTGCGAAAAATCCCGTCACATGAAAGACCGCGACGATCAATCCGGCTTGAGTATAGGTGAGGTCTAGTGCCTGCTTGATAAACGGTACAAGTATTAGAATTGTGCCCCAGGTGTAATGAGTCGCCCCATGACCAAGGGACAACAAGATCACGGGCGCTAAAGGCTTGCCACCAAATGCTGCATGGTTATCGGTTGCCGCCATCGCGCCTACTCCGCCGGCTTAGTGACCGGTTGGGCCGCGTGTTTAGAAGGATCGGGAATAAAGAAAGTTACTGCGTTAGCGATAAGCAACAAGCCCGCAATAAGATAAAAAACCGACTCAAGTCCATGCGCGTCAGCCAGCCAACCACCAAGGAACGGCGACAGCATGCCAAGGATACCTTGGACTAAAAACATCAAGCTCATAGACGAAGCAGCCATATCATTAGGTACTGCATCCATCATCCACGCCTGACTGATGGGGCGCATCGCATAGGTGACGAACCCAAANGCGCCCATACCGACTACGAAAAGCATCTTGTCCTCAATAAAAGTGAGCCCGATCATGGACACCGATGTGACGCTCAACACCAATATAAGCATCCGTCGTCGCCCATACCGGTCTGCGGCTACGCCGGCAATGGGTGCCACAATCATGCCGCCGTGTTGCATTACGAAAAGGGCCCAGCCCATCATCGCGGCCCCCATGCCCAGCGAATCCTTCATAAATAATGGCAAGAACGTCTTCACCAAGGTCTGACCAGCGGAGCGAATACCCGACATGCACGAAATACCAACAACGATCGGGTTGCGTAATAAATCGGCGAAGTTCGCGACATACTCNCTCAAACTTTGCCCTTGGCTTTGAGGACCTTTCCCGGAGACCGGTTTGTCTTTTCCAATCAACAATATAAAAAGCATAAACGCCACGGCGACTGTCGGTATTCCTGCCGCAATCGCGGTCCCCTGCCAGCTTATTAGGGTAATTAAATATCCAGCGACCAAAGGACCGTAAGCCTCACCCATGTTTGAGCCCATGCCATGCACGCCGAGTGCAAGTCCACGATTATTGGGATAGGTATCGGAAATAAACGCAATAGCTGGCGGATGCCAAAAATTGGCGGCGCCCCCCATGAGCATAACCATCACAAGATACACCAGAAAATTTTCCGCCACGCCAATCACGGTAATAGCCGCGCCAATCGCTACCAACGCGCCAACCTGGAACACAACCCGGCGGCCGGTAATATCCACGACGGGCCCACTAGCCAAGCTGCCCAGAAAGAAGCCGGTCTGGTAAGCCGACGCGAGTAAGCCGGCTTCCGCATAGCTCATCCCCATCTCTTCGCGGATGAATGGCAGTAACATATAGAAAATGGCCGATACCCAATGGGTTGCCGCATGGCCAACACACATTAGCCAAGCGCCGCCAGCATTGGGCAGCCGGAATGCAGATAGAAACCGGGGAGAGGCCAAAAAATTATCCTGAATAGCGCAAAGGAAGCAGCACCTTAGAACCGAGGCGCCGCATTAACAAGGGCGGACGACTGGCCTGCGCTATTCAGCCGCTTTTTCATCTTTAGAGACTTCTGGGACTAAAAAAGTCAGAACGTTCGCAATCATCAGCAATAACGCGATACCGTAGAACACGTGCAACAAACCGTAAATGTCGGCCACCATACCGCCTAACGGCGGAGCGGCGAGCCCGAATACCGATTGCACTAACGAGCGCAGGGCCACACTGGTTGCATGCAGGTTCTTCGGCACCATGTCGAGGATCCAGCTTTGAGTCACCGGCCGTGTACCGTAGAGCGTAAAACCAAGAAAACCGATACCGATAATAAAGAGAACCTCATTACCAACCAGCGTCAGCCCCAGTATGAGCGCGGTACCAGCCAGCAACGCCACCACCAGGATTGGCTTGCGCCCAAAATGGTCCGACGCCACGCCACCCGCCGGGTTCGCTATCATTCCGCCCACATGCATGATCGCATAAACCCCACTGATTATTGTCGCACTGGCACCCATAATATCGCGCAGATAAAGCGGCACAAAAGTACGGACTAATAACTGCGCTGTCGAACGGAAGCCCATCATGACGCACAGTATCATTACGCCAAAATTCTTAAGTAGCCCCGTGAAGCCATCGAAATACTGGCCGAGGGTAAGACCCTTAGCTTTTTCTCCATCACCCGGCGTATCCTTGGGCAACAACAAAACAAACAATACAATGGCTGCCACAATAGATGCGGCTGCAGGCACCAAAGCACCCATTTGCCAGCCAAAAGCAGTAATCACAACACCGGCGATGAGCGGCCCAATAGCCTCGCCGATATTAGCACCCATACCGTGGATTCCGACCACATAGCCCCAGTTCGTAGTATAATAAAACGACAGAAAGGCGGTTGCTGGTGCATGCCAAAATTGGGTCGCCCCGCCCACCAATGCGGCCATCACGCAGAAAAAGAAAATATCGGGAGATACTGCAAGGGCCAACATCGCCAAGCCGCCCACCACCAGCGCCAACACCTGAAAGATCACCCTCCGCCCGGTCATGTCCACCACTGGCCCGCTCGCCAGACTGCAAACGAGCACGCCCGCCTCAAAAGCAGCCAACAAAAACCCAATTTGCGTATAGGTAAATCCGTAATCCTCCCGGACAAACGGCAACAACACATAAAACACCCCAATCATCCAATGGGTTGCCCCATGCCCTGCCATCAAACACAGTGCTGGGCCTGGATTNGGAAGTTTAAAGGCATTTACGATATTGGACATGAATAACTGACTACCCTATTCCCCGAGCGTTGTCGCCTCCCCTAATTGTGGAAAAAGGATGAGCCAAAGGAAGATGGTAGCGGTTAGCATGAGTCCGAAGATGACATGCAGCACAGCTGTCACCGGCCTCAGTCATCCTTTGGCAGGAAGAAGATAACCGCGTTAGCTATCAGCAACATCAAGGCGAACCAATAAAAGATTGTCGCGATGCCAAATGTATCAGCGATAATGCCAGTAATCGCCATGTTTGGGATCGAAAATACCGATTGAGTGGCGAACATTAAACTTGTCGCGGTGCCACGAAAATTACTAGACACCGAGTCCATCATCCAACTGAGCAATACCGGTCGGGTTGCGTATATTGAGAAGCCGACCAAACAAATTCCCATCACGATCATGAATTCGTCCTGTAACAGCGGAAGCATGAGGATGAACAGCGTCGCTGCGGCAATGGCGATCAACATAACTTTGCGCCTGCCAAATTTATCCGATGCCATACCCGCTGGAACAGCCGCAACTGAGCCTCCCAGATTAAGCAGCAACAACGCAAAACCAGCCTGGGTCAAGGTCCAGTCAAATTGATCGACCAAATAAACCGGCAAGAAATTACGCGAACCCGATTGTGCCGTAGTCCTTAGACCAGCAATAAGTCCGACCCCCATCACCACACGGTTTTTAGCCTGCTCCGCAATGCCAGCAAAATAGCTCTTCAGGTCGAGCCCTTCGCCGCCTGCCTTTGATACTTTCTCCCGCATGGCCATGAGGACCAGGGGCGGCAAAATCAGAAAGCCCGGGATCGCATTGACGATCATGACGCTGCGCCACGACAGGGGGTCTAGCTGCGCGATCATATAATTACCGGTCAACATAGCTGGTACAATCAAAGGGACTAATACGTCACCCATATTGGAACACATTCCGTGGATCGACATGACATACCCACGGTGGGAATTAAATCGGGTCGCCAAATAGGGAATAGCAGCCGGATGCCAAAGCTGATTAGAAAATGCAATGAAGACGCCCAGCGCTAGAAGTGTTGCATATTCTTCCACGAAACCCAGTAGCGGAATGGCTAGCGATAAAACTGCCATTGAAACCACTTGCAATAATTGTCGCCTGCCGGTGAGGTCAGCAAATGGGCCGCCGACTACCGCTGCAAGGAAATTACCAGACGTGTAAATAGTGAAAAAAAGTCCAAGTTCCGTATAAGAAAGATTAAACTTTTCTTTTATAAGTGGGCTCACCACCAGCACAATCGAGTGCAGATAGTGGGTTATGCCGTGACCAGTGCTAATAAGCGCAACAACGCCCTGCTCGCGTCGCGTTAGCGGCGCGGTTGTTTCAGCCTGAGCCATGAGAGATTCCTCGGAGCAATCGCGTTAGAAAACTAATAATCTAACGGGATTCTAAAGCCGAGCAAGTGGTATTTGCGCCTAACCCGCTAATAAACTGCTCAATTCCTCCGCTGTCTCCATCGTTTCGATGGAGCTTGCCAATTCGACGATTCTATCCGCAGTTTTTCTCGTTATAACAACGCCCGCGGTCCGACGAAATTTGGATTCCAACTCTGCATCGCTCAGCGGAAACTGCGCACTGCCTGTTCGCTGTTCACGCCTAGTTTCATATTTCTTCCCGCTACTATCCTTAGCTGTGACCACAACGGTGTGGCGTTTTGCAAGCCCTAGAGCATCAATTTCCGGATCATGAACAATATCTATCTTCTTGATAAGCTCGAGTGTTTCAGGATCTTCCATTCGATCCACAGAGAACTGATTGACGAAAACCTCACCTTTTAACAATTGCGTCGCAGCAACAAAACGGCCGTTCATTTGCATGCCTACGATGCCAACTGGCTCATATTTCCACCCNACGTTGGTAAAGCCCGCCTTGGAGATACGGACCGTAAGGNTTTCCAAATTATCAGCACTNAGTCCCTCATCCATCANCTTCTTCACGCAATCCACCGTNGTGTGCGTGCTNCCGCAAGACGCNTAAGCCTTAAAGCCAATATCGTCGATATGCCAGCGCGAGCCGAGGTCATCGGTCATAATCGAAAGATCCGAATTTTCGCCTAAGGTTGAGAAATAACCGCCAAAACCGACTTCCAATCCATCCTTAGCGCCAGTAAAGCCCTTCTCTGCCAGCAAACCCGCCAAAACGCCGTTCCGAGCGGCAAGGCCACCATGAAGGCGTTTAGTCATCGCACCTTTACGCGCAGAATAGAGGCCGGACGCGAAACTAACTGAAATACCGATAGCGTCGTTGGCCTTCTCTACATCAAGATCCAAAGTGGCGGCAGCGGCAGCGGCAGCTCCGATCGTNCCGTTAGTAGGCGTCATATGATAGCCCTTGAGTTTATGTTCGATACTGGAACAAATCGCCGTGCGAATGCCGATCTCGTAACCAACCACCAGTCCCCGCAAGATATCTTTTCCCGAAAGATTGCGCGCTTCCGCGAGTGCTATGACTGCAGGCAATATAACCGCGCCAGGATGTAGCATCGATTCTACATGGAGGTCATCAATCTCGAAACCATGTATGCCAGTGCCATTCACCATAGCCGCATCCGCCGGACCAACACGTTTACCAGCACCCCAGACCGCACAAGGACCGCCGGAGGAGTTTTCCTCCGCTACGATGGTCGCCAACTGGCACCATTCCTGTTCGCTACCGTAAATTCCACAACCAAGGCTGTCCAATAATGCACGCCTAGCATGCCTGAGTGAGACTTCAGGAACATCCTCCAATTTTAGATTAGCGACCCATTCGGCGACAATACGCGTGACCGGCGCGACGTCCGCGAGAGCGGTATCGAGTTCTGCAACTTGAGCGTTCATGAAATTACCTCCCTATAGAGTGAGTATTTCTCTAGAGCTTTTTCGTCGATATTGATCCCAAGCCCTGGGCCCGAAGGTGGCCTTACATGACCATTCTCAATTTTAAAGTCAGGTTCGGGAACCAACGGGTCCTCTCCGGAAACGCCGAGCCCAAATATGAATTCACCCGCCGGCATGCAGCGGCGAGCAGGCAGACTAGCGTAGAAGTGTGCTGCTGCTGCTGCTTCCAACTGCGACATCACAGCAAGCCCACCGATATTAATGAGAATATTTGCCCCTTCCGCAATACCGGCAATTTTTTGTGCTACTTTCAATCCTCCCATACGATAAAGCTTGACGCAGAATACGTCGCAAGCTTCCGCCTTTGCCAAATCGTAAGCATCTTGTACGCTCATCACTGCTTCATCAGCCATCACCTTTGTGCCGCGCGCACTGCGCCGAATATGGGCTAGCCCTGCATGATCGCGCCGTTCAATAGGCTGTTCGATATAATCGAGACGAGCATCGCGGCAAGCCTCCAAGGCTAAAACCGTATCGGGCACACTCCAGGCGGTATTGGGATCCATACCAAGCTCCATTCCGGGCCCACAGCTCTCACGAAGCTTTTCGAAGCACATCACATCATGGCGCCAGCCCTTGGGCGAGCCCGCTTTGAGGCAAGCCACATTAATACCGAATTCCTGTTTGCCCCGGAGGGCATCATTAATGCTCTGTTGTGGGTCGTCATACATGCTGATCGACCATTCTAATGGCAATAACTCCTGCGAAAGACCTCCGAGTAGATTATGAACAGGCTGGTCAGCAGCCTTACCTTGAGCATCATGAAGCGCAAAATCTAGCATCGTGCGAACTACAGGATTGTAGGGAAGAAGCATATCGAATTCAGCGAATATTGCGTTGATATCAAAAATATCTCGGCCAATCAGCATAGGCCCGATAATCTCCTCAAAGGCACCCGTGACACTTTTCCAAGTATCTGGCATCGAGTGGCCCGGCGTTGTTGGGCGAACTTGAGCGTATCCGATAATGCCATCGGCAAAAATGCGAAGCAGGCATGGCTTGCCAAGCAGAGTGCCCGATGCACCCGTATCGTAGTCGCCGTGCATGGTCGTTCGTTTCAAACGGGACGTGTAGTCGGTGACCCGAATTTCGACGCGCTCAATCTTTGGCATATCCTTTCCCCAACTCTCCTCTAATTCACGTCGGCGCGCGCATACAGTTTGCAAGCATTCTCCCACATGAGCTTTAAACGACGCTCATCGGACATTTTCCAATCCATGACCAGATCAACCGATTCAGGGAAATGGCTCTCACCGTGCGGATAATCCGAGGCATACATCAAAATATCTTCACCGAGAAAATCGATGATCATGTTGGTTAACTCACCACCCTCGGGTATTTCGATGCTTTGGAAGAAGCGCCCACTTTTGATGTATTCGCTGGGTAACATCTTTAGATCTTCTGGTAAGGCAGATGGAATAGTACGTGCGTGCTCATCAATACGTGCCATCCAAAACGGTAGCCAGCTATGGCCCGCCTCTAAACAGCCCACGCGAATATCAGGATACCGGTCCATAATGCCGGAACCGACAATACATGCAACATTCCGCATACCGCACCAGGGATGCGATGCGGAGCGCTGAAGGAANAGATTTTCCCAGTTATCCGTTCCACCGGGGGCGTAGGGAGGCATTACAGTGAATGTGTGTAATATAATCGCTAGGTCGTGATCAGCAGCAGCCTCCCAAATCGGCTCAATATCAGGATGATCGAGTGGCACCTTCGGTGGTGTATAAACAAGGATACCCCAGGCCCACCCAGATTTACCCCATTTTTTTATTTGCGCCACGCTAAACGCGATGTCTCGGCTAGTGCACAAAATCACGCCGCCAATGCGCTTTGGATATACCCCGCAATAATCCTCCATCCACTGGTGGTAGGCGCTGATCATACCAGTTTCGAGCTCTACGTCGTCATGGCCAATAAAAGTGCCAAACCAACCCGACGGCANTGTCAGGTTTACGTCGACACCCTCCAAATCCATATCTTTGATACGTTCATGAGGGTCATTATCCACTTGCGAAGACGGGCTCTTTTTCTGAGCACCTACGAACCCAGCCATGTAACCCTTTTTCGAGGTATCCGCTTCTGCTTCTCCCAATCGACGAAGGTACTTTCGCGCGCCGCGTGTAAAAGTTGTATTGTCGGTGCGCGCTCCAGTCGACTTAAACTCCCCCCACTCTTCTGTTAGCACTCTCTTATCGCGCCCTGTCATATAAGGTTCCAACACGTTCACATAAGGCCCTACATGGGTGTCGGAATCGAAAATTTTCAAATCATCACGTGCCATATTTGTTTCCTCATTTTTACCTTTAGTCTGTATATTTTCTCAACATTTCCGGGCTAAAATATTTCTGCTCAAGCTCCATCTGCTTCGCCTGTCCCTCTCCTTCCGCATCCACTTTAGGAATGGGATAAGGCTTGTCCTTGCGAGACGCTTGAAATTCATCCCACGCAGTCATACCACGTTCGTTAAAATCTAGCATGAAATCATAAAGCGCCGCCCAGGTAACATGATGGGTAAAGCCCGGAAACCAAGCAATATTACAGCCCAGTTCCAGGTGTTCATCAAGAGTCAAAAATTGCTTCAGCTTACCCTTCATAAATGAAAGCGGTCCTTTGACNGCTGCACGGGCTTGCGCGATCTCTTCTTTCGAATGAGGTGATTCCATCTGCACCCAATCAACGCCAGCATCCTGCTCGTAGGCCTGTAAACGTTTGATACAATCTTCAAGGTCGCTATTTGCTGCGTCGCGGGCGTAGCATTGTGCCTGAATAATAAAATCTGGATCCAACTCGTTTTTCATATCCACTGCAGCCCGATAACGCGCCACCGCCTGATCAATGGATACCACTTCGACACCGTCGCTTTGTGTCTTCCGTTTGCCTTCTATGGGTTGATCGTCAATACGAATACCGGCAATCCCGTGACGGATACACTCGCGGATTAGACGCCGGACTGCCATGATTCCACCATGACCCGTATCGCCGTCTAGAATAATAGGAAATTTNACGCTTTCAGCTATCCATCCGGCAATTTGAATACATTCCATCATGCTCGCCTGGCCAACATCATCCATGCCCGTATAAGCGCCAACAACCCCACCGGTACCCACAAAGCCTGCCTCGCAGCCTGCTTCCTCCATCACGCGCGCATGGGCGGCCGACGGAGGATGCAGTACCACCAACACCTTATCTTTACGATGTATAAGTTGTTTTAGGCGTGTCGATGCTTTGGTTGTAACCACTGCCATACCCCCCTAATTCTTATTTCTGAATATCAAGTATTATGCTTGAAGTGCCAAGAAATTCTAGTCAGGTGAGTAAGATAACAAACCGCGACGCCGAATATTCGGCGTCGCCTTCTGTTTCAGGAAATTTGCGTACTCACCCTTTAACTAATTTTAGGCCGATGAAGCGCACTTCGCCGCCTTCATTTATAAGCAGTAAAACTGATTTCTGATTTGCCTTTTTTGCTCTCTTAAGCACCTTGGAAAAATCGCGCGGGGTTTTTACCTTTACCTGATTTACTTCAACGATAACCGTTCCAGGACGAAGGCCCTTTTCCGCAGCCACGCTATCCGATTTTGTATTTATTATCAAAACGCCTTCGACATCGTCCGCCAACTTAAANCGCTTTGCTAAGTCATTACTTATGGGGGCTAGACTGAGACCAAGCTCATCAAAATTCTGTGCGGTGCCTTTGGTCGCTCTTTTACCATCTCCGAGTGCTACCTGATCGACCTTTTCAAGTTCACCCAGTTTTACCCAGAGCTCTCTCCTACTCTTACCCCGCCAAACTTCCACCTGAACCTTCTTACCTACGTCAGTTTCCGCAACCATGCGCGGCAAACGACGGGACTCGGTGACTTTTTTGCCATCAAATCGTAATATCACATCGCCACTCTTAAATCCCGCTCTCGCCGCTGGGCTATCTTTCACGATTCCTGCGACAAGCGCTCCATAGGCCTCATCCAGACCAAGACTCTCCGCAATATCCTTGGTAACCGTTTGGATTTGTACACCGAGCCAGCCACGCTTAGTGACACCGAACTTTTGCAATTGTCCAATAACACCTTTCGCCAATTGCGAGGGTATAGAAAACCCAATTCCAATACTGCCGCCGTTGGGAGACAGAATAGCGGTGTTAATNCCAATGACGCGGCCTTGCATATCAAACAACGGCCCACCGGAATTACCCCGGTTTATTGGAGCATCTGTCTGAATGAAATCGTCATAGGGTCCAGAACGAATATCACGACCGCGCGCCGAAACAATTCCCGCAGTGACTGAACCACCCAATCCGAGCGGATTACCAATTGCCAAGACCCAGTCACCGACACGCACTTTTTTAGAATCACCCCACTTTAAAGATGGTAGCGGCTTCTCAGAAGTAACCTTCAACAAAGCCAAATCGGTCTTCTCATCTTTGCCTAGTACTTTAGCTTCTAGGCGCGTCGAATCTTTCAATACCACGGTAATTTGATCAGCACCGTCGATAACATGATTATTCGTCACAATTAGGCCAGATTTATCGATAATAAAACCCGACCCTAGCGACGTCGCTTTTTCGCTAGGTTCGGGTTGGTCCTTGCGGTGCTTCTTAAATTGATCGAAGAAATCTTTAAATGGTGAGCCTGGCGGTAAATCGAAATCAGGGAAACCATGACCGCCTTTGCGAGACACTTTCTGGCTGGTTGAGATGTTGACCACNGCGGGCAAAAGTTTTTCGACCAGATCAGCAAAACTATCCGGCGCGGAACGTGCATATACCGGTCCGGCATGAATGAGCAACACAGCTATCAATAGTAACGCAACCAACCACTGTAATTTGCGAATGGATTTTCTCGTGATTGGTCTTTTAACTAATTGGTCCATTGGAACCCCCATCCTTTATGTCGTTTGGCACCACACCTAAACTTGCTGCTNCTNCGCTGCATGTATGCCGCTTCAAAGGCAGTTCAATAGATCAACACAAGTTTCCCAAATATCATCAAATTTTCGCTTCATACGTGGCCGAAATAAGGCACAGGTCGAAAAACCATAAAGCTACCATCAATAAAATAACGCTAACGCAGTAACTCCTATCCCAAGTGCGGTCTCACCCCATATCCTCAATTCTGCTTCAGAGGACCGCACGGCAACTGCCATCACCCGCTTCATGAGGGCAGGCATGATTCCATAAAGCACGCCTTCCAAGATAACTGCAACTGCCGCAATCTTAATGATCCCTTCAGCAAGCCCCGCGACCACAACACCTGAAAAGATAAATAGCAGTCCTATAAAGCCCAGGGCGCGATTCGGAATGTCTTGCAGATCCGCCATCTTTTTTTTCGCCCAAGCCGGCCAAAACGCTGCAATGGTGCCTTCAATTGCCAAAAACAAGGCAAACGCCAAGACAGTAATCCGGATCATTCAAACACAGACTAGCTTAAAATTACTTTTTCTGANTGCCACTTAAATTGCCAAAATATCGGAAAAANTCGCTATCCGGGCTNAANACCATNGTCGTTTCGTTACCTATCAACGCCTTCTGATACTGTTCAAGCGACTTATAAAACGCGAAAAATTCGGGATCCAAACCATAAGCTTTACCGAGAATATTATTCCGCTCAGCTTCACCTTGACCTCGGAATATCTGCGCATCTCGCTCTGCATTTGCTAAGAGAACTGTGCGCTCTTTATCCGCCTGAGCGCGTATTTTTTGCGCGATTTCTTTGCCCTCCGCCCTTGCCTCACGGGCCTGACGTTCACGCTCCGTCCGCATGCGACCATAAACTGACAGACTAGTATCTTCAGGCAAATCTGTGCGGCCAATGCGGATGTCAACGACCTTCATCCCCAGCCGGGCCGCATCACCTTCAACTTGCTTCTGGATCAATTCCATCAAACCGCTGCGTTTGGCCGACAAGACTTCTTGCAGAGACACCTTCGCGATCACTGCGCGAAGCGACGGGTTGATAAGTTTCCCCAATCGGTCGCGCGCGGTGGCTTCCGTCGTCACACGTTGGAAGTACAATAGAGGGTCAATTATTTGATACCGTGCAAATGCATCCACATTGATCCGCTTTTTATCGGTGAGAAGCACTTCAAATTGCGGCGGGTCCAAATCCAGCGTCCGACGATCATAGGTTTGGACATTCTGAATGAAGGGTATCTTATAGGCCAAGCCCGGCTCGCGAATAACACGCTTTGGTTCACCGAATTGCAGGACGATGGCCTGCTGAGTTTGATGCACAATGAAGAACGTCTGAAGTGCTACAATTGCAGCGACAACAACGAAAATTACAATAATTATTGATTTATTCTTAGACATTTCTTGTTTCCACCTATTGAGACTGACTGGCGCTCGAAGGCGCAGCATCAACCGCTTCATCAGGATTGCTATCTGAATTTTTCCGAATTCGCTTTTGAATTTCAGGCAACGGCAAATAAGGAACAACGCCCTGCCCACCGTCCGCTTTCTGATCAATTATTACCTTCTGAGCATCTCCATAAACTTGACCAATCACCTCCAAATACATGCGACGTCGGGTGACGTCCGGTGCGGCTTTGTAGGACTTGTAGACATCTTCAAATCTTTTAGCCTCACCTTTAGCTTCTTGAATTTGTTGCTCGCGATAAGCTTCGGCCTGTTTCAGCTTCTGCTCAGCCAAACCGCGCGCCTCCGGCACAATAGAATTTGCGTAAGCTTCCGCCTCATTTCGAAGCCTCTCTTGGTCTTGCCGTGCCCGCTGGACGTCGTTGAACGCATCAATCACCTGTTCTGGCGGATCGGATTGTTCCAGCTGCACATTCTCGATTTCAATACCCGCCATATAACTGTCCAGAATCTTCTGCATTAGGGCTTTGGTTCTGGATTGCATCTTTTCGCGGCCTATCGTTACTGCATCGTCAAAAGAAGTTTGCCCGGCCACTTCACGCATTGCACTTTCTGCAACAGCTTTCACGGTCAATTCCGGATCTCGAATATTAAACAGGAAATTTTTAGCGTTTTTAATTTTCCAAAGCACCGCAAAATCCATATCGACGATATTCTCATCTTGAGTCAGCATTAAGCTTTCCTGTGGAACATCGCGATCAGCGCCAGCNCGACCGCCTCGCGTCGACGTACTCCGATAGCCAACGTCGATTCGGTTCGATTTCGTTACTTTCGGCGTTATCGCTTCACCAATCGGCGCTGGAAAATTATAATGAAGTCCAGGTCCTTTTGGCACTGGTGCGGCCTTTCCAAAAATCAACTCCACGCCCTGTTCATCGGGCTGAACTCGGTAAAAACCCGTTAAGAGCCAAACGCCTACAGCTAAAAGTCCAATTAATAATAGCATTTTCCCGGATCCGCCGCCGGGAAACAATTTCTTCAATTTGTCCTGACTTTTACGTAACACATCATCAAGATCCGGCGGGTTGCCACCGCCACCACTGCTACCGCCGCCCCAAGGACCTTGGCCGCCGCCCCCCCAAGGGCCACCGCCACCGCCACTGCTCTGATTTTGCCAAGGCATATTTTTTTCCCCGTACTAGTGTTTTCAATCTAATTAGCCGGATATCCCTTTACCTACCAGCATTCTGTCATATATGACACCGCTAGCGCTATTGCGCAAAGGCCAATATTCATAACCCTTGATATTGGTGCTCTAGGGGAGATTTCAAGTATGGCTGCGGTAACCGAAGATGAAGTTCTCGATGCTCTATCAAGCGTCATTGAGCCTGAAAACGATGAAGACATTATTACTCTCCAAATGGTCAGTGGTCTTGTCATTAAAGATGGCAATGTCGGCTTTACCTTGGAAGTAGATCCCAGCAAAGGTGAGGCGATGGAACCACTGCGCCAAGCCGCCGAAACTGCTGTAAATAAAATACCTGGCGTTCTCTCTGTTACTGCAGTCTTAACCGCACACAACTCGCCACAACAATCAAAACTACCACAGGCTGGTCCCGGCGGAGGGCCTGAAGGTGCAGGTGGCAGCGGAGTTGGCGGAGCACAACAACAAAAAGGAGCTCTCGCACCAGGCATTAAACATATCCTCGCAGTTGCCAGCGGCAAGGGCGGTGTTGGAAAATCCACCGTTGCGGTGAATATGGCACTGGCCTTCGCGGCAAATGGGCGGACTGTTGCTCTTCTAGATGCTGATATCTACGGCCCTTCTCAACCGCGTTTAATGGGGCTTGCTGGCGAGAAACCAAATAGCCCGGACGGCAATACGCTCGAACCAATGCAGCGGCACGGGATCAAATTAATGTCCATTGGCTTTCTTGTTGAAGAAGACACGCCAATGATTTGGCGCGGCCCCATGGTGATGAGCGCTTTACAGCAATTTCTTGGTGATGTGCATTGGGGTGAGTGCGATATCATGATAGTTGATATGCCACCCGGCACGGGTGACGCACAACTGACCATGTCGCAACAAGTCCCTCTCGCCGGCGCGGTGATTGTTTCTACACCGCAAGANATCGCGCTCATCGATGCCCGGAAAGGGTTAAATATGTTTCGGAAAGTAGAGGTTCCCGTTCTGGGGATCATCGAAAATATGAGTTATTTCCTTTGCCCCAGTTGCGGTCATCAGGCAGACATTTTTGGACATGGTGGCGCGCGAGATGAAGCCGGCCAATTGGACCTACCATTCCTTGGTGAAATTCCACTGCATATAGACATCCGCGAAACATCGGATAGTGGCGAACCAATCGTGGTCAGTCAGCCCGATAGTAAACACGCGGAGTGTTTCCGATCTATTGCAACTCAGCTTTGGAATCAGCTCGAAGGAGGCGAATCCGGAAAACGTGCCGCACCAAACATCGTGATCCAATAAGGCCCCACGATCCGTCGAATGAAAATAGTGGCCATTAGAATTATACTCATTGTTTTAGGCGTATTCCTATGGATGTCACCGGCGCCGGTTACATCTAAATCTCTTGACCAAATTCTACATCAGGTTAATCAGCTGCGCGCAAAACATTCTTTGAATCCACTACGTCTCGAACTACGCCTTACCGAGTTCTCTCAAGAGCATGCAGAAGCTATGGCCGAGCACCGCTTTTTCGATACGCGCGCTCGAGATGGCTCAGATTTCGAGAATAACATCCTGAAAACCGGTTATTCTTTCCAGAAGGTTGCTCTTCAGGTTGCCGCCGGATTTCCTAGTGTCGCTCATGTGGTAACGCATTGGGAGGCAGATGACCAAGCGCCTAATCACATTCTAAACCAAGACGTTCAAGAAATAGGTATCGGATATGCAGCTATTGCTAACGATCCACGAGGGCACAATCATTATTGGGCAATCACGCTAGCGAAGCCCACGCATCGCTTTCCCGGTAATTGGCGAACGGCGGTGCTTAAAAAGGTAAATGCCTTTCGCGAACGCTACAAATTACGTCCTCTTACCGCCAACGACGATTTAAATGAGGCCGCGCAAGCCCATTCTAACGATATGGCAGCAAAAGATTATTTTGCTCACATCGCCCCTGATGGGAGTAGCGTTGCGGAACGTGCGGAGCGTGCTGGTTATCCTTGGCGTTACATTCTTGAAAACATCGCAGCTGGCCAAACAACTCCCGAAGAGGTTGTAGGTGGTTGGATCGGTTCAGATAGTCACCGCGAAGCTATGCTTGAGCGCGATATAAAGGAAGCAGGAATAGGTTACCATTTTTACCCTCAAGATGGGGGTCACGCTCGGCATTTTCATTACTGGGTGTTAGTGATGGGACGGCAATAAAACGAAAAATGAACCTAATGCAAGACCTCTATCCATTATAGTTTATATTTTTTAAAAAAAAGTAGTGCAAATCACCTCTGATTGGATCAAAGCCTATCGGAACAGACTTGGGTTGAGGTTGCCCTTTTGCCAGGGTATGAATCATCACGAAAGGTCAATTTGCGGAGGATTTTTATGGATACTCGTGCCGCCGTTGCCTACGAAGCCGGCAAACCACTGGCTATAGAGACTGTTCAGCTTGAGGGCCCAAAGGCAGGCGAATGTTTGGTTGAAATTAAAGCTACAGGCGTTTGTCATACAGATGAATTCACTCGTTCCGGCCGTGATCCCGAAGGCCTATTTCCTGCTATTCTCGGCCATGAAGGAGCAGGGATAGTCAGGGAAATAGGTGAGGATGTTTCGAGCCTTAAACCCGGCGATCACGTTATCCCACTCTATATACCAGAGTGCGGAGAATGTAAGTTTTGCAACTCCGGCAAAAGTAATCTGTGCGGTGCGATCCGAGATACACAGGGCCAAGGCATGATGCCCGATGGCTCGAGCCGTTTCTCAATTGGGGGCAAACCGATACATCACTATATGGGAACGTCCACCTTCTCCAATTTCACGGTTGTGCCGGAAATTGCGCTTGCCAAAATTCGCGAAGACGCTCCGTTTGATAAAGTTTGTTACATAGGGTGTGGCGTTACCACAGGACTTGGGGCGGTTATCAATACTGCGAAAGTGGAAAAAGGCACAAATGTCGCCGTCTTTGGACTAGGCGGCATTGGCCTCAATGTACTTCAGGGTGCCAAACTAGCCGGTGCAAGTATGATCGTCGGCGTCGATACAAACCCGAACAAGCGGTTACTCGCTCAGAAGTTCGGCATGACCCATTTCGTCAACCCAGCGGAGATAGGCGATGATTTGGTTCCAACTCTTGTTGAAATGACCGACGGTGGCGTAGACTATAGCTTTGAATGCATTGGTAATGTTCAAGTCATGCGTGCGGCACTAGAATGCTGTCACAAGGGCTGGGGTGAGAGTATCATTATTGGGGTTGCCGGCGCCGGTGAAGAGATTGCAACCCGGCCGTTTCAATTGGTGACAGGACGCGTATGGCGGGGCACGGCATTTGGAGGTGCCAAAGGCCGGACTGACGTGCCGCAGATCGTAGATTGGTATATGGACGGAAAGATCAATATTGATGATTTGATTACTCACACGATGTCCCTTGACGAAATAAATAGTGCTTTTGACCTAATGCACGAAGGTAAAAGCATTCGAAGTGTGATTACGTTTTAAAGCGATTAGGCGCGAAGCCAATGAAAACGATACTGCTACTGGGGCTTAAACGCGATCAAGTTGCACGAAACTGAAAGTAAGGTTGCTCTTCTCATCAAGAAAGGGGCCCTCCCGCACACTCTCTCGCCAATCATTTCGGTCGAAGTGGGGAAAATGAGTATCCCCTTCAACTTTCGAATGCACCTCGGTCACATAGATCCGCTCCGCATCCGACAAAGCGACACGATAAATTTCCGCACCACCAATCACCATAATTTCATCCGATCCGAGTTCGCATGCACGCGCAAGCGCCTGCTCAACGCTTTGCACCACATCTACACCATCGGCGGCATAATTCGGGTCTCGGCTAATGACAACGTTCGGGCGGCCCGGTAACGGACGCCCAATCGATTCCCACGTCTTACGGCCCATAATGATCGGTTTACCCATTGTAGTCTCCTTGAATCGCTTCAAGTCTTCCGAGAGCCTCCAAGGCAAATCACCATCGCGACCAATCAAGCCATTTTCCGCTACAGCAACGATGATAGAGATGCGCATTTTACCTCAGACCGCTACTTTGGCCGGGATATGCGGATGAGACCGATAATGCTGCAGAGTAAAGTCGCCATAAGTGAATGCAAAAAGGTCCTTCACATCTGGGTTAAGCGACATTCGCGGAAGCGGATATGGATCGCGAGCCAATACTATATCAGCTTGCTCGATGTGATTGGCATACAGATGCGTATCCCCGAAAGTATGGATAAAATCGCCAGGCACCAATCCAGCCACATGAGCGATCATTTGGGTTAGCAACGCATAGGAAGCGATGTTGAAAGGAACACCTAAGAAAACGTCAGCGCTTCGCTGATATAACTGACAGGAAAGCCTTCCACCCGCTACATAGAATTGGAAGAGACAATGACAGGGGGGCAACGCCATCTGTTCTATTTCGGCAACATTCCAAGCACTGACAATTAGCCGACGTGAATTTGGATTTGTCTTGATCTGGTCTATTAAGAGAGCAATTTGGTCTATATGTCGCCCACCAGGACCCGGCCAAGACCGCCATTGATGGCCATATACTGGACCCAAGTCACCAGCCTCGTCCGCCCAATCATCCCAAATGGAAACACCGTTTTCCTTAAGATAGGCAATATTTGTGTTACCACTCAGAAACCAAATCAATTCGTGAATAATGGATTTTAAATGTAATTTCTTTGTGGTGAGCAAAGGAAACCCCTCGCTCAAATCAAAGCGCATCTGATGTCCGAACACACTATACGTACCGGTACCAGTGCGATCATCTTTAAAAACACCCTGTTTGCGGATGCGTTCCAATAAATCAAGATATTGCTGCATTGGAGCAATGTATAACTGACAATTGTCTGGGGCCATCTGTGAATTAGGGGGAAGATGGGGACGATTAGCGTAATAATTGTTTGAACAGGTTTATATCCAGCACCAATAGACTTATATTACAGCTGCCGGCTTGCCGGCTATGGCGCTAAACGGTTTGCGGAATAAGCGTTGCGGACCCGGGGGCGGTACCCGGCGCCTCCACCAGTTTTGTGGCTTTCAATGCATTACTGGGGTATTTATGGGGGCGAAACAGGATCGACGCGCGTGGTAAAGGCAGACTTTGTGCTCGGCATGGTACCACCGTTATCGGGCTATAGTCGTTAAATGCCAACGACAACTTTGCGGGCGAAGCCCGCCTCGCTGCTTAACTTAGGTTAGGTAAGCGCGGTTCGGGGGGCACCGGGCAACAGAAGCCCCCCACTAGTTTTAAGCGTATTTAAGGGAAAATCTGTTTTTCGTCCTTAAAGGATTAAGAAAAAGAAGCTATGAGCACCGACTTATTACGCTACGATCAAATGGTGGAAAACGCCTTAAAAGGCGTAGTGCGCGCTGCGCTGGACCAAATTGCCGAGCACGGTTTACCCGATGATCATCATCTTTACTTAACCTTTGATACTACCCACTCGGGAGTTGAAATCCCCATTTCGTTAAAACAAAAGTACCCAAACGAAATGACTATCGTCTTGCAGTACCAATTTTGGGATTTAGACGTTAAAGACGAAGGGTTTGCGGTTTCTCTCAGCTTCAATGACGTTCACCAGCGAATGCAAATTCCGTTCAGTGCCGTAACAGGCT
Source organism: Rhodospirillaceae bacterium (assembly GCA_002715005.1). Lineage (GTDB taxonomy): Bacteria > Pseudomonadota > Alphaproteobacteria > UBA8366 > UBA8366. The sequence goes on from PAXN01000021.1 coordinate 182,717, forward strand.
TCGCCGACCCATCGGTCAATTTCGCTCTCCAATTTCAGGTTCCAGGGGACTTCGCTGAAAATGCTACACTTCCGGATCCTGACACGACATCCATTACCGATTCTAACGAAAACGGTAAAGAGGCTGTCGCTACCAATAAATCTGGCGATCAAGGTAATAATGTGGTCACGCTGGACGCCTTCCGTAAAGATTAAAGGTGCCGAGCCCAGCGATTATGTTGCCGCTAGGATAGGAGACGAGCTGAACTTATCAATTAAATATGGTTACTGTAGGTAAAAACCAGATCATCATTGCTCGTAAACCATCGGAATTAACGTCCGAAAAGACCATTTCATTTTGTACACCCTTACTCATTGCTCTAAATCTAATGAAACATCTTAAAGAGTGCTGTGCCTTTTGGTAACAGGCTAAACATTCAAGAATGGTGCCTTCAGGCATGAGGGCTATAAGGTAGGAAGGATAATTTGATGAGTGATTTAGCATTCGACTATCACCCCATTTTCCCCTTGGGCGAAGACGGTACCGTTTATAAGAAACTATCGGATCGACATGTCAGCATGGATGAGTTTGATGGAAGGCCTATTCTCAAGATCGACCCAGAAGCCCTCACACTTCTATCCAAACAAGCATTTGCAGATATCAGCCATCTGCTTCGACCATCCCACCTCAAACAGCTAGCAAAAATTCTCGACGACCCAGAAGCATCCGACAATGACCGTTTTGTAGCCTACGATTTGTTGAAGAATGCTAATATCGCAGCTGGTGGCATTCTACCAATGTGCCAGGACACGGGCACCGCCATTGTTATGGGTAAAAAAGGTCAGAATGTATGGACTGGTTCATCCGACGAAGCAGCGATTAGTCGAGGAATATTTGAAACATTCCAAGAGCGAAACCTTCGGTATAGCCAGGTCTCGCCACTATCGATGTACGAAGAGACGAACACTAAAAATAATCTACCGGCACAGATTGAACTCTACGCTGATGAAGGCGAGTCTTATAAATTTTTGTTCATCGCCAAAGGTGGCGGTTCCGCCAATAAATCCTTTCTATTTCAGGGGACTCCGTCACTGCTAAGCCCCGAACGCCTAATTGGGTTTTTAGATGAAAAAATTCGTACGCTTGGAACATCCGCCTGCCCACCATACCATCTTTCTATTGCTATTGGGGGCACATCGGCGGAACTCAATTTAAAAACAGTCAAGCTTGCGAGTTGCCGTTACCTTGATAATTTACCGACAAAAGGAAACGATAAAGGCAATGCCTACCGCGATATCGGCATGGAAGAACAAGTTCTTGAGATGACACAAAATATGGGAATCGGCGCACAATTCGGTGGCAAGTATTTTTGCCACGATGTGCGCGTCATTCGGCTGCCCCGTCATGGTGCGAGTTTACCGATCGGCCTGGGCGTTTCGTGCTCCGCAGACCGACAAATTCTAGGAAAGGTCACTAAGGATGGCGTTTTTCTAGAACAGTTGGAAACCAATCCAGCTCAGTATCTGCCGGATATTTCAGATGACGATTTAGCCGGCGAAGTGATAGATATTGACCTCAATAAACCTATGAAAGAAATTCTGGGAACATTGACAAAGTATCCGGTAAAAACCCGTCTATCCCTCAGAGGTACAATTATCGTCGCCCGAGATTCCGCGCATAATCGGTTGCGCGAGCAATTGGAAAAAACCGGTGACCTTCCGCAATATTTTAAGGATCATCCGATCTATTATGCCGGACCCGCAAAAACACCGGACGGATATGCATCCGGATCATTCGGACCAACCACAGCTGGACGCATGGATTCTTTTGTCGATCAATTTCAGGCAGCCGGTGGATCAATGATCATGCTCGCTAAAGGTAATCGGTCCGACATGGTAATCGATGCTTGTAAAAAACATGGCGGTTTCTATCTTGGTTCCATCGGCGGACCCGCCGCACGGCTATCGCTGGACTGTATTAAAAAAGTTGAGTGCATCGAGTTCGAGGATTTAGGTATGGAAGCGATTTGGCGCATTGAAGTAGAGAATTTTCCCGCCTTCATCGTAACTGACGATAAGGGCCATGATTTTTTTAAAGAACTATAAAAAACTTATGATACATGGCCTTATAACGAATGTCAGACCTATCTCGCGGATCAATGCCCGTTACTCGAGCTGGTAAAAATTTGGCTGATATTTGGCGGGTTGCGTATTCCGCGACGGGATTATGTTTAGTTTATTCGCCGCTAAGTTTTTCTATTTTCAAAACCCCACCTACAACCGCTCGAGTTTTACCGATTGAATTTTACCAAAAGTATATTAGAAAACGGCAGCAATACTGCATCACATACTATTATTCCGGAGTCGGTAAAGAGCATCCCTTTATAGCCGCCTTTGCAGAGAAACTTGCAAGCCGAGGATTCCGGGTCATCCACTTCGATTTTCCTTATATGATTAGAGCATGTGAAATCGGAAAGAGACGGCTCCCGGACAAACAAGCTGTTCTAATCAAAGTATGGCAAAACATGATCGAGTGGGTTGATGCTGAGAAATTGATTATCGGTGAAAAATCGTTAGGCAGTCGAATAGCTAGCTTCGTTACGGACATGGCGCAAGTGAAAGGGTTGGTGTGTCTCGGCTATCCGTTTCACGCCCCCGGCAAACTGGAGAAGCCACGCACTGAACACTTGCTTACACTTGCGACCCCAACACTAATTTGCTAGGGAACGCGCGATCCGTTCGGTCGGCAGGATGAAGTCGAAACCTATCGCCTCCTAAATCCATAAAATTACAATGGATTGAAGATGGCGAACATAGTTTCAAACCACGGAAAAAGTCCGGCAGGACAGAAGAGCAAAATATTAATACAGCGGTAAACGCTATAGAAAAGTTCTCAATTGCACTGTATTGAACAAGAAATTTAATCGTACAAATTTCCGATAAATGAGAAGCAACCTTTTAAAGATTAAACATTTGGAGTTTGTTAGTTCCTGCATCAACTCGAGCACCGCAAGGGATCTTAACGTGGTCAGAAATCTATCGACGGACAGTCGACCTCCCCGAGAATTGCGTGACCATCGTTTCGAATAAGATGCCCAATCAAATCGATCCCAGCGAAATCAGAAAGCGTTCTGTCATACTGGATGGGCATCGCACCAGCGTATCTTTGGAAAACGCTTTTTGGACCGATCTAAAAGGATTTGCCGCCAACCGCCGCATCACAGTTAATCAATTGATCACTGAGATTGACCGAGAGCGTACGGGCAACCTTTCCAGCGCCATTCGTATTTACGTGCTTAAGCAATATCACAAACCAGCGACAATTCTGTAACCTTACAAATTTATCGCCCAAATATTCCTTTTAAAATATCTTGTGGCTGAATGCGTCTCAGTTTTTGCTGTTGTTGCTGCTGAGAAGATTTCAGCGAATTTTTTGACGCCTTCTGATCTGGCTTAGCCCGCTGCTGTTTTTGAGCCCGCAGCCATGAGCCCCCAACCTTTATCTTCGGACGTTCGATGTCTCCACTCGCCGCAGCGGTCACTAGAGCAGCGTCAGACTGTCCATTTTCTATAATTTGGGAATTTGTATTGAGTAGCCATCGCGGCAAATTGACCGTACCCGCAGTCAGCGCAACGGCATTTTGACCGACAACCTGGAGGTTCTTACTCTGCACAGTACCGCGGTTAATCGTAAAATCTCCAAATAGTGGGTTCGGTGCACGACCAAAATAACTAATTAATCGATTACTCGTTCGCGCAACCTGCGTTAGTGGCTGCAATGAAGATCGGCCCTTATCAAGGAGGCCGCCAGCGATACTCGCTATACCAGCAACAGCTGCGCCAATCTTCGTACCGGAGGTCAACGAGACATTCAACGTCCCCTCTAAGCGACCCTTACCGGTTAATGAAGATACTAATGCTGCTTCAGACGTGCCGATAGCAGTTATAGAGAGGTTACGAATTGAGACGGGGCCGCCAATTTTCCCTCCAAATTTGAAAGGACCAAAATTCATCCGAAGTCTATTAAGGGCAACAACCGCCTGATTCACCTCGGCCTTATTTAGGTTCAGATCGGCCGCAAGCGCCGGTACTCCCGACGATGCATCAACCGTTACGATAGCACTTAGCAATCCGCCAAAAACCAACGCATTTAATGCATCAATTTTCAAGATACTCCTCTTCAGGCTACCATCCGAGCTTACGTCTCGCAGTGACAAACCATCCAGATTTAAAGACTTTATTGAAACTGCGAATTTAGCGTTGGCCGAATTCAGTAAGCTCGTATCAATACGATCGCGCGACCAACGCCCGTGCGCGACCTCCAGCGCTTTTGACTTCTGTAAATGCGATCTGCCTTTACCGACTTTTTGTCCTCTATCACGGCGTATATACGCACCGGGTCGTCCACGACCACCGGAAGTTGACTTGAACCGCGCCAAGTCTATGTGACCAAAATTCAACCTCGCCGAAACATTAGGTATAATCGAGGTCAAGTTTGCGGAAACTGATCCGTTTACGGTGGTAGGTCCGACCTGTCCTTTTATAGTGCTTAACGTCACATTGCTCGGCGTCCCCTTCGCATAAAAAGAGACTATTGTTCTTCCAATTTTACCTTTTGCCGGTCGGTAACCCTTATCTACCAATTTAATTAGCGCCAATGTTTCGGGTACATTTAAACTCACACCTAAATCAAATATAGGGTTAGTAGAAAAGGATGCGATACTACCGTTCATTTTCACCGTCCCGCCCGCTGCCTTTATAGAACTATTCACGTTAAACTTTTGGAAATCGCCCGATAGGATGCCTGTCGAAGAAATCTTACCGATTTTTCGGAGTACCACTGGCCGCGCCATACCAAGAAATCGAAAAAAACGTTTGGATTCGTTTAGTTCCGCTCTGTAGTTAACCGTTACGGGGGATCTCGAATCAAAATTATTTGGTGGACTGCTTAACGCCACTCCCAAACCAGCAAAATCGGCAACGCTAATTTCTTTTACGGCGATTGCACCATCGACGACTGAAACGTTTGCCTTAAAATTACGGACCAGCTGTTTTTGAAAGGTCATATTTTTTGCGGTAATAGCAATATTAGCGTTAAATTTATCAAGAAGCGCTGTGGCAGATTTTTGAGAAAGAGGAGCCGACTTAGTTGTCGAAATTTTTTCGTTGGCACCTTTGGCCTTATTACCTGTTTTCGATTTTATATTTTGCCTAGTTTTTAAAATACCACCGCGTGGCAGATAGGCATCAAGATTAATCCGGTCAAAAGCCAAACTCAGACCGAATGCTGGCTTGCCGCCAAGCACCAATGTTAAACCGCCCTGAACGATCGTGTTGTCCAATTTCGCGCTCATAGATTGAGCTCGCAAGTTCTCTGACGTGCCCTGTAACACTGTATCAACAGAAAACCGCCTTAATCGTGAAGTCGAAATTCCCGAAGGTTCAACTTTCAGCCATTTCAGCAAACCACGCAAATCATCAGACTGCGCCTTGATACGAATATTTGCAAATGGTTTGCCTTTAGATAATTGAAGTGTGCCAGCGAGACCCATAGAGCTGCTCCCAGGCAATAATACGCTCATTTGCTCGATAAAAATCTTACCTTGCGCGAGGCGAACTTTGGCATTTGCCTGTCGCAAAATACCTCCGCGATACTTCATCACATCAGCGTCTAAATTCACGCTAACATCAAGGTCCGCAGGAAACGATAACGGCCTACCAGAAGCCTTTTCCGTTATCATTCTACCTGCTTTATATATCGCCCTAACCTCTGCATTGTCCGTTTCGACTGAGCCGGAGGAAGCGGTCGGGTTTTCCTGCAGGAGCCCGTCAAGATCGAAACTTGCAACACGCAGTTGCACTTGACCAATCGGCTCACCGGCAAGGGCTATGTCAGCAGCTCCTGTGGCTCGGACTGTACCAAATTGTAACACCCATTCAGATAATGAAATCGCCTGTTGCGAAATAGCTATTTTCGCCGCCGTATCCATCTTTTGCCGTGAGATCTTTGGTGCCTCTTGTCCGCTTATTCTGGTAACAAAGGTTGCAATATTCTCGGAAGCCCCCTTGAACCCTCCTTTGAAGACTGGCGAGCTCGTAAGGTTAAATATATTGCCAGTCAGCGTAAAATCACCACTGCCTTGCTTTAAACCAATTTTTGCCTTTATCGCAGCCGTCCGAGCCGGATCGATCATTCCAGTTCCGATCTCAAACCTCAGCGGGAGGCCTTTGAACCGAGCGTCACCCTTTAATCGGAAGGGGCCTTTTAGGGAATCAAAGGACACTTCAGAATTTAAATTTTTGATTTGTTTAATCGAGCTGAATATCCACGGGCGGCCCTGACCCGTGCGCTCATCACGGTAGGTTACGGTTCCTTCCACAACACGGAAACTATCGAGCTGAATATCAAAGGGCGGCGATTCTACAGGTAGTTTTTCTTTATTTCCTTCGCTATTAATAGCATTCGACTGCGGCAGTCGATTCGTTTGAGCAAAATCCCAATTCGTTTGGCCATCTCGCGTGATTTCAAGTTCAACAACGGGTTTGATAAGGGTCAAAATTACCGCTAGCTTGCCACTAATCAGAGCGCCAAGCGATACGCCGACGCGCACATCTTCAAGCTGTAACATCTCCTTGGACTTCGCACCGGCAATGTTAGCAAGTCGCACTTTGCTAACTTTAAGCGCTAAACTCGGAAAGACGGTCATTTCAATATCACCATCTATATTAAGCTCACGACCAGTCACGTTGCGTACTGCCGTAGTAATTTCCGATTTATAAAGATTCCAATTGATGAATTGTGGCGCGATCAAAACAGCAGCTACCAAAAGCAGCATAAGCGCCCCAAAGGCAAAAAGAAATTTCTTCACTTTTCCTTACCCTTCGCGGTTGTCATTCAAACCCCGAACTAAGATTGCTAAGCCATGATCTAACTTGCATCAGTCAACGCCAACCAAGAGAATAAATTCCTGCCTAAAATAGGCCAGGTCAGGAATGAGGTTCAAAACACTACGGAACTACAAATTAGGGACAAAACAAGGCCGGTGGAACTTGCCTTATTCCCCGTCCCCATACTAGATCACCACGCCTCGGTTAGGTGCCCGTAAAGACCGGCTTCCGTTTCTCCATAAAAGCGGTCCGGCCTTCCTTAAAGTCATTACTATCGAAGCAAATGCGTCCAATCTCATCTATCGCTGCCATATCGCGGTCCTTAGAATCTTTTAAAATCTCGGTTACAGTCAGCTTGGAAGCGTGCATCGACAAAGGCGCATTTTCCTCAATCGCATCAGTGTATTCCGCTACTGCCATATCCAGGTCAGCGGCAGTCACTACACGATTAACTAACCCAATACGCAGTGCTTCATTAGCCTGAATTCGACGTGCCGTAATCAGAATATCCTTCGCATAGGAAGGACCTACGAGTGAACAAAGCCTGCGAATGGCATCATATGAATAGGCAATACTCAGCCGTGCCGCTGGCACACCCAACTGAGAATCGTCCGAACAAATTCGGAAATCTGCGGCCATTGCAACGACTAAACCACCACCTAAGCAAAAACCCTGGATTTTAGCGATGATAGGCTTCGAAAAATCATTAAGCGCCTGCTTTCCTTCGGCTGAAATTCGCTCATACTCTGCCGCCGCATTAGCATCCGACCGTGATTTCTCAAATTGAGAAATATCCGCTCCTGCGACAAAACTTTTATCACCGGCTCCCGACAATACGAGGCACCGGATATTTGGATCAGCAGCGAAATCATCCAGAATAATTTTAGCCGCTTGCCACATTTCAAGAGATGTCGCATTCCGCTTTTCCGGTTGATTAAAAATCATGTGGCCAACGCCACCAATCTTCTTGCCGATCATTTTCTCGGTCGGTAAATCCATTCAAATCTCCAAAGCTTTATCTATTTGCCGCACAAATGGTGCTCTTATACGATATTCCGTTCTTTAAGGTCGGCGATAGCATCTGCGTCATAGCCCATCTCTTTCAAAACTTCTTCGGTATGTTGACTAAGATCAGGGGTTGGTAGCCGCACTTCATCCGCCTGTTGCGTGCGCGACATGATAATAGGGGTTTTTACAACGGGAAAATCACCGGCCGAGCCGCCCTTCATGGGCCATGCCATACCAAGATGCTTGACCTGAGGATCATCAAATACATCACCCATATTATAAATTGGGCCGCATGGGACACCCACTTCCTGCATCATATCAACCCAATGTTTACTAGTTTCTTTCTGTGTCTCACCTTCGATTTCTTTACGCAATGCATCGCGATTGTCGGAACGTTCCTGGAAACCAATAAAGCGAGAGTCTTCTACCAAATCAGCGCGACCGATGGACGTGCAGAATCGTTCGTAAAGAACGCCACCGGACGCCGCAATATTAATATAGCCGTCCTTGGTTTTAAAAACGCCAGTCGGCACAGATGTGGGGTGGTCATTACCCATTTGCTTTGGTACGTCGCCATCCTTCAATACTCGGGCTGCCTGGAAGTCCATCATAGCGATGATCGCCTGCAATAACGACGTTTGTACCCATTGGCCCTTGCCGGAACGCTCGCGTTCAAATAACGCCGCTGCCATTCCAAAGCCGAGAAACATACCCGAAGTTAAATCACAAATAGGAATACCGACACGCACCGGCCCTTGTCCCGGTATGCCAGTTACAGACATCAGCCCGCCCATTCCTTGGAGTATTTGGTCTACACCCGGTCGATTATCATAAGGTCCGTCTTGGCCAAAACCCGAAAGACTGCCATACACGATGCGCGGATTAATCTTTGCACAACTTTCATAATCTACCTTGAGACGATGCTTAGTCTGCGAACGGAAATTCTCAACAACCACATCGGAAATTTTTACGAGCTCATAAAACAACTCAAGGCCTTCCGGATTTTTGAGATCAATAGTCATGCTGCGCTTGTTCCGATGTAAATTCTGCAAATCGAAACCGTTACGTGCGCCCAAAATACTGCCTTTGTCCTTGCTGATAGATGCCGGCTGTTCGATTTTAATCGTATCAGCACCCCAATCTGACAAAAGTCTCACAGAAGTCGGCCCCGCACGATGCGCGGTCAAATCGAGAACCTTGATTCCGGTAAATGGCAAATTATCGCTAGACATAGGATTTCCTCTTACTGAATTGCATTAATCGGGCGCTTAATTGCGCCCTTTTGACTTTATTTTTTCGTTTCCGGGTTATAACAAACATTCGAACTTTTGGAAGTATGTTGGAAAGAGAAATTTATGGAAGCCTCGGAGAAAAAATGAAATACGATCCAAAGGCATCAACGATGTTGCGGTTTCATGAAGCAATCGCTGGTTTCCTTAACGGCAACGACACACCGCGGGCGTATTTAGAGCGTTGTTTGGAAACCATCGAAGCACTGGAACCAACCGTATCAGCCTGGGTCCACCAAGACCCAGGCATTGCGCGCGCCGCATCAGATGCCGCAACAAAACGATATAGAAACGGTCGGCCACTATCGTTGATTGATGGTTGTCCTATGGCAGTGAAAGACATAATCGAAACTGCCGACATGCCAACCCAAATGAACAGTGCTATCTACGACGGCTGGCAATCGGTCCGAGACGCTGCATGTGTTCAGGCGTTGCGAGCAAGCGGCGCAGTGATTATCGGCAAGACCGTGACTACAGAATTTGCGACCGGCGCCTCAGGGCCAACCAGTAATCCGTTTGATTCGAAACGCACACCGGGCGGTTCCTCCAGCGGCACGGCCGCCGCAGTTAGCTCAGGGATGGTGCCTGTGGGCCTCGGCACGCAAACAGCTGGCTCCGTTGTCCGGCCCGCCGCCTATTGCGGTGCCTTTGGCTTCAAGCCCACTCATGCATCACTCAATATGGGTGGCATTCATCCGATATCTTACTCACATGACGCGCTCGGCACCATTGCAGGAAGTGTTGATGATTGCTGGCATACGGCCTATCAAATAGCCCGGCTCGTCGGCGGGACCGCACCACACCCTGGGATGATTGGACCCGCCAGTCTGAATGAGGCAATCAAGCCTCTTCGGTTAATACGCCTTTATACGGATGGGTGGGCAGAAGTGGAAAGCTCCACCCGCGAGACCTTCGAGACACTTATTCGAAATCTTGAGGGCAAAGGCATCGAAATAGTCGACAAATATGACAGCGAGGAAATAGCTGAACTAGAGCGCCTGCTTGAAGGTGTCGATTCCCTATCACGAACCATCACTCAATTCGAACGTCGCTGGCCATTCAATGATTACTATGAGCGCAATCAAGAGAAATTGAGCCCGATGCTACGTAGAAGTATGGAAAAGACTATGCTTATCACTCAGGAGCAGTATGACGATGCGATCGCGCACCGACGAAAAGTACGCTTCCAGGTGGACGCACTTGGTACAGGTGCCGATGCCTTCATCACATTGACAGCCGCAGGACCCGCACCACTGGGTTTAGAAACAACCGGCAATCGCAGTTTTCAAATCGCCTGGACCCTAACATCGACACCATCAATAACATTACCATTGCTCAGCATTGACCACATGCCGCTTGGCGTGCAGCTGATGGGCTTCTATGATAAAGACGAGAGGCTCGCGCATAATGCTAAATGGATTTCAAAAGCAGTACTCGGCTAGAGATTCACTATTTTTCCAGGATTCATAATGTTTTTGGGATCAAGTGCTAGTTTGAGAGAACGCATTACGCTAATTGCATCCCCATGCTCTTCGACGAGGAAATGAATTTTACCAAGACCAATACCATGCTCGCCGGTGCACGTACCTCCCAAGGCAAGCGTGCGGTGTATGAGGCGCTCATTTAAATCGTAACCGCGTTTCATTTCATCCGGATCGTCGGGGTCACACAGGATAATCAGATGAAAGTTACCGTCCCCTACATGGCCGACAATCGGAACGATTAAGCCTGATTGGTCTATGTCGGCGCGCGTTTCCGTGATGCATTCTGCAAGACGAGAAATCGGTAGACACGCGTCGGTGGGAATCGCTTTCTTACCAGGCGCCAGTGCAAGGCCAGCATAGTATGCATCGTGACGCGCCTGCCACAGCTTGGTACGTTCCTCAGGTTTTGAGGTCCAATGAAAGGCTGTGCCACCAAGATCATCTGAAATAACGCCAACCATTTCCGCTTGCTCCGATGCAGAGGCCGCGGTTCCGTGAAACTCGTAAAATAGCGTATGTCGGACGTCGTACCCTTCGAGATTGGAATATCGAATACACGCGTCCATTTGAACATCATCCAATAACTCTATCCGCGCAACGGGTATGCCCGATTGAATAGTCGTGATGACCGTATTTACCGCAGCTTCTAACGACGGATACTGACAAACCGCCACCGACGTGGTTTCAGGTATACCATAGAGCCGCAGCTGAATCTCGGTAATAACACCAAGCGTGCCTTCGGACCCCACAAAAAGCCGTGTTAGGTCATAGCCGGCGGCGGATTTCTTGGCCCGCCCGCCGGCCTTAATAATTCGCCCGTCCGACAGAACCACCGTCATCCCCAGCACATTCTCGCGCATAGTGCCATAGCGAACTGCATTTGTGCCACTCGCGCGCGTCGCGGTCATACCGCCGATGGAAGCGTCCGCGCCCGGGTCGATCGGGAAAAATAGACCTGTATCACGAAGGTATTCGTTTAACTGTTTGCGGGTAACACCGGCCTGCACCCGACAATCCAGATCCTCCGCATTAACCTGGATCACGTTATTCATACCGGTCAAATCAATACACACACCGCCTTTGATAGCTTGAACATGGCCCTCGAGCGACGTGCCCGTCCCAAACGGAATGATCGGCACGCCCTCACAAGCACAAAGCGTTACAATGGCAGAGACTTCTTCTGTGGTTTCGGCAAAACAAACAGCATCAGGCAGTTTCGACGGATACGGCCCCTCACCCTTACCGTGGTGGTCGCGCACCGCTTCGGCGGTGGACACTCGGTCCCCTAAAAGATCCCGAAGGCCGGACAAAAAGTCTGCCTTCAAATTATGTCCAACACTCTCAGTCATACACCGACTTTATGCTTGACGACTTGACAGGGCAACGGGTTTCGCCGACAAGCCAAATATGGTCGCTCCAAAAGTAAAAACTCAAAACCTTTTAAGCAGAGGCTCCGCGCTCGCAGAGGCTGGCCGGCTGAAAGAGGCCGCCAACACCTTCCGCAAAGCCACCAAGGTGGACCCTACTTGTACGGAGGCACACTTTAACCTGGCAACTATTTTATCTGAGACGGGTCATTCATGTGAAGCCATCGGCGCGTGGGAGAAAGTTATCGCTTTGTCGCCCGACATCTTGGGGGCCCATCGCGCATTTGGTGAAACTTTGCTTGATTATGAAATTCCCAAATTCGAGGCTGGGAGCGCATTTAAAGATACCGGCCCACTTAATACAGCTATCGCTGACTACCGCCATGCAATAGAGACAATTCCTGTACTCCGTACCTGCCATAGCAATATCGGCGAGATTTATTTGAACACAGGTAAATTAGAGGAGGCGGAAAAAGCATTTACGGATGCGGCCGCATTACCAGAAAATCTAGAAGACGCCTTTTCTGACGTGGGAGCTACCCTCAACCATCCAGGCAACCTCAAAGCTGCCACAGCAATATACCAAGAAGCCATGGCTATGGCCCCCGATTACGATGGCGATGAGATTTCGGAAGCCTCCTATCTCAGCACCAACCTTACCTTCACAGAACACGAAATCCTTTTGCCCGACGGCTTCGAAGTGATGATGGAATGGGAGAGGCCGATCATGGAACGCTCGGCGGAAATAATCACCGTGAACGGGGGAGACGTTCTCAATGTGGGCTTTGGTATGGCCATTATCGACACCGCTATCCAACAATCCACCCTGGACACCCACACCATTATAGAAGCACACCCGCAGGTCGTGGCCCGCGCAGAAGAGTGGGCTAAAGATAAAAAAGGGGTTCGTATCGTCCCATCTCGTTGGCAAGAGGCGCTAAAAAGAATCGGCTCTTTCGACGGGATTTATTTCGACACTTTAATGCCGCCTATGATCCCGTTTATGCGTGAAACACCTAAGCTCCTTAAGCCGGGTGGCATTTTTACCTTTTTCCAGATGATGATCCAATTCGAAAATATAGAAGCCATGGCGCAAACTGGCCTGAGCTTCGCTCTAGAACGCATGCCTTTCGAGGAAGTTTCTGAAAATCGCTATTATCGACTAATGGAAAAGGACGAGCAGGGGCGTTTCACCGCACCATTATTAATTTATAAAAAATAACAGCACTACGATCGCGATTTTCCCGTCCTTATCACATTTGGTTTGCAAACAGCCTTTCTGCCGAACGCCAAACCCATATCATCAAGATGANCNATCNTNCTGATGGGATNCTGAANANANANAGCACTNGGCAANNTGCAGCNTATTTCATCACATATTCAATNGTGGATCCGTCGCGAGCTTCNAAACGGAGATGGGCAAGTGCTAAATTATCTTCTGTGTTGAACCAAAGATCACGCTTGATATCGCCGGTCATTCGATAATGTTTGGTCTTTACTGGGCGGCCTCTAATATCGATGGCCTCATCGCCAATAAATTCAGTTTTGATTATTTCTATACCGCCGCTAATGGTGCCGATCATTTTCGGACTTTCCAAAGCCAATACATTCCAGAAGCTTGCAGGTGGCGTCTCGGCACTAACCTGCGTTTCCCCTTTCGGACCAGAAATCTCCAAACCATTTTTATTTTCGGACACATAGAGATTCTTTTCTTCACCATTGTCATCGGTGACAGACTTCATAGCAATTAAACGGTTCCCTCTCCAAATCTCCTTTGACTGGTGCAAATGGTAATAAACCCGAATAAAAAATAGTCGGTATTCAATCTTTGAATCGATGGCGACCTTAAGTTTTTCGCCATCTAGGCGAAAACGGAACGAAAATCTGCCTATTGAGACACCATTTCTCATAACCACATAGTCGAGCGCACCAGATTTAGGAACACCTACAAACGATTCAGCCGCAACAGGCGTAAATAAAATAAGCGCGAATATGAAATACACTGAGCAATGCGACATAAAGTGCCTGAATTTTACTATTTGAATTTTAGAGGAAGAAATCATGGTAATATTCTAGATCTCTAAGGCTTTCCATAGCCGCCCCCGCCAGGCGTTTCAATGACAAACACTTCCTTGACAGCCATGTTCACACTATCTGTTCCAGAAATGAAAGTGCGGGTTCCGTCGGTGTGTTCAATCCAGTTTTTTCCAACCGCACCATCCTCACCACCCTCCAGTCCGCAAGGCGCGATGATACGACGCCCTGAAAGCAACGAGAGTGTCATCGGTTCCTCAAATCGGAGACGACGGCGCGCCCCGCAACCACCGGTCCATTTCCCTCTACCTCCCGAACCATCGCGAATCTCGAAACTTTCAAGCAATACAGGAAACCGCCATTCTAACACCTCCGGGTCGGTGAGCCGGGAATTGGTCATGTGGGTGTGAACAGCATCAGTTCCGTCAAAACCACGGCCCGCCCCGGACCCCCCGCATATGGTTTCGTAATATTNATACTGTTCATTCCCAAAAGTGACATTATTCATCGTGCCTTGCGCCGCCGCCATAACCCCCAGTGCACCATACAGTGCGTCCGTAATGCATTGCGACGTCTCCACATTTCCCGCAACCACGGCAGCGGGATATTGAGGATTCAACATAGATCCCTCAGGGATAATCAATTTGAGTGGCTTTAAACAGCCCTCATTCATAGGAATTTCGTCATCAACGAGGGTGCGAAAAACATATAGAACGGCGGCGCGACAGACCGCTTTAGGAGCGTTAAAATTTGTTGCTCGCTGAGGGCTGGTGCCTGTGAAATCGATTACTGCGGATCGCTTCTCTTGATCGACCCTCACTGCAACCTGGATTTCGCTGCCATCGTCCATTTTATAAGCAAAAGAGCCGGACTTAAGCACATCTATAACGCGGCGCACTGATTCTTCCGCATTGTCCTGTACATGGCTCATATAAGCTTGCACCACATTGAGCCCAAACTGCGCCACCATCTGCCGAAGCTCAGCCACACCTTTTTCATTAGCCGCAATTTGCGCCTTGATGTCGGCAATATTTTGATCTGGATTGCGCGATGGGTAAGCGCTACTGAGCAGCAAATCACGGAAAATCACTTCTCGAAAATTTCCTCGATCTACGATTTTGAAATTATCGATCAGCACCCCTTCTTCTTCAACAGTGCAGCTCATGGGTGGCATTGAACCGGGCGTTATACCTCCAATATCCGCCTGATGGCCACGACTACCTAAATAAAACAAAATTTGCCGCTCAGCTTTATCGAACATCGGGGTAATAACCGTAACGTCAGGCAAATGTGTTCCACCGTTGTAGGGAGCATTTAATACATAGACATCACCTGGGTTTATGACACCTTCATTATTTTTTATTACCGCCCGTACACTTTCGCCCATAGAGCCTAAATGGACGGGCATATGAGGTGCATTCGCGATTAACTGACCTTTGGCATCGAATAGAGCACAAGAAAAATCCAACCGCTCCTTGATATTCACTGAAGACGCTGTGTTTTGAAGTGTGACCCCCATTTGCTCGGCAATCGACATGAAGAGATTATTGAAAACCTCCAGCATTACGGGATCACACTCAGTTCCGACCGCAAAAACTGCCTGACGCGGTTGAATGCGGCGCAAACAAAAGCTTTGATCTGCCAATACCTCCAGCCGCCACCCCGGCTCAACGATAGTGGTGGCCGCAGGCTCTGCTACAATCGCGGGACCAGTAACGGTGTGACCGGAGACCAAATCCGTTGAGATGAAGATTGCAGTCTCATACTCTTTTTCAAAAAACCGGACCGGCCGCTTAGCGCGTTCCACGGGATGCGACCGCTTTTCACATGACTCGGCCGCGCCAGTATCAATAAAATTTGACCTAACAATAGCTTCAACTGCAACAGTCTCGACTATCAGCTCTTTTTCAAATTTCGAGAAGCCATAACGATTACGATAAGCAGACTCGAAATTCAGGCGCATAATTTCAGTTGCCCCGAAGTCAACAGCAAACGCCGCGTCGGTGCCGGCATATTTTAAATAAACACTTCGAAGAACTTCAATTCGGTCAGGGGCGGCCCCTTGCTCGACTAATTCCGATACCGCCGCAGCACTCAGGTCGTCGAAAGTTGCTTCAATTAGCAACAGTGCATCACGCGCAAGTTTGACTTCAACAGTCTTTTCCCTAAGCGCGCTTATGTCTGCAAGGCCCATACCGTACGCAGACAAAACCCCAGCAAGTCGATGAATAAAGACTGTTTCAATGCCAAGCGCGTCAGCTACTAAGCACGCATGCTGTCCGCCCGCGCCGCCTAAACAACACAGTGTATAATCGGTGACATCATGGCCCTTTTCAACGGAAATTTTTTTTATAGCATTCGCCATATTTTCGACGGCGATTTTAATAAAACCTAGAGCCACATCAGTAGGAGTCCGGCAATCGCCAGTTTCAGCTTCAATAGCGGTAGCTAAGACTCGAAACTTCTCTTCCACAATGCCATAGTCCAACGATTGATCTTGACCAGCGCCGAAGACGCTTGGGAAAAAATCCGGCTGTAATTTGCCAAGTATGAGGTTGCAATCGGTGACGGTCAATGGCCCGTCTTTGCGGTAACAAGCTGGACCCGGATTGGCACCAGCAGATGACGGCCCCACGCGGTATCGACCGCCATCAAACGCACAAATGGAGCCACCGCCGGCCGCAACTGTATGTATTTGCATCATCGGCGCCCGTATGCGTACACCTGCAAACACTGTATCGAATGCGCGTTCGTACGTACCTGCATAATGTGCGACATCTGTAGAGGTGCCCCCCATATCAAAACTGATAATTTTTTTAAACCCGGCCTGTCCCGCTGTACGCGATACACCTATAATTCCGCCCGCAGGTCCGGATAATATAGCATCTTTCCCTTTAAACTGGCGAGCATCGGTCAGGCCACCGTGAGATTGCATAAACCTTAAACCCACACCACCTAGTTCACCCTCCAACCGGTTAACATAGCGTCTCAATATTGGCGACAAATAAGCATCAACGACGGTTGTATCGCCCCGGCCTACAAACTTCATAAGGGGACTCGTCTCATGACTAGCAGAAACCTGAGTGAAGCCCGCCTCGCGTGCGAGTGTCGCCACCGCTTCTTCGTGCGCCGGATACCGGTACCCGTGCATTAATACAATAGCAACAGACCTAATTCCGTCGGCATAGGCGTCACAAAGTGCGGCCTGAGCGCTTTCCGCCTCCAGTTGCATCAACACCTCACCGTTTGCAGACACACGCTCTTTAATCTCGGCAACGCGCTCATAGAGCATATCCGGCAGAATAATGTGCCGGTCAAATAACCGTGGACGCGCCTGATAACCGATGCGCAGCGCATCACGGAATCCCTTTGTAATCAGTAATAAGGTCCGTTCGCCCTGCCGTTCTAGCAAAGCATTAGTGGCAACCGTCGTCCCCATCCGCACTACATCGATGCTATCCGAAGGTATGGGTTTATCTATGCCGAGCCTCAATACCCTGCGAATACCTTCAATAGCGGCGTCGTCATAAACACCTGGGTTTTCCGACAAAACCTTGCAGGTTATTAAGGTCCCGATAGGGTCCCGTCCCACAATATCTGTAAACGTACCGCCACGGTCAATCCAAAACTGCCACTTACTACCTATATCCATTTGATTTTGTATACTTTTTTTCATTTACACTTATATTTTCTATATGTATTGCTCAGTTTCACTAGGGGCATATCACAGACTTATGCTAACTCTTAGGTAGGTATGAATTTCTTTGTAGACATAGGCATTTGCTTAAAAGACAATAAGTGATTTAGCATTTAACGAAAATGGCAAAATCATCATAAAACTGCGATCAAACATACAAACAACCTAGTCTAGGTTGATAAAATGATTATTGAACGTCCTTCACCAAATTTCGGCAAACGCACTGCCAATACGCTAATCGACATGCTTGTATTGCATTACACGGGCATGACTGATGGGAATATTGCGTTGGAGCGCTTATGTAATCCTGACAGTAAAGTAAGCGCACATTATTGTATTGACGAGGACGGAACCGTTTATCGCTTAGTAAACGAGGAAAATCGCGCTTGGCATGCAGGCGTCAGTTATTGGCGCGGTGAAACCGATATAAATAGTCGATCAATTGGTATCGAGCTTGTAAACCCCGGCCATGAGTTCGGATATCGGCCCTTCCCAGACAAACAAATGGAAAGCTTGATCAATATCAGTAAGAAAATTATCAAACGGTACCCCATCCCCCCCCGCAATATAGTTGCACATTCGGACATTGCTCCATCAAGGAAACAGGACCCCGGCGAATTATTCGACTGGCGACTTTTAGCAAACGAAGGCATCGGTCTGTGGCCAAGTGCCTCGGAGGACTACGATGAGGACTTCATAGCAATGGCCCGCGTTTATGGCTTTAATGTGCTTGCAGATAAAGTTACCGCCGCCTTTCAGCGTCATTTCCGCCCCAAAATTATCGACAATAAGATTGACGAAGAACTTACATGCCTAGCGGCAGGTCTATTGAAAATTATCAATTCTTAAATTAGCCAACCTAAAAACGCAGTTAAGGACTAGAAATTCAGGGTCAAAAAGCGCATAGATTGGGTGCATCAGATGGCTGGATGGCCGCTTTCCGGCAATAGGGAAACCTGCGGGGGAGAGGAAAGTCCGGGCTCCATGGGAACACGATGCCGGGTAACGCCCGGCGGGGGCGACCCTAGGGAAAGTGCCACAGAAAGTAAACCGCCTGGCCTTGCGTCAGGTAAGGGTGAAAGGGTGTGGTAAGAGCGCACCGCGAAATTGGCAACAATTTTGGCACGGCAAACCCCATCGGGAGCAAGACCGAATAGGGGTGGCATTATAGCGGGTTTTCGCGCTGTCGCTCGGGTAGGTCGCACGAGGCGTTTGGTAACAAACGTCCCAGATGAATGGTCATCCGTCTCTTATGAGATAGACAGAACCCGGCTTACACGCCATCTGATGCAATTTGTACTGAATTTTGAGTTTGTAGATTTTTATAACATTCAAATACTTTAAAAAAGGAACATATCACGAATACTTATGATGTTTTTGCTTGTATATAGCTTTGGCTCACCTACAATTACCATAGCTAGTGTTTATATTTTGTAAAATTACTAAATTTAGTATACTGAGATTCCATAGTAATAATACATTTTTTACCAATAGTTTTACTTTAGAATTGTTGACTTCCCATAAAATACCATGATATCCCATTATATCCCACTTAGAAGGCGTGGGTGCCCCCTACCGTGCAGTTTATTGTCGGGGCAAAATGGAGGTGAGGAATCATGGCTCTGTTCTTCTCAGAACAGACAAACCGGGTTGACAAGAAAGGTCGGGTATCAGTCCCAGCCCAATTCCGTTCAGCCCTAGGCGAGGCGCTCACTCTGGGCGTCGCGGCTTTTCCTGCCTTTTCACTAGACAAGGAAGCGATTGAAGTTTGGCCGATAGCCAGGCTGGAACAGTTGCAGGAGAGTCTCGACTGCAACTATGACCGGTTTAGCGAGGATCAAAAAAGTTTAGCACTGCTCATTTTTGCAGAAGCCCGACAATTAACTTTTGACGATACAGGCCGCGTCATGTTGCCCAAAGTCCTATTGGACACCGCTGCCATATCAGAAGAGGCGTTGTTTGTTGGCCAAGGGCGCACCTACCAGATTTGGAACCCAAAACGGTATGCCCCTCATAAAACATTAATAGAAGAACGTGCGGCGAATGGTAGAATGAGCCTGACGGTCTTTCCCACAATTGAAGGGGCTGGCTCATGAGCGCGCTGCACACCCCTGTCATGTTAAATGAAATGCTAAACGCACTCAGACCTGATAATGGCGAAACCATTGTCGATGCCACCTTTGGAGTCGGCGGCTATAGCCGTGCCATTCTTGAGCAAGCCGACTGTTCGCTTTGGGCTATTGACCAGGATCCGGCAGCGATTGAGCGCGCCAGAGCAATTTCCAGCGATAGGTTCGCCGTTGCACGAGGTACCTTTGGTCAAATGGACGACTTGTTAGCTAAATTTGGAGTATTCCAAGTTGACGGGATAGTGATGGATTTGGGCGTCTCATCACCACAGTTGGAAGAAAAATCGCGCGGATTTTCGTTTCGACATGACGGCCCGCTAGACATGCGCATGGCCTTGCAAGGACCAACCGCTGCGGACTTTGTCAACGCAGCGGACGAAGATTGCTTAGTTAAAATCATTCGCACGCTCGGCGAAGAACGATTGGCCCGACGCATCGGAAAAGCCATTGTAGCCGCCAGGTCTGAAAACCCTATTAAGCGAACGGGACAATTGGCCAACATAATTCGTCGTGTCGTGCCCAAAGCAAAAGACGGCCTTGACCCAGCGACCCGCACCTTTATGGCCCTACGTCTACACATAAATAATGAGCTTGGTGAATTAGATCGCGCACTGATCGCTGCAGAGCAACTGCTTTCACCCGGGGGACGGCTTGTTGTCGTGGCCTTTCATTCTTTGGAAGACCGACGGGTAAAAAGGTTTTTCGACGAACGAACCGGCTACAGCAATCGACCATCGCGTCACGCTCCACAGCACCAATCGTTAAACCAGCCATCATTTTCTCAGGCTAGGAGACGTCCTCTAAAACCAACTCCAGCAGAAATCGCCTCCAATCCGAGAGCGCGTTCTGCAAGATTGCGGACAGCCCGGCGTACGGCGTCAGCTCCGCGGCGCACCAAGCCTTCCGACGCGCGCATGGGAGCTGCAGTATGAAAGCTCTTAGTCTCACCGTTTGGCTCAGTTTGGCCACAATAACCAGCTATGCGATGTTTCATATCACTTTTGAAGTAGAACGGCTGGAAGCAGAGCTCCAGGACGTCAAGGAACTAACCGAGAGAGAAAAAGATGAAATTCATCACCTTAGGGCCGAGTGGAGCTACCTCAACCGCCCCAATCGGCTAGCCGAGTTAGCTAAAAAATGGCTGCCAAGCTGGGCGCCGCCAAAAACTAATCAAATTACCCGTATGGACCAGTTGTTAGAAAAGATTTCTGCGTCCAATTCAGCGGCTTCCGCAGAAGCGGCAAATATTGCGAAAACAGAGCGCCATTTAAAAAAGCCAGAAAGGCATCGCTATGCAGAACACTAACAAGCGCAAAGGTTATCCCTTTATTCGTTCAGGAGACATCAATAAATCTGCCGGCTCCAAAAAGATCAATGAATCATATCGTCCATTCCATACCGCGATTGAAACCGGGCGAACACGTTTGCTCATCACCGCAACCATTTTAAGTTTTACCTTTATCGCTGTGGGCGCAAAAGTCGTTGACCTGGCGACATTACAGGATAGCCAAAAAACTACGAAAAAACACTTTGCTACTCAGCCTGGTAATGTCGCACGTGCTGATATAACTGATCGTAACGGCAATATAGTGGCGACCAATCTATCAATGGCCTCACTTTTCGCCGACCCTCGTAATATTTTGGAACCGAATAAGGCTGCTAAACTTCTAGCGAAAACGCTGCCCGGCCTTGACCGGGAAAAAATTACTGCTCTTTTGAAACGCAAACGCAAATTCGTCTGGATTAAACGCCACCTCACTCCCCGACAGCAGCAAGAAGTCAATCAACTGGGCATTCCCGGATTAGATTTCCGCCGCGAGCACAAACGCTTTTATCCCCACGGCGCTTTAATGGCGCATTCGTTGGGTTATTCGGATATCGATAATCGAGGTATTGCCGGTATCGAAAAACATTTCAACACCAGGCTAGAAAATGATCAAGAACCGCTTAAACTCAGCTTGGATTTGCGTGTTCAGCATAAACTGAGGATTGCTTTGGCCGAGGCCATGTTCCGCCACCGTGCTGCCGGTGCGGCAGGCATTGTCATGGATGTCACGAATGGCAAAGTAATCGCAATCGTTTCCGCGCCGGATTTCGATCCCAACAATCCGGGCAAAGCACCAACTGGACGACGTTTCAACAGAGCAAGCCACGGCGTATATGAGCTTGGTTCAACATTCAAAATCTTGACGGCAGCAATTGCATTAGATGCAGGGATAGTATCCCTCCAGAACGGCTATGACGCGACCAGGCCTATCAAAATTTCGGGCTTCACAATTAATGACCATTACGGCAAACGTCGTTGGCTCTCTGTGCCTGAGATATTCATCTATTCTTCTAATATTGGCGCCGGTCATATGGCGCTTGATACTGGTGCCGAAACGCAAAAATTCTATTTACATAAGTTGGGGCTTTTGCATCGTGCAGCGATAGAGTTACCCGAAGTTGGCGCGCCAATCGTGCCAAGGAATTGGCGCCGAACACAAACCGTAACCATCGCGTTTGGGCATGGTATTTCGGTAAGCCCGCTTCAGCTTACAGCTGCTATCGCAGCGTCGGTTAATGGTGGAATTTTTCATAAGCCCACCGTCGTCGAAAATAGTCATAATAAAAAGGGCAAACGAGTCTTTACCGAAGCAACGTCAAGAAAAATGCGACAATTATTGCGTCTGTCCGTGCTTGAAGGAACGGGCAAAGCCGCCGCAGCGCGGGGCTATCTTGTCGGCGGTAAAACTGGCAGCGCTGAGAAAAGAGCCGTTAACGGATATGACAAAGATCTGCTGATCTCATCGTTTGTTGGCGTTTTCCCAATGATCAAACCTCGCTATGCAATATTCGCCATGTTAGACGAACCAGTTGGTACAGAAGAAACTCAATTTCACACCACCGGTGGCTGGGTTGCAGCCCCAATTGTCGGAAAGGTGATCCAACAAATCGCTCCTATCTTGAATGTTGTGCCGGTCGACGAAAATACGCCGTCCATACGTAAGGCACTAACCATACGATCTTACAAGCCAACTCTGGAGGCACGCACGCTTGCGTCTTTCAAAGCTCATTAATAAAGGAAAGAGCACACTGAGGCAGGACTGGACAGATGTCGAGATTAACGGTCTTAGCGCGGATAGTAGAAATGTCCGGCCAGGATATCTATTTGCCGCGATTCCAGGGAACCTCGCCGATGGCCGAAATTATATTGAGGCTGCCATCACTGCCGGCGCCAGTGCTATCCTTGCACCCACGGGCACCAAACAACCTATTTCTAATGAAAACATTCCTTTCATAACCGACGTCAACCCCAGGCGCCGCTTAGCACATATGGCCGCACGATTTTTCGGCCAGCAGCCAGAGAACGTGGTCGCTGTTACCGGTACCAATGGCAAGACGTCCGTCGCGCACTTTGCACAACAACTTTGGACAATGTCCGGTGCAAAAGCCGCAAGCCTTGGCACTTTGGGAGTTATAAGGCCAGGATACCCTGCACTCGGCAGCCTTACGACACCGGGCCCGGTTGCTCTGCAAAAAACATTATCAGACTTAAAGGTAGATCAATTCGATCATCTATGCATAGAAGCCTCTAGTCATGGGCTCGATCAGAACCGAATCGACGGTGTCAGAATAAAGGCTGCTGCCTTCACTAATTTAAGCCGTGATCATCTTGATTATCATAAAACCTTTAACGCGTATCGTGATGCCAAGTTCCGACTGTTCCGCGAGCTTCTCTGCGAAAGCGGAACAATTGTTGCCAATGCTGAAACCAATGAGACAGAAACTCTCCAACAAATCGCCAACAATCGTTCTCTCAATTTCATTTCATATGGCCTGGACGTCGGTGATATTTGCTTGGAGAGCCGCACGCTCACCCCAAACGGTTGGTCGCTCAAACTTCGTGCGTTTAATACTTTATATGAAACAGAGCTCTCGTTGCCTGGCGCCTTCCAAGTTGTCAATATAATGGCTGCGATGGGACTTTTACATGCCTGTGGTACAGCAATTTCAGAGCTAGTTGCCCTACTCCCGAAATTACAAAGTGTGCCGGGACGTGTGCAAAAGGTTGGTACAACTGCCGCAGGGGCCAAGGTGTATGTGGATTACGCCCATACTCCCGATGCACTCAACACGGTCTTACAATCCATCCGTCCACACACGGTTAACAAGCTTGTGGTGGTTTTTGGATGTGGCGGAGACCGAGACCGCGGGAAACGCCCTCAAATGGGCACAATTGCGTGCAATCTTGCGGACACTGTCATCATTACTGACGACAATCCCAGAAGTGAGAATCCCTCAATGATACGCAGTGAAATTATGGCCACCTGTAACGATGCAACAGAGATTGCTGACCGTAAAAAAGCGATCAGGACGGCCACAGGTCTTATAGGCCCCGGAGATACGCTCGTTATCGCGGGCAAGGGACACGAAACCGGCCAGACAGTCGACGACAAAGTATACCCTTTCAACGATTTTGAAGTCGCATCTGCCGCAATTAGAGAAGCCGAATGATTCCGCTTTGGAACCATAGCGAAGCCGCCCAAGCATGCAATGGCGCTGCTAAAGGTAATTGGATTGCCCACGGAGTTTCGATTGATAGCCGTGCTATCTCCCAAGACGACCTATTTGTTGCCATCAAGGGTCCAAATGCCGACGGCCACGACTACGTAAAATCGGCGTTAAACGCCGGTGCAGCAGCGGCGATGGTCTCAGAAATTCGATCGGAATGGCCAACGAATATCCCGCACATATTAGTCAACGATACCGATAAAGGGCTAAATGCGTTGGCTCATTGCGCGCGCGACCGCATTACTAAGAGGGCCAGTATTCTTGGTGTCACCGGCAGCGTCGGAAAAACCGGCACGAAGGAGGCATTGCGCCATGTCCTCTCCCAACAAGGGTCCACAATCGCTACCCAAGGCAATTTAAACAATCAATGGGGCTTACCACTTAGTCTCGCGCGCATGCCGGCTGATACAGTTTATGGTATTCTTGAACTCGGCATGAACCATGCTGGCGAAATCCGAGCGCTGTCGAAAATTCTCCGACCGCATATTGCCATCATCACAACCATCGAGCCTGTCCACACGGAATTCTTCGATTCTATCGAAGACATTGCCGATGCAAAGGCGGAAATCTTCGACGGCATGGCGTCCGACGGAATCGCTATCCTCAATCGTGAGAATCCATATTTCGATCGATTGCAAAGCCGGGCAATCGAAAAGAAGTTAAACAGCATAATCAGTTTCGGCGATCACGCCGATGCGGAAGCGCGTGTCATTGATTGCAAGCTCGGCGCATCATTCAGTGACATTCAAGCTGATATTTGCGGCGAATCTATTACCTATCGCCTGGGCGTACCGGGCAAGCACTGGGTTCTCAATAGCCTTGCCGTCCTTGCCGGCGTGAAAGTTGCAGGTGGCGAAGTGGCCGAAGCAGCGTTTGCTTTGGCCGACATCAATGCCCTTAAAGGCAGGGGTGAACAGAGGCTAATAACTTATGACGGTGGCACGTTCACGCTTATCGACGAAAGTTACAATGCCAGCCCAGTATCTATGCGTGCCGCATTTCAAGTCTTAAAAAACACAACGCCAGCGCAAAACGGTAGACGCATCGCCGTACTGGGCGACATGCTAGAACTTGGGACCGAAGCGGACGCCATTCATGCCGCACTCGCAAAAGATATCTCCTCAGCAGGCATCGATATTGCGATTTTAGCGGGTAACCACATGGCCGCCCTTTACACAGCGCTTCCTAAATCAGTTGCCGCCGAACACGATATAACTAGCGACAACATTCTGCCGGTCGTCATCAATACTGTGCGTCCCGGTGACGTCGTCACTGTCAAAGGGTCCCTAGGTAGCCGTATGGCCCCGATTACGGCGGCTTTGGCGGCCTTAGACGAAACAAGGGGAGCGGCAAATGCTGTATAATTTCCTCGTGCCGCTCGCCGATGACTTCGGCCCGTTGAACCTGTTCCGTTACATAACGTTTCGGACCGGCGGTGCCATTATGACGGCGTTAATTATTAGCTTCATCTTTGGTCCCTCCATCATCAGCTGGCTCAAGCTTCAACAAGGCGGCGCGTCAAATATCCGCGAGGACGTGCCCGACGGACACCTGAAAAAGGCCGGCACGCCGACAATGGGCGGCTTTTTAATATTGCTGGCGATTTCTTTCAGTACACTTTTATGGGCAGATGTGGGCAACGGCTATATTTGGATCGTACTTTTAGTCACGATTGGCTTTGGAATGATCGGTTTCGCGGACGATTATATGAAATTAACCGGTCGTGGATCGAAGGGCTTGCAAGGACGAACAAAGCTTGTTCTCGAGGTCGCCGTCGCCGCCCTTGCCGCCTATTGGGTCGCCTCAATCACCCCCGATCCATTGGCAACCGGTATGACCATTCCATTTTTGAAGAACGTGCTTATTGATCTCGGCTGGGTATTTTTGCCTTTCGCCGTATTCGTGATGGTCGGCTCTTCAAATGCAGTTAATTTGACCGACGGCCTCGACGGGTTGGCAATCGTACCGGTTATGATCGCCGCGGCCTGTTTCGGCTTTATTGCCTATCTGGTCGGCCATTCAGTCTATTCTGGTTATCTGCAAATTCACCATTTGCCGGGCACCGCTGAACTATCAGTGTTTTGCGGCGCATTGGTTGGGGCAAGTCTTGGTTTTCTATGGTTTAACGCGCCTCCGGCCATGGTTTTCATGGGTGACACAGGCTCCCTGGCCGTGGGAGGTGCGCTTGGCGCTATGAGCGTAGTCACCAAACACGAACTGGTACTAGCAATTATAGGTGGCCTCTTCGTCCTCGAGACCGTTTCCGTGATCGTCCAAGTAGCCTCCTTCAAGCTCACAGGAAAACGCGTCTTCGCTATGGCCCCACTGCATCATCATTTTGAGAAAAAAGGCTGGGCAGAATCAACTATTGTCATTCGCTTTTGGATCATTGCGTCGATTCTGGCGCTGATTGGCCTCGCCACACTGAAACTTCGTTGACGGGAATAGTACAGACTACATGATCGACCTATCCGCTTATAAGCACAAAACTATCGCCGTGATGGGGCTTGGCAAATCAGGCCTGGCCACTGCGCGCGCTTTGATGGCGGCGCAAGCACAAGTGTGCGCATGGGATGATTCCGAAAGTGCGCGCGCGGAGGCCGGCATACCTATTGTCGACCTGAGCGAGCAAAACTGGCTCAAAACCGACTCTCTGGTTTTGAGCCCTGGAATTCCCCATACCTATCCAAAAGCCAACCCAATTGCAGCAGCCGCCAAAGCCGCAAAATGTCCAATCATCGGGGATGTCGAATTATTAGTGAAATCCAATCAGGGCGCTACGATCATTGCGATTACCGGTACTAACGGAAAATCCACAACCACCGCTCTGATAGGCCATATCCTTAAGACGGCCAACCGTGAAATTGCGGTAGGCGGTAACCTCGGCAAACCCGTTTTGGAATTCCCAGCGCTCAAGCCCGACGGCTTCTACGTTTTGGAACTTTCCTCGTATCAATTGGAGCTAACCCCATCACTTGATGCTGCAGTCGCAGTGCTTCTTAACATCAGCACAGATCATTTGGCCCGACATGGTGGCATGGGCGGTTACATCGCGGCGAAACGTCTGATCTTCAAAAACCAAAAGCCGGATGGCGTCGCCATTCTCGGCGTTGACGAACCTGAAAGCACCAAAATATTTCAGGAATTCGCCGCCAATAATAATCAACCTAGCGTCCCGATTTCAGGTCATCAATCAGTTAAAGCCGGTGTTTATGTAATCGACCGCGTTCTGTACGATGATCGCGATGGCTTAAAACAGCCCATCGTCTCGTTAGAAAGTATAGAAACATTACCAGGCGACCATAACGCCCAGAACGCAGCCGCCGCTGCGGCAGCTTGTTTTGTGGTAGGCCTCGACGCCGCCGAAATTGCCACCGGGATTGAGAGCTTTCCCGGGCTTGCGCATCGTCAACAGCTGGCTGCGATCATCGACGGCATCCGATATATAAACGATAGCAAAGCCACAAATACTGATGCAGCCTCTCATGCTCTAGGCAGCTATAAAACAATCTATTGGATTGCAGGCGGCCTTGCCAAGGAGGGCGACCTCAGTAGCTTAAGTGATTGTTTTCCTAATATTCGGCATACCTTCCTCATCGGCGAAGCGGAAGAAGCATTCGCGAATGAATTGGAGGGGCGATTACCGTTCTCCCGTTGCAGTACGCTCGAAAAAGCCATCTACCAGGCCCACCGGCTCGCCCAACAGGAACGGCGCAACGATGCCGTCATATTATTGTCGCCAGCTTGCGCATCCTGGGATCAATTCCCAAATTTTGAAGCACGCGGCGCTGCATTTTGTCGCCAAGTCGCTCAGTTGCCGGGCAGCGCACGCGAGGTTTTTTGGGATGGCCAAAAAGAGAGGGCTGCCTGATGCCAGCGATTGCGCGCAGCGACACATCCGTATTGGGCCAATGGTGGTGGACAGTAGACCGGTGGTCTTTACTTGCAGTAATTGCATTGGCCGCCTTCGGCGTTCTGCTCGCTGCCTCCGCCAGTCCAGCAGTCGCCGAACGGCTTCGTCTAGAGCCTACCTATTTTCTAAAACGCCAAGCTATGTTTCTCCCGCCAGCTATTATTATAATGTTTACAATTTCACTTTTCTCGCCAATCCAAGTTCGCCGGCTTGGAGTTCTTTTATTTATTTTCTCGTTGGCTTTAATGGTTTCTGCATTGTTCATTGGTATAGAAATCAAGGGTGCACAACGCTGGATTAGCATTGCTGGGTTTTCACTTCAACCATCTGAGTTTGCCAAACCCGGCTTTGCAATATTCGCAGCCTGGATGTTTACAATGGGCAAACTACGCGGAACATTTCCCGGCACAAAAATAGCAGGCCTAGGATTCTTGCTAGCAGCCCTCCTTTTGCTTGCCCAACCGGACCTTGGACAAGCAATTGTAATAACGGTGATTTGGTTCACCCAATGGTTTCTCGCAGGCTTACCCATAGTATTTGTGGCCGGCATCGCGGCATTAGGCTTACTGGGATTAGTCGGAGCCTATTTCATGCTCCCACACGTTGCTAGTCGAATTGATCGATTCATTGACCCCAAATCTGGCGATACCTACCAAGTAGACAAGGCTATGGAAGCTTTCACCAATGGTGGTTTATTCGGAACCGGTCCCGGCGAGGGCATGGTGAAAACACGTCTACCCGACGCCCATGCAGATTTTATTTTCGCTGTCGCTGGAGAAGAATTTGGACTAGTTGCCTGCTTAGTTCTCGTTGTGACTTTTGCCTTTGTAGTGCTACGCGGATTCTTCCGCCTAATGCACGAAACCGATTTATTCGTTGTGCTAGCTGCTGCCGGCCTCCTCGTCCAATTTGGTATTCAAGCCCTCATTAATATGGGGTCGACCATCAACTTGATGCCGACAAAAGGAATGACATTACCTTTTGTATCTTATGGTGGGTCATCGCTGTTCGCACTCGCAATTGGCATGGGAATGACCCTGGCCCTTACACGTGAACGGCCGCAGGGGGTATCATGAGTAAGCCCAAGTACAATCAAAAAAAATTAGCTATTCTTGCTGCAGGTGGCACGGGTGGGCATTTATTCCCTGCACATGCGCTCGCCAACGAGCTGCAAAACTATGATATCGCGCTAGCTTTGGTAACTGACCGACGTGCCGCAGGCATTAATGGGGCATTCGCTAATATCGACGTGCACAGAATTAGCGCATCGGGCATCAGCGGGAGAAATATCTTTCGCCGCATTATCGCAACAATCAACTTAGCAATCGGCTTCCTTGAGGCAATGCTTTTATTACGACGCCTTAAGCCAGACGTGGTAATCGGGTTTGGTAGTTACGCATCAGTACCAACCGTCGCCGCTGCAGCATTTTTAGGGTTTCGAACCATAATCCATGAACAGAATGCTGTTTTGGGACGTGCCAATCGATTTTTAGCGCCTGGTGTAACTCGTATCGCAACGGCATTTGAATTCGCGGCCAACTTGCGTGCAAAAGATAGGCAGAAAGCGATCTGGACGGGAAACCCGGTGCGTCAGGAGATCATCGCACTGTCAGGAAAACCTTACCCGCAAATAGAAGCGGGTGGCAGTATCCACATATTGGTCTTTGGCGGCAGTCAGGGTGCCGCGGTATTTTCCGAAGTAGTTCCTGAAGCATTGGCCTTATTGCCCGAACAAGAAAGACAAAGACTGCGCGTCGTCCAACAGTGCCGAGAGGAAGATATCGAAGACGTGAAATCTAAATATTTTGATTTCCATATCACGGCAGAGCTATCTCCATTCTTCGATGATATGGCGGAGCGTATTAGCGCCGCACATTTGGTAATTTGCCGTTCCGGCGCATCAACACTTGCCGAGATTGCTACGGCCGGGCGTCCGGCAATCCTTGTACCATTTCCTCATGCCACCGATGACCATCAAACACGCAATGCGCAGGGCCTCTGTGATGCCGGCGGCGGCTGGATGATTCCACAAGACGCATTTACACCCGAAACTCTAGCTAATCGGCTCGCCTCACTTTTTTCCATAGACAGCACTTTAAACTCCGCTGCGAAGTGCGCCACTAAAATAGGCATGTCCGAAGCAGCCCAAAAGCTAGCAGTGCTTGTCATAAATACACTGAGCGCAGAGCAAGAAGGTAAGGACACAGCAACCAAGGGAATTGCTGCATGACCACAATGCCACTTTCTATAGGCCTCATCCATTTTGTGGGCATTGGCGGCATTGGTATGTCAGGTATCGCAGAGATTCTGCATAATCTGAAATACCAAGTCCAAGGCAGCGATATCTCGGAAAGCGCCAATGTGAAACGCCTCGCCACTCTTGGTATAAATGTCCAGATTGGCCATAAACCCGAAAATGTTGCCAACGCATCAGTCGTTGTTGCGTCTTCAGCCATTATCTCGGAAAATCCCGAAATTATAGAGGCGCGCACTCGACGTATTCCTGTTGTCATGCGTGCAGAAATGCTTGCAGAATTGATGCGCCTTAAATCGTCTATCGCCGTAGGCGGCACTCACGGTAAAACCACAACGACGTCACTGATTGCATCAGTCCTTGATGGTGCCGGATTCGACCCAACGGTTATCAACGGCGGCATCATTAATGCGTATGGTACGAATGCACGTTTAGGCGGTAGCGAGTGGATGGTCGTCGAAGCCGATGAGTCGGACGGATCATTCATACGCCTTCCGGCTACAATCGCTATCATCACCAATTTAGACCCAGAACATTTGGATTTTTACGGCGACTTTGAGACTGAAAAAGCAGCATTCCGTAGGTTTGTAGAAAACATTCCGTTTTATGGTTTTGCCGTGGCTTGTATCGATCATGCAGAAGTCCAGACACTAATCGGCCAAATCACAGACCGAAGGCTTGTGACCTACGGTTTGAGTCCCCAAGCAGAAGTTCGCGGGGTCAACTTGAAGCCAGAAGCGGGCGGCATTTCATTTGACGTGGAAATCAATAAAGGCGAAATAGCAAAACATATCATTACTGGATTTCGCTTGCCCATGTTCGGTGAGCATAACGTTTTGAATGCGCTCGCCACAATTGCCGTTGCCATCGAAATGAATATTGACGATGACGTTATCATCAACGCCCTAGCGCATTTTGAAGGCGTCAAAAGGCGTTTCACTAAAGTCGGTGAAGCCGGAGGTGTAACCATAATCGATGATTACGGGCATCACCCGGTTGAAATTAACGCGGTCCTCAAGGCGGCGCGCTCCGCGACTCAGGGCAAAGTAGTCGCGGTTATTCAGCCTCACAGGTATAGCCGTATACAAGACCTATTCGAAGAGTTCTGCGTTTGCTTCAATGATGCTGACACAGTGATCGTTTCAGAGATTTACGCCGCCGGCGAAGATCCGATACCAGGTATCGACCAAGAAGCACTGATAAACGGCCTCACCTCTCATGGACATCGCAATGTTCTGGCACTAGCGGAACCCGATGGCTTGGCTAGTTTGGNGCAATCAGAGACTAATACCGGAGACCTAGTAGTTTGCCTCGGTGCAGGCAGCGTTACCTCTTGGGCAAATGCGCTCCCCGAGCAATTGGCTATTTGTCAGAGATTCAAAAGAGAGACGAACTAATGGCCCCTGTCACTCGCCCCAAATATCAAGACCTATTTGAACGGTTACCCTCTGTCCGCGGAGAAATGAAATTCAATGAAAATATGGCTCGTTATGCGTGGCTTCGTGTTGGCGGCCCTGCAGAAATCCTATTCCGGCCGGCGGATATGGAGGATTTACAGAATTTCCTTCACAAAACTCCAACAGACATTCCAGTCACTGTTATCGGTGTTGCATCAAACCTTCTGATTCGCGATGGCGGAATTCCCGGCATCGTCGTCCAGCTCCGATATGAGTTCAATACAATCACCACGGATAAGGACACTATTAAAGCAGGCGCCGGTGCACTTGACATCAATGTGTCCCGCTTCGCATTAGCAAACGGACGGGGCGGATTAGAATTTTTATCCGGTATTCCGGGCACTATTGGCGGAGCCTTACGTATGAATGCTGGCGCATATGATCGTGAAATAGCGAATGTGCTGATTACAGCCGAAGCCATCGACCGCGATGGAAATATCCACACAGTGGGCGTAGACGAACTTGGTTTCAGTTATCGTAATTCGAAAACTCCAACAGACTGGATATTTACCGGCGCTACATTGTGCGCCAAACCAGGTGATAAAGATTTTATCATCCGAAAAATGGACGAAATTGCCGCCGCGCGCGAAAAAAGCCAACCCATTCGGGCCCGAACTGGTGGCTCTACCTTTAAAAATACCGCAGAGGGAAAAGCATGGGAATTTATCGACGACGCCGGCTGCCGAGGCCTTCGTGTGGGAGATGCCCAAGTATCCGAACACCATTGTAACTTTCTCATCAATCTCGGCCAAGCATCCGCTAATGACATCGAAAGTTTGGGTACGGAAGTACGCCGGCGAGTACATGAAAAGTCTGGCGTCATGCTGCAATGGGAGATCGACCGTATTGGCCTTACAGAAAAAGAGGTCGCCTCATGAGTAAGCATGTGGCCGTGTTAATGGGCGGATGGTCCGTAGAGCGCGATGTTTCAATGGATAGTGGCAAGGCGTGCGCGACCGCCCTGCGCAAATGTGGACATCAGGTGACCGAGATCAGCCTCAACCGCGATTTAAAGCAACTGCTGGAGGCCCTCAANCCACGCCCAGATGTAGTATTCAATGCATTGCATGGGCGCTATGGAGAAGACGGCACCATGCAAGCCATTCTCGATATATTGAAAATTCCCTACACCCATTCGGGCCTGCTGGCATCTGCCATTGCAATGGACAAAGTTCAGGCAAAAAAACTTCTCGNTGAAGCGGGCATACCAAGCCCGGAGGGTACTGTTGTTACCCGAGAGGATTTAGAGAACGGCCTGCCTTTAGAACCACCTTGCGTCATCAAACCCGTGAATGAAGGTTCCAGTGTGGGGGTGCAAATTTTATCAGACAGGGTTACCACGCTAGATAACAACCTATGGTCCGAAGGACAAAAACTACTCGTAGAGAAATTTATTCCGGGACGCGAATTAACTGTAGCGGTCATGGGAGATAAAGCGCTTGGTGTGACAGAGCTTCAACCAAAATCAGGATTTTACGATTACGAGGCTAAATATACGGATGGAAAAACCAGGCATGTGTGCCCGGCCATAGTCGATGAGACAATCGCCGGAGAGGCTATGCGATTTGCGGAACGCGCTCATCACACACTCGGATGCAGCGGCGTAACCCGCTCAGATTTTCGCTACGACGATACCGGCGGAGAGCCTGGGAAATTATATATGCTGGAAATAAACACTCAGCCGGGAATGACGTCTTTGTCGCTTGTGCCTGAGCAAGCAGCAGAAGCTGGCATAAGTTTTGAGGCGCTCGTGGATTGGATGGTTGGCCAAGCGGAGTTTGAACATTGAAACCCGATATTAACCAGAAACTAACAAAAAATATTGACGATTCTAAAACAGCGGGGATACGCCGTGCAATTATGGTACGGCTAAAGGCAAAGCCTATGTTAATTGCTATCGCCGCTCTCGTTGCTATTATTAGCTGTGGCGCAGGTATGACCGTCGTCTACACTATGGATGCGGGTAAGTCCGTCTTTGCAAACATCGAAAAAATTTCCCATAACATTGCAGCGACATTCGGACTCACTGTTAGCGAAGTGCTTGTCACAGGAAGATTAGAAACGCCGCGTAGTAAATTACTAGCAGCCCTTGATGTTCGACGGGGTGACCCAATTTTTGGTTTCGATCCCTATAAAGCCCGTGAGAAACTACTCAATATCGGCTGGATCGCAAAGGTGGACGTCCAGAGGCGCCTGCCAAATATAATATTGGTCAGCATTACGGAGCAAAAACCCGCTGCAATTTGGCAGCATAATGGGCAATTCAAACTGATCAGCCACGACGGTGCCATAATTAGCGACCAAGTGATCAGCCGTTACAAAGATTTAAAAATTCTTGTTGGCGAGGATGCGCCTTCTAACGCCGCTGCCTTAATCAAAATGTTAGAGAATGAGCGCGACCTATTGTTGTTGGTTAGCCATGCCACGCGCGTAGGAGCACGGCGTTGGAATATACTTTTAAAGCAAGGAATTGATATCCAGCTACCCGCTGAATCGCCAAGCAAAGCCTGGAAATATTTGGCGGATTTGCAGCGTGAATATCAGTTACTGCAGCAACGTATTCGCGCTGTCGACCTGCGAGTGCCCAACCGCCTGACCATTCAAATTTTTGAAAAGCCCGGTGCCCTTAGTACCGGCGAGGAAACCTAAACATATGTTGCCTCAATACGGGATTAAAAGGAGTTAACTCACCTTGGCACAGGATGACATCATCGCCGCACTGGATATTGGTAGTAGTAAGATCACTTGCTTCATCGCCGAAAACGATCCACTCAACGGCATCCGCGTTCTCGGTATCGGCCACCATGCGAGCGGTGGCGTAAAAGCCGGAAACATTATCGACATGGATTCCGCCGAGGGCGCCATCCGAGCGGCAGTTACAGGCGCTGAAGAAATGGNCGAAACTACCGTTCGCGACATAACTGTCAATATCAGTGCAGGTCAGATGCGAAGCGCAATGAGCGATCATAAGGTGCCTATCAGCGGCGGTGCAATCTCCGACACTGACTTGAACAAACTCTTGTTGGAATGCCGTTCTTTCAAAGATGATGATGAGAGTTCGCTCATCCACGCCATTCCCGTCAGCTTCCACGTAGACGGAGAGGCTGGCATTCATGACCCACGGGGTCTCCATGGGCGAGAATTGGGTGTTCGTATGCATAGCGTCTCAGTCTCAACGGCAGCTATTTATAACCTTGCAACCTGTGTCTCCCGCTGTCACCTAGGCTTACGCGACGTCGTCGCGACACCTTATGCGACCGGGCTCGGCTGCCTCGTTGAAGATGAGCTGGATCTTGGCGTGACCGTTATCGATATCGGCGCTGGCACAACGAGTTTCTCTGTTTTCTTCGATGGCGCGATGGTTTTTGTCGATTCTATACCGGTTGGTGGATGGCACGTTACAAGTGATATCGCACGTGGCCTATCAACGCCAATCTATCAAGCCGAACGTATAAAAACCCTCTATGGAAGTTGCGAGGGTGTGCCCTCGGATGAACGTACCATGATCGCGGTCCACCAAATCGGCGAAGAAAATGAAATTGCCCCCGAACAAGTTCCAAAATCCATGCTCACTGGCATCATCGCACCCAGGGTCGAGGAAATTCTCGAAATCGTCCGCTCGCACCTTTTAGCCAGTGGCCTGGATAAGGTGGCCGGTCGTCGTGCAGTATTGACCGGTGGTGCTTGCCAGTTAGCCGGGATGCAGGAGCTTGCGGCCAAAATTTTAAATAAGCAAATTCGTATAGGTCGGCCGCGGGGTATTGCCGGGTTAGCAGAAGCGATGGACGGGCCGGCTTTCTCAGTCAATGCAGGCTTGCTCGCTTTCGCTGTCGACGATCAAGGCGAAATACGACAGACCGCAAATGATGAATATCGGACAACAGGCAGCCTATTTGGGCGCCTAGGGGATTGGTTCCGTGAGAACTTTTAATCTCCATCACAAGTTTCGTTCGTCTTCTCCGATCGGCGGAGGCGACGAAATGCCAGCTTCAGCTGGTAAATTCTGGCATTGCAAAATAGAGTGGAGGCTCTGATGACAATTAAGTTATCGATGCCCAGTTCAGAACCAAAACTGACACCAAGGATCACTGTGATTGGTGTTGGCGGCGCAGGTGGAAATGCTGTCAACAACATGATCAACTCGACCCTTGAGGGCGTAGACTTTCTAGTATGTAACACCGATTCTCAAGCACTTGAGCAATCGGTCGCAGAACACAAATTACAACTCGGCGTTACTCTTACCCAAGGACTGGGTGCAGGTGCGCGACCAGACGTAGGCAAAGCCGCTGCGGAAGAGGTCCTGGACGATATTCTCGAACGGGTTCTCGGCAGCAATATGGTTTTTGTTACCGCTGGTATGGGTGGAGGTACAGGTACAGGGGCAGCACCTGTCATTGCCCAGGCAGCGCGAGAAAACGGTATGTTGACAGTCGGCGTGGTTACCAAACCATTTCATTTTGAAGGTGCGCAACGNATGCGTATTGCCGAACAGGGTATCGAAGAATTAGCGCAATATGTAGACACTCTGATTATCATTCCCAATCAAAACCTTTTCCGTATTGCTAATGAAAAAACCACCTTTGCCGAAGCCTTTAATATGGCTGACGAGGTGCTGAACTCGGGCGTTCGGGGCGTAACCGATCTGATGGTTATGCCTGGCCTGATCAATCTAGACTTTGCAGACATTCGCACAGTCATGAGTGAAATGGGCAAGGCAATGATGGGAACCGGTGAAGCAAATGGCGATAACCGTGCTATTGAAGCGGCTGAATCGGCAATTTCTAACCCGCTACTTGACGACATCACAATGGAAGGCGCGCGTGGTGTTCTCATCAATATAACTGGTGGTCCCGACATAACTCTGTTTGAAGTTGATGAGGCCGCCAATCGTATTCGCCAAGAAGTCGATGAGAATGCTAATATTCTTTTTGGTTCGACCTTTGAGGAATCTATGGAAGGTAAAGTGCGGGTTTCAGTAGTCGCAACCGGCATAGAAGCTAACGGCGCGATTAGGCCAATTGTTGAAACACGGCACCCTACCGAGGCAATAGCGTCGGCACGGCCTGTATTAAAACGTGAACCGGTTGATGCGGCAGAAACTAAGGCTGAGGNGGTTAAAGAGTTAGGATCGACCCCTATCGAAAAAGCCGTCGCAGCTGCCAAAATGTATGAACCAGAAGCGGTGAGGTCTAAACCTCTCCCAGAGGAATCCGTAAACACTATTCCAACATTGAATTCTCTGCCCAAGTCAGATATTGGAAAACTGGAAGAGATAGAAGAACTATCCGCACAAGATATTTCACCAGAGACTGCGCAACCGGTCGACGTCGGCCTGGACATCCTGTCACGGGAGCCGTTCATTCCGCCGAAACCGGTCGATATAAGCGAAACGCTTGAACCTGAGGACTATCCGGACCCTTATAACGAAGCCGCTTTTTCAAATACACGAAGCGATGTAAATCCGCCACGTAAGAAAAAACGTCCGAGTTTGTTCAGACGTCTAACAGGGGCGGCCAAACGCGAGGAGGAAGCCAGCGATAAAGCCACTTTAAAGCAGGTGCCGCCGGTAATAGAACGCCATGACCCTATTTCACCTCCGTTGCCGACGCTTTCGGAATCAGCGGTACCAGCAAAAGAGGAGGTTCAAAAACCAGAAACCAGCCAGCTAGCAAATGTCAATAGGAATAACCCAAAGCCTACGGAACCAACACCTGCGTCAGAATCGGTCGCTTTCTTGCACCATGAAGAGGCTATCCCAATTGAGCCGGCGCAGCCTATTTCGGCACCGCAATCAGCGGCACCGCCGCTAGACACATCCCTCCCAGAATCCACATCTTCGAACGATGAATTTCCGCTATCNCAAGCGGAGGAGGAAATGCTAGAAATTCCAGCATTTTTGCGGCGGCAAGCGAATTGAAGCCCTGAATTAGCTTAGAAAAAGTAATGCCAGATAATGCGGCCGCACGAGAAAAGTGCGGCCGCATTTTTATACAAAATTTAGCGAAATAATTAGTAACAAAGAGTGATTTGTGGCTAGCCCCCACTATTGTTAAATACGACTTCGACAATCGTTAAAAACACTGAACACTCTCTAATAATCTGCCGTCTATACTGGGGAACCTAGTGGAGTATTACGGATCAATTTCTGATATTAACCGCTCATCTTGTCCTAAGATTCTTCAAAAAACACTTAAGAATCAAATCCATTGCAGCGGTATCGGACTTCATTCAGGAAATAAAATTTCCATGTCTCTATATCCGGCTGATCCGAATACGGGCATTATATTTCGCCGTACAGACATTCCTGGCCAGAACGCTGCGATCCCCGCTCGTTTCGATCGTGTTTCGGATACTCGCCTTTGTACGACCCTCAGTAACGAAGCAGGCGTTCAAATTGCGACTGTTGAACATCTTATGGCTGCGCTAGCTGGCTGTGAAATAGATAATGTAATTATTGAAGTGAACGGCACGGAAGTGCCTATCATGGACGGTAGCGCAGAACCATTCGTATTTTTGATTGAGTGCGCCGGTACGGTTCATCAAAATGCGGCACGACGGGTATTGCGTGTCAAGAAGCCTATCTTCATCCTCGAAGGAGCAGCAGAAGCCTCTTTGGTGCCGGCGAGCGTAGATCAGTCAGCTCTCACCATCAACCTCAACATTGATTTTAACAATGCCGCTATCGGCCAACAAAATCTGTCCGTCACGGTTTCCTCTAGCAGCTTTAAGAGCGAAATTTGCCGTGCACGTACATTTGGTTTCTTNGAGGATGTAGAAGCCCTGCGTCAATCCGGTCTGGCTAAAGGCGGTTCACTAGAAAATGCTGTCGTCATTAGCGGCGGCAACGTCTTAAATGAAGACGGGCTGCGTTATGAAGATGAATTTGTCCGTCATAAAATTCTTGATTGTATTGGCGATCTTTATCTTGCTGGCAATCCCTTGGTGGGAAGCTTCTCTGGCCACCGTTCGGGGCATGATTTGCACAATAAGCTGCTGCGCCAACTGTTTGCAGACCCAACAGCTTGGGAAATCATCTCAATGGATGAATATACAGAATTNCCCATGCAAACCTGGCAGGCCGAAACTTCGCGCGCCATCGCTTAATCCCCCCTACTCATGCATTTATGCTGTCGCTAACGCAAAGGTCTCGGTAGGCATTGCGTAATGGGAATGCTATATAAAGCATCCTATATCAGCTAATTGCCAGGTATCGGTTTAAATCAGTATTTACCGCCCAAAAATAGTGTGATTCCCTCATGATAAATGATTTTAGCGGTTCCCGATCCTTTAAATACATGCTTCGTATGTCCCTATTCATTGGCCTTTCATTCCTGGTTGCCGGTTGCAGCGATACAATGGATTCAATTTTCGGAAAACCTGTAGATGAAAGGCTGACAGCTCACCGGACAGTCGAGCAAATTTATAACGACGCCATGGATCAGCTTCATGCCGGATGGTACGAAACAGCCGCGGAGCAATTCGACGAAGTGGAACGCCAATACCCCTACTCGGCCTGGGCTACCAAATCTCAGCTCATGGCAGCCTACGCCCAGTACCTTAAAAACAAATATGATGAGGCTATCATCGCGCTCGACCGCTTTATTGAATTACATCCGGGTAATCGTGACGTGGCTTACGCATATTATTTAAAGGCACTCAGCTACTACGAACAAATTTCCGATGTGGGCCGTGATCAGAAAATGACGCAACTAGCCTTAAGCTCACTTAAAGAAGTTACACGCCGTTTTCCGAAGACGACTTATGCCCGGGATGCACGAATTAAAGTGGATCTCACAACTGATCATTTGGCAGGAAAAGAAATGGATATCGGCCGCTACTACCAAAGAAAAGGCGAATATCTTGCTGCTATCAACCGTTTTCGTCGAATTATCGAGCGCTATCAAACAACCTCACATACTCCGGAAGCCTTGCACCGATTAACTGAATCCTATTTAGCGCTTGGNATTACGGATGAAGCACAAATGGCAGCNGCTGTCCTCGGGCATAATTTNTCGNGNAGCTCATGGTACAAAGACAGTTNCGGTCTCTTAGAAGGTAAAAAACTAAAACCTAAAAAGAAAGAAAGCTCGTGGTTGAGTTGGATGTGGGATTGGGCGTTTTAGGAACATTACCATGCTGACGGGCCTCAGCATCCGCAACGTCGTTCTAATCGAGAGCCTTAATATCAGTTTTGACAAAGGTCTTTCNGTGCTCACTGGCGAGACCGGTGCCGGTAAGTCGATTTTATTAGATGCGCTTGGCTTAGCCCTTGGTGCCCGGTCCGATGCGCGTCTTCTGCGCCATGGCAGCGATCAAGCAACTGTGGTGGCACAGTTCACATATGAATTCGGACCATCTGTGAAGTCGCTCCTTACAGATCAAGGGATCGAGATAGAGGCTGAAATTTTGCTACGCCGAATACTAAATTCAAATGGCCGGACCCGAGCCTTTGTAAATGATCAGCCAGTAAGCATTGGATTTCTGCGCCAAATCGGTGATGCGCTAGTAGAAATTCAAGGTCAATTTGACGAACGCGGTCTCATGAATCCTGCGACTCATTGTAGCGTACTCGACGATTTCGGGCAACTTGCCAACTATCATAATGAAGTGTGCGCTGCCTTTAATAGACTAAAAGGTGCACGTATTGCCTTGAGCGATGCCAAATTAGAGGTTGAACGCGCCACACAAGATGAAGTTTTCTTGCGCCACGCTGCTGGAGAGTTAGACAGCCTAGTGCCTGTGCTCGGAGAAGAAAAAACACTCTCCGAAAGCCGGCAAGTACTCATGAACGCAGAAAAAATCGCAGAGTCTCTCAGTTTGGCATTCGGCGAATTACAAGGCGAAACAGGCGGCGAAAGTAGACTGCGCAGGGCGTTAACGCATCTCAAAAAAGGGCCTGAAAATACCGTTGATATCCTCGACAATGCTGCCCAATCGGTCAGTCGCGCACTCATAGAAACGGAAGATGCAATGAACATTCTCCAAAATGCTACCTCCAATNTTGATTTGGACGGTAGCCGCCTCGAGGAACTTGAAGACCGGCTATACGCTCTCCGCGACGTCGCGCGCAAACACAGGGTACCAGTAGATAGCCTCCCGGAACTGCGCAAAGAGTTCAATGCCAAACTCTCCCTTATAGAAGATCAATCGGACCGCCTTTCCGCTTTAGCAAGTGCTGAACGCAAGGCCCGCGAAGCCTATCTGGAACGCGCAACCGTTCTCCACACTCTTCGTTTGGAAGCAGGTTCGTGCCTCGATGAAGCCCTAAATGCGGAATTACCACCGCTAAAATTGGAAAAGGCTGCATTTCGAACTTTGATCGATAAACTTCCAGAAGAGAAATGGAGCGAAAATGGGATNGATAACGTCTCATTCTCAGTAACCACCAACCCCGGAACCCCAGCGGGTCCATTGTCAGAAATTGCATCAGGCGGTGAACTCTCGCGCTTTATGCTAGCGCTTAAGGTTGTAATAGCAGCGTCCGGCGGCCCCACCACTTTGGTGTTCGATGAAGTTGATAGTGGTGTCGGAGGTGCCACAGCAGACGCNGTTGGTGAGCGGCTCGCCCGTCTAGCAGATAAAATGCAGGTGTTAGTCATCACACACTCGCCTCAAGTAGCAGCGCGAGGCAATACCCATTTACGAGTGGCTAAACATAGCAACGGAACCGAAGATACGGTAACTGAAGTAAATCTTTTATTAAACGACGAACGGCGTGAGGAAGTTGCCCGCATGTTGGCAGGAAAAGAAATTACGGACGAAGCTCGGGCCGCGGCTGATCGGTTAATCCATGGAGAGGTCGGGTGAGTGAGGCAATTATAGCGGTTGAGCTTCTAACCGAAGCGGAAGCCGCCCAAGAATTGGAACGACTTGCAAAACAGATCGCTTATCACGATTTGCGCTATTACCAACACGACGATCCCGAAATATCCGACGCCAGTTACGATGCGTTAAGACGTCGAAATCAAGCAATTGAAATACAATTTTCTCACTTAAAACGTTCCGACAGTCCGAGCGACCGCGTTGGTGCAAGCGTAGCATCGAGATTCCAAAAAGTTGCCCATGCACGACCCATGTTGTCATTGAGCAACGCATTTGGGGACGATGACGTGCGCGAGTTTGACTCGCGGGTGAGACGGTTCTTAAACCTTGGCAAAGAAGAGCGTCTCGATATCGTCGCTGAACCCAAAATAGACGGGCTCTCAGCGTCTCTGAGATATGAAAAAGGCCAATTGCAACTTGGCTCAACGCGCGGCGACGGTTCGGTCGGCGAAGATATCACCAAAAACCTGAGAACGATCACCGATATTCCTGAAANACTCTCAGGTAATGTGCCCGATATCATCGGAATTCGCGGCGAAGTGTATATGAGTAGACGAGACTTTTTCGACCTAAATCAACGACAAGAAGCAGCCGGCGACAAGCCGTTCGCGAATCCTAGAAATGCTGCAGCTGGAAGTTTACGGCAGCTTGATCCAGAGATAACCTCTCAACGGCCTCTGCGTTTCTTTGCCTATAGCGCTGGAGAACTCTCCAACGCGATAGGCGCAACCCAATGGGAGTTTCTGCAATCGCTCAAGCAATGGGGGTTCCCTATAAATCCCCTCACTCGCCGGTGTGCTACAATCGGTAAAGTATTAGATACCTATCGCGAGATAGGGGAACAAAGAGCTCACCTCGACTACGACATTGATGGTGTCGTCTATAAAATTGATCGGCTCGACTTTCAGGATAGGCTCGGCACGGTAAGCCGTGCGCCTAGATGGGCCATCGCCCACAAGTTTCCAGCTGAGCAGGCAGAAACCGTCCTTGAAAAAATCGATATTCAAGTAGGGCGCACTGGAGCCCTAACGCCCGTCGCGCATTTGAAGCCGATCACTGTGGGNGGCGTCGTCGTCAGCCGTGCCACCCTGCATAATGAGGACGAGATAGAGCGTAAGGGGTTGCGCGAAGGTGATCACGTTATCATCCAGCGTGCTGGTGATGTGATCCCTCAAGTAGTAAGCCCGGTGATCAATAAGCGTGGCCCTAAGATATCGCCTTATAGATTTCCGATGGTGTGCCCAGAATGCGGCAGTGCAGCGGTTAGGAAAAGCGATGAGGCAGTCCGTCGCTGCACCGGCGGCTTGGTGTGCCCAGCCCAAGCAGCAGAACGTCTAAAGCATTTTGTTTCTCGTGACGCCTTCGACATCGAGGGCTTTGGTGCAAAACATATAGAGACATTTTACGAAGAAAAAATCATCAAAACGCCCGCGGACATTTTTCGACTGGCTGACATTAAGAAAACCTTGGAGCAAAGAGAGGGATGGGGTCCACAGTCCGTCGCCAATTTAATGGCCGGTATCGAAGAGCGCCGGACNATTTCTCTTGATAAATTTATTTACGCACTGGGAATCCGGCAGGTGGGTCAAGCAACCGCAAAATTACTGGCACGGCATTACAGCTCCCTTCGGAATTTGCGGATCGCAGCAGCAGCAGCCAGTAATCCTAATCACAGTGCTTACAAAGATTTACTCAATATAGATGGAATCGGACCAGCTGTTGTAGATGATATTACCGCTTTCTTTGGAGAGGCTCAAAATCAAACTTTATTAAATGATTTGGATTCGTTATTAGAAATCCAAGAATTTTTAGTCCCAGCTACGACCGCGTCACCTGTTAGCAATAAGACTGTCGTCTTTACGGGATCACTAGAAAAAATGAATCGAAACGAAGCCAAAGCCCGTGCAGAGTCCCTCGGTGCAAAAGTGACCGGTTCAGTTTCCAAAAAAACAGATTTTGTGGTTGTTGGCGCCGATGCCGGCTCCAAAGCCAAAAAAGCCTATGACCTCGGCATTACAGTGTTAACTGAGGAAGAATGGCTGAAATTATTGGGCTAACACAGGGCACAATCTTAATCGGAACGGTATCTTTGGTTAGGACATGACGCACACAAGCCGCCTTATCAAAGAATTTTTAGGGTTTTAACGGCGCTGTTGCACTAGACAACCATTGGCGTGTTTTCTCATCAATAATCGGAGAGAGCGTATCACGAACTCGCGCGTGGTAACGGTCGAACCATCCAATCTCCGATGAAGTCATTAAATTTACATCAACCAGGCGCCGGTCGATTGGTGCCAGTGTCAAAGTTTCGAAACCATACCATTTTTTATCTAACTCGTTTGCCTGATCAGGCTCCGTTACAACAACCAAATTTTCAATGCGTATCCCATATGCGCCAGCTCTATAAAAACCCGGCTCGTTTGAAACAATCATACCAGGACGAAAAGC
This sequence comes from Rhodospirillaceae bacterium, assembly GCA_002715005.1. Classification (GTDB taxonomy): domain Bacteria; phylum Pseudomonadota; class Alphaproteobacteria; order UBA8366; family UBA8366. The sequence goes on from PAXN01000021.1 coordinate 227,039, forward strand.
AATAGCACCGCCTACTTTCGAGATACGATGCGGCCCTTCATGCACCCCAAGGTAGGAACCTACGCCATGGCCCGTGCCATGATCGTAATCCAATCCCGCGTCCCATAACGGTCGTCGCGCCATTGGATCAATTTGGTTCCCAGTGGTGCCTGCAGGGAATTGCGCAGATGCAACAGCAATATGTCCCTGCAAAACACGCGTAAACCTATCTTTCTCTTCAGCCGATGGGCTACCACCATTCGACGGCATAATATAAACGGTTCGGGTTACATCCGTCGTCCCATCCAAATATTGGCCACCAGAATCAACCAAATACAATTCACCTGGTAAAAGCTTATTGTTCGTCTCGTGNGTAACCGTATAATGGACAATCGCGCCATTCGAACCAGCGCCAGAAATCGTTCGGAAACTCAAATCTTGGATCAAATCACCTGCCTCCCGATAGGATTGTAGGTGGCGAGCTGCATCAAGTTCCGTCAGTTCACCTCCGGGACCCTCATGATCAAGCCAACAGAGGAATTTGGTCAGTGCTGCGCCATCACGCACATGAGCGGAACGCATTCCTGCTACTTCTACTGCATTTTTACACGCACGCGGCAAGGCGCAAGGATCTTCACCATGAACGACGACCCCCCCGCTCTGCTCCAACTTCGAAACCATGTAGGCCGGTGNAAGAGATCTATTTAACCGAACTGTCCTAGATTGAGCGCCGAGTTCGCTCAATGAGTTACCGATCTCATGTATAGCCTCAACCGAGACCCCATCGCCCAACGTGGCAGCGAGCCCTGGGCTAAGTTTTCGAGTGTCGATAAACCAACGAAGATCACCTGAGCTCATCAAAATTGCATAAGACAATGCTAATGGTGTGTAAGGTACGTCACCACCACGAATGTTCAACAACCATGCCACAGACTCAGGCGCAGTAATAAGGGTAGCATCCTCGTTTGCTTCTACTAACGCTTTTGCAATATCTCTCCGTTTTTCATCCGCATTTTTACCCGCATAAGAAAGGTCATGCGGAACAACAGGCGCCAAGGGTGCTGCTGGCTGGTTGATCCAAATCGTATCGATGGGATTACAATCTACAGGTATAAGTTGCGCCCCCACAAGCTCCACCGCTTTCTGATATTGAGTACGCACCGTATCTGACAACAACCAAGGGTCAAAACCCAGCCGCGCTCCGGCAAAGAGATTTTCCCCTACCCATTTCCACGGTGGGCTTTCCGTAATATGTTGTGTGTCAAACGTTTTAGTATCAACCTGATCGCAAACTTGCAGAGTATACCGCCCATCAACGAAAATTGCGGCGATTTCTTTCAGCACAATTGCGGCTCCAGCGGAGCCAGAGAAACCAGTGAGCCACTTAAGACGCTCGGCCCGTGCCGGCACAAATTCTCCCTGAAATTCATCTGTTCTAGGAACAATAAAGCCATCCAACTCTAACTCATCAAGTTTTTGGCGCAATCTATCGACGCGCTCTGTCGGGGCTGGGCCCGATGTAAATCCCGGATTGATCTCATCAGCTACCGAAACTTTGAGCTTTTCCAAAGCATCCCGCAATTCTGGGCGGATTTCCGGAGCCAACAAACTCATCCAATCGTCAACCCGCAATCGCTTTGGCGCAGCCACAACGCCACGAATAAAATCCAGTAATGCTGTATCTTCCATAGCTAGACCAGCAGCCTTTACTGCATCAAGCGATTCTGAAATTCCTGGCACGGCGCGCTCCTCAACGGTTCAGACGAATTCTTATATGCTTTAGCTAGCGCTCTTGTTGGCACCGGGCAAGCAGTGTCTGATTCTCATGTTGGGAAGAAATGCATTTAGCACATTCTGATAGATATATTTCTGCATTATTTTGATACATAAAAGCCGGATTGTCTGCCAAAGATTCCAATAGAATAGAGAAAGAGATTCCAAAGTCAGAGGCCGGACTGACTAGGAAACAACGGAACGACCCTATTGGGTTGCTGAAATTGGGGCCAAACTAAGGTTAGTTCGGCTTCCTAAGCAATAAAGTTGGCCAGTCACCAATACGTTTATAGGTGACAGGCAAAAGGCCTTGTCGAAGATAGGTCGCCGCTACGGGAAACCTCTGATGGGCTAAAAGGCCAGACAAAACAATACAGCCGGGCCGGGCAATTTGACTAGTCAGGATAGGGGCTAATTTAATTAATGGCTCTGCCAGTATATTTGCAAGTACGAGATCGAAGGGCCGTCCCCGGCCAATTTTCCCGGCGGACACGCCGTCGCTTTCTAAAACGGACACGCTTGCGCTAATACCATTTGATTTTAAATTTTCCCGGCACACTCGAACCGCCTCGGGGTCGATATCAACTGCAACAATGCGACAATTCCAAGTCTTCGCCGCCGCAATGCTTAGGATGCCTGACCCGCAACCTAAATCTAGAACGCGCTGCGGGCGAGACCACCGCTGTAGCCTAGCCAACATATGCAGACAGCCCTGTGTAGTTTCATGTGCGCCCGAACCAAAAGCGGTTGCGGCATCCAAACATATGGCTTTAGTGTTAGCNGGAACTGTGCCTTCAAAATGTGTCGGATGAATAAAATATCGGTCGACTTGAATTGGCTTAAATGAACGACGATTTTCCGCAAGCCAATCATTATCAGGTAGCAATTCGCAGAGAATCTTTGGCTCAGTGATGCCCGCAGATACTGATGCAACGGCTACCGANGCCTCTAAAGCCGCTTTATCTGGTGGACCCTCACAATAGGTCTCAATGACCCAAATATCTTGCCCCTCAATTTCAAAACAACTCAGCGTTACTCCAAAAGGATCGACTGCTGTAACCAGTTTTTCCACCGCATGACGTGGCACCCGCAATTGAATTTTCCAAAAGGGTTGGAGCATAATCCAAGCATCAAGGTTTCTCGACGAAGGCAGCAACAACTTTCTTACTACCGGCCTTGTCGAAATCGATGGTCAAATGGTCACCGTCAACGTCGCTGACTACCCCCATACCGAATTTTTGGTGAAAGCAACGCTCCCCTTTGAAAAACTGCTCCCCACCGCTATGCATCNTGCCCGTATCTACGTCAATTAACGCCATACCAGGACCGCGCCTCTGAAAACGTTGCCAACCAGGCCCACCGCTGGAGGGTTCTTGATGNTTCCAACCTGCCCCCTCAAGTCCCGTATCATTGGCATAAAGCTCACTTTCACTTTCCATTTCAACGTGCTCATCGGGCAATTCCGAAACAAACCGCGACGGAATGGCACTTTGCCAGAGATTATGAATACGCCGATTAGCAACAAACGTGATCTTGATCCGTTTTTTTGCGCGCGTTAGTCCGACATAAGCCAAACGACGCTCTTCTTCGAGACCTGCCAGCCCACTTTCATCTAGCGACCTTTGGTGGGGAAACAAACCTTCTTCCCAGCCGGGCAGAAACACCGATTCAAATTCTAATCCTTTTGCACTATGCAAAGTCATCAAGTTGACCATATCTTCTTCCGAATTCTCAGTGTTTTCCATGACCAAGCTGACGTGTTCAAGAAAACTCGCTAGCGTGTCGTATTCCTGTAGCGCAGTAATCAGTTCTTTTAAATTTTCTAGCTTCCCAGGTGCCTCTGGCTTCTTACTATTTTGCCAAAGTGCCGTATAGCCAGATTCATCGAGAACTATTTCTGCAAGTTCAAAATGGGAAACCGCATTTGCTAAGCCTCGCCAACGGTCGATACTTTCGATAAATCTACTAAGGCTTTTGCGTGATGTGGGTTTCAACTCATCTGATTCAACCAACTTGGCCGACGCTATATAAAGCGGTACTTCCAGGTGCCGTGCTAGAACATGAACCGCCTGAATCGTTGCCTTTCCAATACCCCGAGTTGGTTTATTTACGATACGCTCAAAGGCTAAATCGTCATCTTGCATATGGATTATGCGTAGGTAGGCCAAGGCATCACGAATTTCCTCTCGNTCATANAACCTNGGCCCACCGATTACACGGTACGGCACGCCAAGCGTAATGAACCTTTCTTCAAATTCACGAGTTTGAAAGCCGGCACGCACTAGAATTGCAATCTCGTTTAAAGCGCTCTTTCCTCTATGCAACCTCTCCACTTCGTCAGCGATGAGGCGCGCCTCCTCCTCCCCATCCCATAAACCACGCACAGTAATTTTTTCGCCCTTATTTTCTTCGGTCCACAAAGTTTTACCCAAACGACTTTCGTTATTCGCAATAAGGCCGGAGGCCGCGCCCAAAATATGATGTGTAGAACGGTAATTACGCTCCAACCTGATAACCCGTGCACCAAGGAAATCCTTTTCGAATTTTAATATGTTACCTACTTCCGCACCACGCCATCCGTAGATGGATTGGTCATCATCACCGACACAACAGATGTTTTTATGACCTTGGGCCAATAGGCGCAGCCACAAATACTGGGAAACATTAGTATCTTGATACTCATCCACCAAAATATAGCGGAAGCGTTTTTGGTAATCGGACAACACTTCAGCATGGGACGTAAACAATGTTAAACAATGCAGTAGCAAGTCACCGAAGTCAGTAGCATTAAGCGTTCGCAGCCGATCTTGATATTGAGCATAAATTTCTTTAGCGCGGCCATTGGCAAGTTCACCCGCATCCCCCGCAGACACCTTGTCGGGAGTCAAACCTTTATCCTTCCAGCGTTGAATAACAGATATCAACAGTCGAGCGGGCCAGCGCTTATCATCAATATTCTCCGCCTCCAGAACTTGTTTCAACAAACGAATTTGATCGTCAGTATCAAGAATCGTGAAATTAGATTTAAGGCCGACCAGTTCCGCATGGCGTCGTAGAATGCGCACTCCTAACGCATGAAAAGTGCCAAGCCAAAGCCCGTCCACGGCCTTGCCAATTAGGCCGTCTAAGCGTAACTGCATTTCGCGTGCGGCTTTATTGGTAAAAGTGACAGCCAATATCTGATAGGGTCTCGCGCGATTTTGATGAAGTAAATATGCTAGCCGAGTTGTCAAAACCCGCGTTTTACCGGTGCCCGCCCCTGCTAACACCAGCACTGGGCCTTCAAGGGCTTCAACCGCTGCACCCTGCGCCTCATTTAAGTCTTTCAAATAAGGAGCATGCATCTGCGCATTTGGTTGCTGAAAACCGCTAGATTCATTCAGTGGGTCATATTCGAGAGGGTCGCTCATTCCGATCACTATAGCATGTGCGAAGGGTCATGCAGCCTCCTACACCACCAAGTTATCCCCAATAATCACTTTACGGCTAAAGATGAGTTATACAAATACCTGCAGAAAACTCGATGCTCAGGTTATTTCCGCCGTATTCCCAGCATACGCCCCGCCTGTTTAGCGGCTGGCAAAGACTTATGAACATTACACACCTGCCTTGACCATTCTATGATTTCGCCCGCCATTGGAGCAATTCGGCGAATATTCATATCCATATGCATCGACAGCACTTCGTTCGTTGCTGACAGAAACCCTTTAGTCTCATGGGACATTTCGTGAAAATAATGCAACGCCTTATCACTGCAATCGATCATGCGGGTTTGGATCTTCAAAGGCTCGCCCAATCTAAGCTCCTGAATATAGGAAACGTTCATATCCACAGCGAAGGTCGATACGTTGTTCGCATCTTTATAAGCCCGCGACAAACCTAAAAAATTGAATAAAGCATCAGTAGCATAATCGAATGCCAGAACGTAATACGCCACATTCATATGATTATTATCGTCGATCCATTCGGGAAGGACGGTCCCGCTATAGGAATCAATAGGAGCCGGTATTTTAAGTTTGCTAATCATAGTCCAATATCTATTTGTTGAAGTTTCGTGCGGTCATAAAATGCTCTCGCGTTCGTACCCTAAATTTGGCGCCAGCACCCGCTCTGCATCCATCATCGAAAGGCCTTTCCGCTCAGCATAATCTTCAGTCTGATCTTTACCTATTTTCCCAATACCAAAATATTGCGCGTCCCGATGAGCCAAATAATAGCCCGACACCGAAGATGCAGGCACCATGGCAAACCCTTCTGTTAAATTGATGCCCACCCGATCTTCCACAGCCAACAATTTAAAAAGGCTAAGCTTTTCGCTATGATCCGGACAAGCAGGATAGCCCGGAGCAGGTCGAATGCCCTGATACTTTTCTTTAATCAAGTCATCATTGTCCAATATTTCGTCTGGCGCATACCCCCAATATTCCTTTCGAACCCGTTCATGCATTCGCTCTGCAAATGCCTCCGCTAGCCGGTCGGCAAGCGCCTTCAAAAGAATATCGTTGTAATCGTCATGGTCAGATTTAAATTCAGATAATTTCTCTTCGATTCCAATTCCCGCCGTGACCGCAAATCCACCTAAATAGTCGGCCTTCCCAGAATCCAGCGGGGCAACGAAGTCCGCAATACAATAATTTGGGCGACCAGCGCGCTTCTTCATTTGCTGGCGCAAAAAATAAATGCGAGCCCGTTCCTCTGTCCGACTTTCGTCCTTATACACGACCAAATCATCACCGTCCGCATTGGCCGGGAAAAAACCAATCACCGCCCGTGCGGTTAGCCAGTTTTCTGAAATAATTCTACCAAGCATGGTTTGTGCATCTTCAAACAATTGGCTCGCCGCCTCACCTACGATGTCATCATCCAAAATCTTCGGATAAATACCAGCCAATTCCCAAGTTCTGAAGAATGGCGTCCAATCGATCCGCTCCACAAGATCGGATAGATCATATTCATCAAACGTTCGAACCCCCAAAAAGGTTGGCTTAATTGGCTTCGCATTCTGCCAATCCATATTCACCCGATTGGCGCGCGCATCTATCAAGCTACACCTATTTTCTGAGCGATCTTGGCTGGCATACTTGTCCCGTACCGTCTGATTTTCGGCAGCCGCCTCGCACACATATGCGTCACGTAATGTATCGCTTGTAAGTTTACTCGCGACAGACACGGATCGTGACGCATCCAAAACGTGGATCGTAGGACCTTTATAATTAGGAGCAATCTTAACCGCGGTGTGCACTTTAGATGTGGTTGCTCCGCCTATAAGCAACGGCATATCCATACCGTTGCGTTCCATCTCCAATGCTATACCTGCCATTTCCTCCAGAGACGGCGTTATCAAACCACTAAGCCCAATGATATCCACTTTTTCGTCTTCTGCCACTTGGAGAATTTTTTGGTAGGGCACCATGACCCCAAGATCAATAACTTCAAAATTATTGCATTGGAGAACAACGCCGACTATATTTTTAACAATATCATGGACGTCCCCCTTAACGGTCGCCAATAATATTTTACCCTTGGCTTGGCCCTTGCCACTGCTTTCTTTCTCAGCTTCGATAAAGGGTAACAGGTGGGCCACCGCTTGTTTCATCACACGAGCACTTTTCACCACTTGCGGAAGAAACATTTGTCCAGAGCCAAACAAGTCACCTACCACATTCATACCATCCATAAGGGGACCTTCAATCACCTCAATGGGCCGATCGTGATTTTGACGGGCTAGTTCTGTATCCTCGACGATGTATTCGTTAATACCTTTCACCAAAGCGTGGGTGAGCCGTTCATCAAGCGTACCCTCGCGCCAGGATAGGTCTACTGCTCTCTTAGAGCCCCCCCCTTGTAGATCGTCTGCCACCTCCAATAATCGCTCGGTGCTGTCTACACCCCTGGCAAATAACACGTCTTCAACGCGTTTCTTCAAATCCACTGGTAAGTCCGCATAAACGCCGAGCTGACCGGCATTCACAATCCCCATATCCATGCCAGCCTGCACCGCATGATAAAGAAAAGCTGTATGCATAGCTTGGCGCAACGGCTCGTTGCCGCGGAATGAAAATGATAGATTGCTGACCCCACCACTAATTTTTGCATGGCACAAATTTTCTTTAATATCCGCAGTCGCCTCTATGTAGTCGAGCCCGTATCTCGCATGCTCCTCAATACCTGTTGCTACGGCAAAAATATTAGGATCAAAAATAATATCTTCCGGCGGAAAGCCTACTTGCTCGGTCAAAATCTCATAGGACCGTTTGCAAATCTCATATTTGCGTGCCCGGCTATCAGCCTGGCCATCTTCATCAAAGGCCATTACAACCACGGCCGCGCCGAACCGCAGTATTTCCCTAGCCTGTTCAATGAATGGGTCTACGCCCTCTTTAAGGCTAATGGAGTTAACTATTCCCTTACCTTGTATACATTTCAACCCAGTTCGGATCACTTCCCATTTGGAGGAATCTACCATTACCGGCACGCGCGAAATATCAGGTTCTGACGCCACAAGTTTCAAAAATGTGTCCATGGCAACAACTGAATCAAGCATCGCTTCGTCCATATTTACATCGATGATTTGCGCACCATTTTCTACCTGACTACGCGCGACATCGAGGGCTGCTTCATATTCATCTTCCATAATCAGTCTCTTGAAACGGGCGGAGCCAGCGACATTTGTCCGTTCGCCGACATTCACGAAACCGGTAACATCATCGAGTTTAAGAGGTTCAAGGCCGCTCAGCGTACAAATATTATGATTTTCGGGCACAGGGCGTGGTGCAATTCCCTTGACTGCTTCTACGATAGCCGCCAGATGATCCGGCGTCGTGCCACAACAGCCCCCAACAATGTTGAGTAGTCCATTTTCAGCAAATTCCCCTAATGCTTCGCCCATATAGTCGGGCGTATCATCGTAACCACCAAATTCGTTTGGTAACCCCGCGTTGGGATGCACGCTTACATGCGTATCAGCAACGTTCGCGACCTCTTGCACATGCGGTCGAAGCTCCTCTACGCCAAGAGCACAGTTAAACCCAATACTTAGTGGCCTCGCATGGGCGACGGATGCCCAGAATGCAGAGGGCGTTTGACCGGATAGGGTGCGACCGGATGCATCAGTAATTGTACCTGAGATCATCAACGGTAGGCGAATACCTCTGCTTTCAAATAATTGCAGTACTGCATAGATCGCCGCTTTACAATTCAGCGTATCGAAGACCGTTTCGATGAAAAGCGTGTCTGCTCCGCCATCAATCAGCCCATTTGCAGCCAGCGTGTAGGCATCAACAAGAGCATCGAATGATACATTGCGAAACCCTGGGTCGTTTACATCCGGTGAAATTGACGCGGTTCTATTGGTTGGGCCCAAAACACCTGCAACAAACCTTGGGTGATCCTCATCGACCGCAGAAAATTGCGTAGCCACTTCACGCGCTAACCGGGCTCCTTCATAATTCAACTCATAAACTAGCGCTTCCATTCCATAGTCTGCTTGGGAAATAGCAGTGGAGTTAAAGGTATTAGTTTCAACAAAATCCGTGCCGGCTGCCAAAAATGCCTTATGAATATCGGTAATTATTGCAGGCTGAGTAAGGGTGAGAAGATCGTTGTTACCCTTTAGATCATCTGGCCAGTCGACGAACCGGACGCCCCGAAAATCATCTTCTTCCAACTTGTGTTGCTGGATCATCGTTCCCATTGCGCCATCCAAAACAAGGATGCGCTTATCCATTAACGCGGTTAATTCATTGGTCCGGTCTACCGGTTCGATAATATACGGGGGCACAAATTCAATATCAGCCATATCCTTCCCCTAGAAGCCCGCCGCACTTGGGCGCAATCCAAGGATATGGCAAATCGCGTATGTCAGGTCGGCCTGATTTAAAGTATAAAAATGATACTGCTCAACACCGCCGGCCGCTAGTTTCTGACAGGTCTCCGCAGCAATTGTCGCCGCTACCAATTTTCGTGTCTGCGGATCATCTTCCAGACCGTCAAACTGGTCAGTCATCCAACTAGGTATTTTGGCGCCACAGGTAGCTGCGAAAGATTGAATTCGCGTAAAATTGATCACTGGAATGATGCCAGGGATTAAAGGAATTGAAATTCCCGCCGCTGCGACAGCATCCCGATACCGGAAAAAATACTCAGGTTCAAAAAAGAACTGACTGATGGCCTGACATGCACCCGCATCGACTTTTTGTTTTAGCATTTCGATATCCGCGCGCCGAGATACGGAATCGGGGTGCTTTTCAGGATACGCAGAAACACTAACAAAGAAGTCTGCGATCTTCTTGATGCCCTTTGTCAGTTCAGCACCATTGGCATAACCCTTTGGATGAGGTTGGTACTTTCCATTATCCCCCGGCGCATCGCCGCGCAACGCCACAATATGCCGAATACCTGCATCCCAATAACTACGAATTATAGCGTCGATTTCTGTCTTAGTCGCGCCGACACAGGTGAGGTGGGCCGCCGGCTCCAAAGAGGTTTCATCTCGCAACCTCTTAACAGTTGAGTGGGTACGTTCGCGCGTGCTGCCGCCGGCGCCATAGGTGACCGAGACAAACGTTGGTTCCAGCGGCGCCAGACGTTTTACTGAAAGCCAAAGTATTTCCGCCATTTTTTCACTAGCGGGCGGGAAAAATTCGAAACTAACCTTTGGCTTCACCATCAGCCCCCCTTTTGTCTGGCCTCGATCTTCACAGCTGGCCATAATTTAACCGTCAAAGGATTACCCGGGAGCGTAACCGAGGCCCGTCGCGCTAATCCAGCTTCCTTAAACCAAGCAAGAATTTCTGTATCTTCAAACCCAAACCAACGATGACCATGCTCATCCCCCAACACACGCTCGCGGTGCGGTATGAAATCGATCACTAGTGCTGTACCTCCTGCTCTCAAAACACGTGCTGCCTCCAGGAGCGCAAGACCCGGTCGGTCCGCATAGTGGAGAACCAAATGAAAAGTAACCATATCGAAAGAAGCATCCCCAAACGGTACCTGATTCATATCACCATGACGGACATGGCAATGTTTTATACCTGCGCGCTCGAGATTAACTCGGGCAACCGACAACATATCACGCGATAAATCTATACCAACACCATGGTCGACCCGATCCGCAATCATTTCAAGGATTCGTCCCGTACCGGTTCCCACATCTAATAGATCAGCTACCGGCCTTTGAGGCCAAAGCGCAAAAAAAGCCTTTTCAACTTCGCGGTCGTCGATATAAAGAGGCCGAATAGAATCCCATTGTTCTGCGTTATTCTTGAAAAATTCGGCAGCTAGGCGGGCACGTTCCTGCTTGACAGTATTCAACCGATACAAATCGCGCGCCACCATATCATCCTCAGTCGGCACCGCTTCCACAATCGTCCGCGCAATGGATGTCCAAGGTCCTGATTCAGACAATCTATAATACGCATGCGTACCCTCGCGGAACCGATCTAAAAGGCCACCTTCCACCAACAATTTCAAATGACGAGAAATACGAGGCTGGCTTTGACCGGTAATTTGGGTCAACTCGCTTACGGTCAATTCACCTTCAGCGCACAACGCAAGAAGCCGTAACCTCGTGCCTTCCGCCGCCGCCCGCAAAACTTGCAAAATTTCCTGCCTATCTGCCATTTACCTAAAACTCTAGATCAAAAGAAGCAGGCACTCCGCCCGATATAAATACATAAACATATCTTTATGTACTTACAATAGAATTTAGGCATGATTAATTCTCGCTGAGCCTATATATGTCCGGGGACCGCACTGATGAGATACTAACGGGACCAAAACCCTCTCGAAGAAAAAAGATTCGTTTCAGGTAAATGCACAAAACTCACCACAGTTTTGCATGTTGCACACAATACTCACTTTAAGAGGATTTATATTCCTGATTTTCTCGTAGTTAACAGCATGGCCATGATATTAGCGAGGGAAAAGCTACAGCATTTTTTCTCTGCCACTCTAAACAGGCAAAGTTCTGGAACCTTGGTAAAATTAAAAAGGTAATCAAACCAACATGAAAATTGCGATTTAGTTCGATTTAATTCGACAAATCAGCATTTTGGCACCGAGATATTTTTGCAACACAAAACACCAAAGATTGCAAAATGATATCTGAATTTATTCCCAATCGATCCTGCACCGTGGTAGTCATTAATCTTAAATTATGACTACGTTATCCAGTGAAAATTGTTGCATAATACAGCAATCACGTTATTTTGAAGTGAGCNTTCGGGTGGAAAGATCAAGTAAGTGTATNGTTCAGTGTTAAGGATTATTCAGAGTGCGACTGAGGGGTCATTCAGGTGTTTAAAATAATAAATAAATCCGTTGGCGTGTCTCGAGTGCTTGCACTAGCGCTCTCGGCAATGTTGCTCGCAAGTTGCGCAAGTAAAACTTCCGATGGAACGACCGATCCCATGGAATCCTTCAACCGCGAAGTGTTCGATTTCAATATGGCACTGGATCGTGCAATTTTGCGGCCGATAACACGGGCTTATGTTGACGCTGTACCCGATCCAATTCGGGATATGATCCATAATTTCCTATTTCANATAAAAGAGCCGGTAACTTTAGCGAATGACCTATTGCAAGGCGAATGGGACCGTGCAGGGCAAACGTCGGCGCGAATCGTGCTGAATACCGTTGTTGGTTTTGGCATGTGGGATGTTATGACCTCATCAGGCGCCGAAGGTCACAAGGAAGACTTTGGCCAAACTCTGGCCGTTTGGGGCGTGTCGGACGGGCCTTATTTAGTGTTACCGCTATTGGGTCCTTCAAATACTCGTGACGCAACCGCCGAATTAGGACAGTTCATTTATCCTTTCCTTGATCCGACCCCACATGCCATGAGTGCACATTTAGACTCTTCGACAAGATTCACCGTTAATGGTACACGAATGGCTTTCACTGCTATAGACAAACGAGCCCAAGTTTTGGGTAAACTGGCAGAACTAGAAAAGACTTCGCTTGACTTTTACGCCACCATCAGAAGTCTCTACAGACAAAAACGGGCAGACCAAATCCGAAATGGGGAATCTGGTGATGCAGTGCCAATCCCAGAGATTACGCTTGAGTTAGATGGATTAGACGAACCCATTGGTGAAGATCCAGTTGCTCAGGCCAGTCAAGCAAAGTAAATTTCTGGATACACTTTCTTTGAACCTTGGTCGCTCCTGAAAAGATCATCCCTTTATGATTGCATATCGGACGTGGTTGATAGCCGGCGCATTCTTCTTTATTAGCGCTATTTCGTTGGCAAATGTTACTGCTTCAGCTGAGACCCAGGACCCCGGAGCTTTTATCGAAGATTTGGGTAATAGGGCGATTATTCTCCTCAGTGATAAAAAAGCCTCTTTGACGGAGCAAAGGACTGGATTCCGTGCCCTGCTTCGGGAAGGATTTGCCACACGCGCCATCGGGTATTTCGTCATAGGGAAATTTCGACGCGGAACACCTCGCAAAACGGTAAACGAATTCGCAAACACCTTCGAGAATTACGTCATAGAGCTCTACTCGTCGCAATTTAAAAATTACTCTGGCCAAACTTTCAAAGTTATTCGAGTGATAAAAACGAATAGGCCCAGCGACTCAATTGTTGTGACCAATATTCTTCGCCACGATGGTAAAAGGATTTTTAAAATCGCCTTCCAGGTTCGCCAGCGCCCAAAAAAACCTCCAAAAATTATTGATCTCAAGATTGAAGGTGTCAGTATGATCCTCGCACAACGCGAAGAGTTCACTGGTTTTATCTCGCGGAATGGCGGAAAGCTTCAGGCGCTAATCGACGTTCTCAAAACGCGAATTCAAAAATTAAAAAAGAAGGCCATAAATGATGCTGCGGGAGATACGGCCCGTGTTATTCCCAAGATAAATTCTCCGGAAAAAACGCAGGATAAGAAGAAAGAAGAAGGACCAGACAACGAAGAGGATCAGGACTAGGGCTGCCACCTGGCAACCCGCTATTTTCCGTTAAACTTGATACTTTATCCATCGCCTTCTTTAGTTCTCTACCCAACTTAATAAAATCAGCGTGTTAACGGCCGGTATTTAATACGGTGCGGTTGGTCCGCCTCGGCCCCTAAGCGCATACGGCGATCCGCCTCATAATCCTCATAGTTGCCTTCAAACCAAATCACTTCGCTATTTCCTTCAAACGCAAGAATATGCGTCGCTATCCGGTCTAAAAACCAACGATCATGGCTAATAACAAATGCAGAGCCAGCAAAATCCAGCAAGGCCTCTTCTAACGCGCGCAATGTATCCACGTCCAAATCGTTTGTTGGCTCATCTAAAAGTAAGAGGTTCGCACCCGATCGTAGCATCTTGGCAAGATGAACACGGTTACGTTCGCCGCCAGATAATTGGCCGACTTTTTTCTGCTGGTCCGGCCCCTTAAAGTTGAATGCACCCACATAGGCCCGGCTTGGCATTTTGCGCTTACCAAGATCGATTTCCGCTTCGCCTTGAGCAATTTCTTCCCAAACGGATTTACCGGCATCCAATGTGTCACGGCTCTGATCCACGTAGCCGAGTTTTACGGAGTCACCGATGCGTAATGTACCCGCATCAGGTTTCTCTTGTCCGATGATCATGCGCATCAATGTGGTCTTTCCGGCCCCGTTTGGCCCGATAACCCCAACGATACCACCGGGAGGTAGTTTAAACCTAAGGTCATCGATAAGCAGTTGATTGCCAAAGCCTTTGCGCAAATCGTTCGCCTCAACAACGAGATCACCGAGACGTTCACCGGGAGGAATAATTATCTGTGCGGACCCCACATCGCGATCCGCCGCATCAGCCAATAATTTGTCATAGGCCGTGATTCGTGCCTTAGACTTAGCCTGACGGGCCCGTGGGCTCGATTGTATCCAATCGCGTTCACGCGCAATTGTCCGTGACCGCGCGGCCTCAGACCGCTCTTCTTGCTCTAAACGTTTTTGTTTCTGTTCAATCCAAGCAGAATAATTGCCCTCGTACGGTATACCCCGTCCTCGGTCTACCTCTAGAATCCAACCGGTTACATTATCGAGAAAATAGCGATCATGGGTCACCATGACGACTGTACCCTCATATTCTCGCAAATGTCTTTCTAGCCAGGCAACCGATTCCGCATCGAGATGGTTGGTTGGTTCGTCCAACAGCAAAAGATCCGGTTTTTGCAATAGCAGACGACATAACGCAACCCTACGACGTTCACCACCAGAAAGCGTGGTTACATCCGCATCACCTGTTGGACATCGCAGCGCATCCATTGCTATTTCCACGGTTCGGCTCAAATCCCACGCATCTGCAGCATCTATTTGCTCTTGCAACTTAGCTTGTTCCTCAATGAGATTAGTCATCTCATCTTCATCAGTTACCTCGCCTAATTTCATACTAACGGCTTCGAATTGGTCTACCAGGGCCTTTTGAGCACCTAGTCCCTCCAAAACATTTTCTTCAACCGTTTTCGCTTGATCCAATTCAGGCTCCTGCGCCAGCAAACCAGTGCTTGCCCCTTCCGCAGCCCAGGCTTCACCAGAAAATTCCGTATCTATGCCCGCCATAATTCGCAACAATGTAGATTTCCCAGCGCCGTTATAGCCAAGTACACCTATTTTAGCGCCTGGGAGGAATGCCAATGTAACATTCTTCAAAACCTCCCTGTTGCCAGGATAGACCTTGGACATTTCTTTCATTACATAGACATATTGATAGGACGCCATGCGTAAATCGCCTTTTAAGTTTTCTAATTTCGAGCCTTCTTAAACAAAGGGCGCTACAGGTTCAATGACACTCTGCAACGTTAGTAGGTTTTTCGCTTGGCACCCGGATGCGTCATAATGTGCAGTTTATATTCTAATAAGTAGTACTGCATCGCTGAGCCCATTCGACAATCACGTTATACGGTTGCAACATAAGATCCCTTGCGACTTAAAGCTCGCTTTTAAGGAAGCAGGCATTGGTACTAGACTGAATCCTTGAAAAAGGACGGTTATAAGCCGCATCCCGTGCCACAAAACCTTAACTAACGTTGGAATCAATTACTATGAAAAAGCGCCGAGTATCTAATAGTGGCAATGAAGTGAGAACAGCGGAGAATTTCTATTAAAAAGTTCTATTTACAGTAAATAGAATTTACCCTCGAAATGACCTAATATTTAACTGATGATAGTATTTTCCGAGCAAATGAGGCAAACACCATGGCTTTCAAGACGCGCGCCCTGTCTGACAATTTAGGCCTTGAAATCCTAGGCGCCGACCTTTCGATAATCGACGACGAAGCGTTTGAGGCTATTCGCAACCTTTGGCAGCAAGAACCTTTATTATTACTGCGGCGGCAAAACCCAACAGATCAGGAGTTTTTGGATTTCAGCCACCGCTTTGGCAAGATCGATGTAGTAATTGGCGGCAGCCAGCCCAGCGCTCGCAATCCCGAATTGCTCTATATTTCAAACCTTTTTTCTGGTGACGGTAACTTAATAGGCGGGCTCGGTAACCATGAATTGGTCTGGCACACAGATCAGATCTACCGACAGAATCCGGCTAGCGGCTCAATTTTCTACGGTGTCGAAATGCCCCACGAAGTTGGGCGGACATCTTTTTGCAATACCGCAGCGGCCTACGACGCCATGTCGGAAGACTTAAAAGCGAAAGTCGATACGGCACGCGCTACTTGCAAATACGGCACCCCAAAGCCGCTCTCTTCCTTTATGCGCAAACAAAAAAATAAAACGTGGCATCGCTATATAGAATCGGACAAAGAGGCCAAAGATATTGACGATCGCACGCCAGAAGCGACCCACGACATGGTATTGGAAAACCCATCGAATGGGCAACGCTCCCTCTACTTCTCGCCTAATCATACGGTTGCTATTGAAGGCATGGACGAGGAAGGCGGACGCGCGCTGATTGACGCCGTAATCNACCACACGATCCAGGATAAATTCATCTACACCCATGATTGGCGAAACGGCGATGTACTATTCTGGGACAACGCGCGCCTACTGCACCATCGCGACGCATTTGATAATGACCTTCCCAGGTTTGCCAAACGCACTACCATATTTCTGAACCCAGAACACTTTGCTGTGCCTGAGCCAAAATTGGCACTGTAGGAATGCCCTTTAAGTGTATTTTAATGGCACGCTCTATTTTTAAGGCGATGAATGTAAGCACTGAGATGGATTATGCACGACAGAGCCGTGAGTTGGGAAATACAGCACATTCGCGCATGGAATAGCTGTTAGGCTATTTCTCAGCAGGCATAAAATTTAAGCATTGGTAGTAGTTTGGAGCCAGTGCCGTATTTAATCTTATCCCCTTCGAAGGTTTTGTTTTTTAGGATTAGACTTCCTGTTATTATGAGGAAATTCCAAAAGATTGGAGTCCCGAGTAATAAGGTCGGACCAATCAATCAATGGCTCAATTTTTATTCGTTTTGTATCGCCCTGATAGGATTGCGCTGCACAAATGAGCAATGAGCCAAGAATTTTTGGAGGTAAATTGTGAATAATCATCACTGGGCAGCAGACCTAATGTGCCATGTCCTCTTTTAGACGAGTGACCCAAGATATATCTTGCTTCAATCGGCTCAATTCGCGGTTGAGCGATTGAGGAGACCATCCATCTGAAAAGGTTTCGCAAGTTAATTTTTTCTGAATTTGGCTAATATCGTGACGGCAACATTCTTCGAGGTCGGTTAATACAACCTTCCGTTCAGCGGCGTCCAAAAGCCCGAGAAAATAAATCTTTAAAGTCATTCCGTCTGCAGCTAACCCCCCCAAACTTGACTGCAACGGTCGGCACAAAAGGTAGGTTAAGCGGCCCAGGCCTTTTTGTGTAATACAGAGTCGCTGTCTTCCAAATGCATCGAATTCCTCTACCAGATCACCGCTATCAAGCGACTGCAAGAACGCGCACTCAATAACATCTAAGGTTGGCGTCCAATCTATTGTGCCCAAAGACTGCACTGCGATTGCGGCGTCTGAAGGCTGCGCGTCGCGGTACGCAATTACTCCCAAAGCAGTCAACTCTGGGAAGTCAGTGGATCTCAAATACGTCTTTTCCACCTTGTAAGTGGTAAATCCTCGGTCTTGTTGAGATTTATGGATCTTTGGTATTTGCATATTTATNGAAAACCTCTTATTGCGACTTATTCGCAAAATCAGTAACGCAAAAACGCCTATTTTGCAAATGATACTCATTCGCAATTATGATTCAAATCATTATCTGCGGTTCAATATCGTTTCATGCTATAGCAAAGCAAATTTTGGGAGGACACCATGACCACTAATACCAAAGTGCTGCTCAAACACCGTCCGAACGGCGAGCCTGCCGAAACCGATTTCGAGATTATCATAGATGACGTGCCTGTCATTGAAGACGGGCAGATACTTACCCGTACGATCTATCTCTCACTCGACCCATACATGCGCGGACGCATGAGCGATGCGCGCTCCTACGCAGAACCAACGCCGGTGGGTGACGTGATGACCGGTGGCACGGTAAGCGTAGTCGAAGCCTCCAAAAATGAAAAATTCGAGGAAGGCGACATTGTCGTCACCCATACGGGTTGGCAAGTTTACGCAATTTCTGATGGCAGGGGGGTCCGAAAGTTGCGCGCTAACGGTATTCCAATTTCAACCGGCATAGGCGTACTCGGTATGCCGGGCATGACCGCCTATACGGGACTCAAAAACATCGGCAAGCCCAAAGTGGGAGAAACACTCGTCGTCGCTGCTGCTTCCGGCCCAGTGGGTAGCACGGTGGGCCAAATTGCACGGATCAAAGGATCGCGGGCTGTTGGCGTTGCTGGCAGTGATGAAAAATGTGCGTTCGCCGTAAACGAACTTGGCTTCGACGCATGCCTTAACCACAAAGCCAAAAATTTCGAAGATCAGCTTGCCGCGGCATGCCCCGACGGCATCGATATCTATTGGGAAAATGTGGCCGGACGCGTTCTAGAGGCGGTGATACCGCAGCTCAATTTTTTCTCACGCATGCCAGTCTGTGGCCTGATCTCCCAATACTCCATGACCGATCCTCCTATCGGAGAAAACAAATTACCTAGCCTGATGCGCGCCGTCCTGACCAACCGTACGTGCATTCAAGGCTTTATCGTCACCGACTTTGGCAAAGACTTTAAGAGTTTTATATCTGATATGACTCAATGGGTTGCTGATGGAAAGGTGAAGTTCAAAGAACACCGTATAAAAGGGATCGAAAATGCTCCCAAAGGTCTACTTGGGCTATTGAAAGGCGATAATTTCGGCAAAACTATCGTAGAAGTCTCTGACGATCCAACCGCTTAAAAGGCAATAAAAAAGGCCCGGACTAACATCCTGGACCTTTTCTAAATCTTAAAACCGAATTACCCTACCCAAGATCACTAAGCGCCTCGCTGGGATGTTCATCGGCCACAGGGGCATCATAAGTCTTAAGGACCGTACCATCCGGACCTACAAGTATCGAAATACGAGTCGCTTTTTCCTGATCNACGTCTTCCGCAGCCCCAAAAGCCATAGCAACCGAACGGTCACCATCGGAAAGCAAAACACCAGGATACCCCTCATCTGCACTCCATTTTTTTAGATCTTCTGGTGAGCTAAATGTAATACCCACCAATTCAGTATTCTTGTCTGCAAAACTTTGGATTCGATCACGGAACCCATCAATTTGTTTAGTTCATCCGCCGCCGAAAGCGCGCGGAAAGAACCAAATCAGCACGTTCTTACCCGCATAGTCGGCCAAACTTACGTTATCCCCATGTTGGCTAGGCAATGTGAAGGCCGGCGGCGTGCTTCCTACTTCAGGTAGGGGCATGTTCCCTCTTTTGTTCGTTGTTGACGACACGACCAGTTTACTCAGTGGATGTCAGCTGGTCAAAAAGAACACGGCTCCGCACCAAATTAGCGTGAGGACCGTGCTTTTATTTGGCTTTTCACCATTATCCGAGATCAGCGAGAACTTGATCTGGATGTTCTGGCGGTTTCACCGTTGCATATACCTTCACCACTTTACCGTCCGCACCAATGAGTAAGGAAATTCGCGCGGCCTTCGTAGCCCCCGCATCCGCCGCACCATATTGTTGGCTGACGGCACCGTCTTCATCGCTTAAGAGATCGTAAGGAAAATCAAACTTGTCCCTAAATTTACTATTTGCGCCCGGTGTATCAAAACTAAGACCGATGATGACGCAATTNTTGTCGTTGAATTTTTGGATTCGATCACGGAACCCGTTACCTTCGACTGTTCAGCCCGGTGTATCTGCTCGTGGATACCACCAAAGCAAAACATTTTTGCCCGAATAATCCGCCAAACTCACCAATTCTCCATCTTGATTGGGAAGAGTGAAGGCTGGCGCCTCAGAACCAACGGCAAGTATGCCCATGTTTCCCTCATTTCTTACTATTACAAACAGTGCACATTTTAGCGAGCACCTCATACTAGGGGAAGGGCAAAAAGTAAGGAAGATTTGTCTATGTCTATCTATGATTTAAAAAATGCTAATTATCCATTTAAAAATTAATATTTANAAGGACGATGGTGTTGTAGGCAGTCTGGCGCTAATCCGTCTCCGTCAGGTAATGACGAGGTTTAGTGGTGGGCCCGGCAGGACTTGAACCTGCAACCAAACCGTTATGAGCGGTTTGCTCTAACCAAATTGAGCTACGGGCCCTTATTAAGGACAAGGTATCGCCTCAATAGTCCAAGAAACTTCTAAGTTTCCGGGANCGGCTCGGATGCTTCAACTTACGGAGCGCTTTGGCTTCGATTTGGCGAATACGTTCGCGGGTGACCGAGAATTGCTGTCCCACTTCCTCAAGCGTGTGATCCGTGTTCATGCCAATACCAAACCGCATGCGCAACACGCGCTCTTCGCGCGGTGTTAAGCTGGAGAGCACCCGTGTCGTTGTTTCCCGCAGATTTGAGTGGATCGCCGCATCGGATGGCAGAATCGCATTCTTATCTTCAATGAAATCACCGAGATGACTATCTTCCTCGTCTCCAATCGGAGTCTCGAGACTGATCGGCTCTTTGGCAATTTTCAACACCTTTCGCACCTTCTCTAGCGGCATGTGGAGTTTTTCCGATAGCTCTTCCGGCGTTGGTTCGCGGCCAATTTCATGCAGCATTTGCCGTGACGTGCGGACCAACTTGTTTATAGTCTCAATCATATGCACCGGAATACGAATAGTGCGCGCTTGATCTGCTATTGACCGCGTTATGGCCTGTCTAATCCACCAAGTCGCATAGGTAGAAAATTTGTAGCCGCGACGATATTCGAATTTGTCAACCGCTTTCATTAGGCCGATATTGCCTTCCTGGATCAAATCAAGAAATTGCAAACCGCGGTTCGTGTATTTCTTAGCAATAGAAATAACAAGACGAAGATTAGCCTCGACCATTTCTTTTTTTGCCCGGCTCGCTTCTCGCTCGCCTTGCTGCACAGACTGCACAATACGGCGAAACTCAGGCAATGGCATACTAACTTCANTGGCCGTTTTACCAATTTCTTCGCGTAACACTTTGACGTCTCCACCATGTTTGCGCACAAAACTTTGCCACGGACGTTTTCGGAGACTTTTTAAATGATCAAGCCAATCAGGCGACAACTCATGACCAAAATAATTCTCCATAAAGCTTTCACGTTCAACACCACACTTTATAGCCATGCGCATGATGCGGCCTTCCCGGCGGACTAGACCTTTATTGTGGTCATATAGCTGGTGCACCAACTGCTCGATTCGCGAATTGTTAAGTTGAACACCTTCCATAAGAGCCATCAAACTTTTGCGGTGGCGTTCATAGGTGCGCTCAGTAGATTTTGAAACTTCTTTACCCGACTGAATCATCCCAAGCCGCTTGCCCTGGGCTCGATGTAACTTTGTGTAGGTAGCACTAATTTGCTTGAACTTTTCAAGAATTTCAGGCTTTAGCGCCATTTCCATCGCGGCCAGCGAAACCGACACCTCATCCTCATCCTCATCCTCATCCTCTTCAGGATTTTCACCAGTAGTATCCTCATCCATCTCGCTGTCTTCAGCCTTGACGTTTTTCGCATCGACATTATTTTCGGCCTGGTTGATATTTGCAGCGGTCTGTGGTGGTGGCGTGCCATAAGCCGCCCCATAGGTGCTATCCAAGTCAATAATGTCGCGCAGTAGTATCTCGCCCTCTTCTAATGAATCGTGCCAACGAGCGATAGCTCGCATGGTTAAAGAGCTCTCACATAACGATCCGATCATTTTCTCACGGCCAGCTTCTATACGTTTGGCAATTGCAATCTCACCTTCGCGCGACAACAACTCTACACTACCCATTTCGCGAAGATACATACGAACTGGATCGTCTGTTCGCCCGATATCATCGTCGGAAAGATTACCAGCTACCGGTGAATCGCTTTTACCATTCTCTGTGCTTTCGGACGCCTCGGAATTATCTTCAGATTCCTCGCTCTCAATAACATTGACACCCATTTCAGAAAACAGTGTCATTATGTCTTCAATCTGCTCGGAAGTTACTTCGCCCTGAGGCATCGCCTTATTCATCTCATCGATCGTGACGTAACCACGTTCTTTGGCCTGGGCTAATAGTTTTTTTATTGCCTCGCGCGCGACATCTAACAGTGGACCATCAAACGCTTCACCATTAGCCTTGCCATTAGCCTTGCCGTTAGTCTTGCCATTAGCTTTAGCGTTAGACTTTTTATTAGCTTTTTGCGTTATCTTTTTCTGCGCTGCTGCTCTAGCTGCCATTACCCCACGCTCCCAATAGCAAAACCAATTCCTGTTATCCGGCCTTAGTGCTTCCGCCTTATCCCAGATCGTTCTCATCTCCGCCGAGCATTTCGGCGACTTCCTCAGCCATAATCTGACGAGAGGCAAAAAAGCGGCGTTCGCTCTCTTCTGTACCCTCACCAGCTGCGGCGCGCCCATGCGCCAAAACTTCCTCTTTCCGTCGAGCTCGCGACAAAAGGGCTATCGTTTGTTGCAACCCTTCACGTGCAGGCAACAACGAATCCAACTGAAAATCCGCGTTTTCCGGCAATTCTCGGGCGAATGCAGCGTGTGATAACACCTCTTCACTAGTCAATATTTGAACTTGTTTGTCAAAACCATTACTTGAGAGGTGGCGTTTGAGGTCTTCTGCGTCAAGCCCTTGTGAATTTGCATGCCAGTGATGGATTTCCTGACGCAATTTGTCAAGCTCCTGAGTTAGCGAAAGCCGCGCCAAGCTCTCGCCGAAATCGTCTAAAAGGGTGGGATGATTTATTATCGTCGCCAAAACAATTTGCTGCCGCCTTTGACGCATGGCCGCAACATTGGCACTCAAGTTACTATTAGAGGGTCCTTCCATTGAAGCGAATCGCCCTATGTTTCTATTGCCTCGCCACTGGCCACTGCCGCCGCGCTCATTACGAAACGCTTGCCAAACACGCTCACGAAAAGCTTGACGGTAATGCTGCCGAACACCTTGGTCAGTGATTTCCGAAACAGATTGATAAAGACGAGTTTCTAAATCGGCCCGCCGCTCAGGCGTATCAAAGGGTTTGCGTGTTTTTTCGTAAGACCAGATTACATCTACCAAAGGACGTGAACCGGATAAAATATCTTTCATCGCACTGGCTCCTTGNCCGGCAATCAAACTGTCCGGATCTTCGCCNAACGGCAAGTANGCAAACTGTAACGAACGACCTGGTTTCAAAAGNGGNAATGCNCGATCAGCCNCACGCATAGCTGCGCGCGTGCCCGCTGCATCGCCATCGAAACATAAAATGGGTTCTGGTGCCAAGCGCCACACTTCCTCAATTTGGACTTCCGTAAGAGCCGTGCCCAACGGCGCAACCGCGCCCTTAAACCCAGCTCGGTCCAACGCGATCACATCCATATAGCCTTCAGCAATAATAACAGAATGGCCGTCATGGGAGGCTTGACGCGCAGAAGCAAGATTATAAAGCGTACGACCCTTATCGAATAGCGGCGTATCGGGGGAGTTTAAATATTTCGCCGCTTTGGCCTCTCCCATCAGACGCCCACCGAATCCAATTATACGTCCTCTACGATCAGAAATTGGGAAAAGTACTCGGTCTCGAAAAAAGGGATAAGGCACTCGTCCATCGTCCGGGCGCCGCAACAGTCCAACTTCTAGGAGTAAATCCTCAGTGATACCATTGCCCTCAAGGGCCACCCGCATACTGTTGCCCTGTGGCGCATAGCCCAGCCGAAAACGCCGGATCGTCTCTTGATCCAAACCCCGTCTTTCTAAATACGCACGCGCATCGGCGCCCACGGGCTGAGTAAGACACCTCTCAAAAAATTTACAGGCAATCTCGAGTGCTTCATGCAAGCCTGCCCGCTTTTCCATACGGACGCGCTCCTGAGGCGTCTCTTGCGGCACCTCCATACCAACATCTCGGGCAAGCTTCTCTACGACCTCGGGGAAACTCAGCCCTTCCGTCGCCATCACAAAAGAAAATATGTCACCATGCTTACCGCTTGAAAAACAGTGATAGAACCCTTTCTGGTCGTTAACCGTAAAGGAGGGCGTCTTTTCATTGTTAAAAGGGCTTAAGCCAACGAACTCTCGACCGCGCTTTTGCAACTTTACACGCTTACCAACCACGTCGGAAACCAGCACGCGGGTTCTAATTTCATCTAAAAATTTTGGCGGAAAGGCCATGCACCCTCAACGGCTTTACTTAATCCACAGTCTACACCAGGCAAATTCTAAGCGGGCAATAATTTGAAAGCACCCAATAACGTCAGGATAATTTTATCTTAGCTTCCGCGCTCGCTTTGCCAAAATCCATACGACCAGCATACCGTTCGCGAAGCGCGCCCATAACGTTTCCCATCTCTTTAAGACTTGACGCACCAAATTCTTCAATAATGCCAGAAACAGCCACCGACACATCTCTATCACTCATTTGCACTGGCATAAAAGATTGAATTATATCGATTTCTTTCATTTCACGTTCGGCCAACTCTGCGCGGTTTCCTTTAAGATAAAGATCTTTACTTTCGCGGCGCTGCTTAATCATCGTTTGCATCAGCGATAGTATCTCGTCGTCTGATATCACGCCGCCATCTCCGTTTGTACGAGCCGCAATATCACGATCTTTTAAAGCTGCCAGTATTAATCGAATCGTNGCGACCGCACAGCTATCCTTCGCTTTGGTCGCTTGTTTCAGCGACTCGTCCAGCTTTTCGCGTAACATACTAACCCCCNCAAACTTTATGGCCGGCACGGTACCGAATCTCGTTTCGTGACGCAACTTTTTGTATAGTTATAACTAATTGAAAAATAGTAATATTTATATTTTTTTACCCTTGACCTCGGCACGGCAATTGCTTAGAAACTCTGCGGTTTTCGCTAGGCTGGGTGATTCGGGCTATATTTCGATTACAGAATCGCTAGATATTCCACCTCTATTTGGTAAAGAGAACGCTCTTAATATGGCCGTCAATCCGAAGAACTCCCACCTCCCACCGCCGAGCGCTACGGGAGCACTTGTTCTTTCGGACGGCACCGTGTTTTGGGGGCAAGGTGCAGGCGCAGAAGGTGAAGCCGTCGGCGAAATATGTTTCAACACCTCCATTACGGGCTATCAAGAGATTATGACCGATCCGTCTTATGCGGGCCAGGTAATCTGTTTTACATTTCCCCATATCGGAAATGTGGGCACCAACAGTGAGGATATCGAAACCAGCCCACCATTAGCGCGGGGGTGTATCCTTCGAGCAGATATCACAGAACCGTCAAACTGGCGTTCGATGCAGCATTATGACGGCTGGCTTAAATCCCATGATCTCGTCGCCCTCGCTGGCGTCGATACAAGGCGCCTTACCCGCCGAATTCGTGATCATGGCGCGCCGCAAGGTCTAATAGTGCATAACGCCAATCGCAAATGGGACATTCCCGCCGCTATAGAAAAAGCCAAGGCGTGGCCTGGGCTAGAAGGTATGGATCTAGCAAAAGAGGTCAGCTGCACTCAATCTTACGAATGGACGGAAGCCGCATGGTGCCGAGGCAGGGGCTATGGCAACCTTGCCCAACCGAAACACCACGTAGTTGCCATCGATTTCGGGGCCAAACACAATATCCTCCGTTGCCTAGCCGCTTTGGACTGCAAGGTAACCGTATTGCCAGCCACGGCAAATGCGGAATCGGTACTGAGCCATAAGCCCGACGGCATATTTTTATCCAACGGTCCCGGCGACCCTGCTGCGACCGGTGAATATGCAGTACCCATGATACAAAAGCTTCTCGAAANCGGGAAACCCCTTTTTGGCATTTGTCTAGGCCATCAACTGCTTGCCCTAGCACTCGGTGCGAAGACAGAAAAAATGCATCATGGGCACCGAGGCGCCAATCACCCAGTCAAAAATCTCGTCTCCGGCATAGTGGAAATTACTAGCCAGAACCATGGGTTTGTAGTCATGGCAGACTCGCTGCCCAGCGGCGTTGAAATGAGCCATATCTCACTTTTCGATGGTAGCCTAGAGGGCATAAGACTCAAGGATCGTCCGGTTTTCTCTGTACAATATCATCCTGAAGCTTCTCCTGGTCCACAAGACAGCCATTATTTGTTTGAGCAGTTTGTTGCGAACATCGAAGNGGCATCATAACTGATGCCTAAACGCACAGACCTAAAGTCGATTTGTATTATTGGGGCCGGGCCAATCGTTATTGGGCAAGCTTGCGAGTTCGATTATTCGGGCACGCAAGCTTGCAAAGCGCTGCGCGAAGAGGGCTACCGTGTTGTGCTCGTCAACTCTAATCCTGCAACAATCATGACAGACCCGGATACCGCCGACGCCACCTATGTGGAGCCGATAACACCGGAGACTGTAACAAAAGTACTCGAACGAGAACGGCCTGATGCGGTGTTACCAACCATGGGCGGCCAAACCGCTCTCAATACGGCGCTTTCACTGTTTCATGACGGCACCTTAGATAGGCTTGGTATTGAACTGATTGGCGCAAAAGCTGACGTGATAGCGAAGGCGGAAGATCGCCAACTTTTCCGCGAGGCCATGAACGTTATTGGACTGGAAACACCTAAAAGCTACCTCGTCAATTCTATTACAGAAGCTCAGGCAGCGTTGGTTGAAGTAGGCCTACCGGTCATTTTGCGGCCTTCTTTTACCCTTGGCGGTCAAGGCGGTGGCATTGCGTATAACCGCCAACAGTATCTCGACTTACTAGAACAAGGACTTCGTGCTTCACCTGTACAAGAGGTGCTCGTGGAAGAATCCGTTCTTGGATGGAAAGAGTTCGAGATGGAGGTAGTACGCGACAAAGCCGATAATTGTATTATTATTTGCTCCATCGAGAATATTGATCCGATGGGAATTCATACGGGCGATTCAATCANGGTTGCACCAGCGCTCACCCTAACCGATAAGGAATATCAAATTCTCCGAAATGCCTCGATAGCGTGTTTGCGCGAGATTGGCGTCGACACAGGCGGCTCAAACGTGCAATTTGCAATTGATCCAGAATGCGGACGCCTGGTTATCATTGAAATGAACCCTCGCGTTTCGCGTTCTTCAGCCTTAGCCTCAAAAGCGACGGGCTTCCCGATCGCCAAAATCGCCGCTAAACTTGCGGTAGGCTACACACTCGATGAGTTGGACAACGACATCACCAAGGTGACGCCGGCAAGCTTTGAGCCGACGATAGATTATATAGTCACAAAAATTCCACGCTTTACTTTCGAGAAATTTCCCGGTGCCGAAGCAACGCTGACTACCGCCATGAAATCAGTAGGGGAAGCTATGTCCATTGGACGCACTTTTTCTGAAAGCGTGCAAAAGGCACTTCGGTCTATGGAAACCGGTCTAAACGGGTTCAACGAAGTACAGCTAGCTGGCGCGGAGAGTAACGACCGGAGCGAAATGCTAGGGGCATTGCGCCAGCCGATCCCAGACCGAATTTTATTGATCGCCCAAGCATTTCGTCACGGACTAAACTTAGATGAGATTCACGAAGCTTGCAAAATCGACCCATGGTTCTTGCGCCAGATAGAAAACATCGTGGCGGTAGAAAATATGGTCAAAGGCGAAGGGCTGCCAAAAAAAGCACATGACTTTTTGCGATTGAAAAAATTTGGCTTCAGCGACGCCCGTTTGGCAGAGTTGGCGGGCACCTCAGAAGAACGGGTCACCAAGGCGCGAATTCGGAAAAAGATACAGCCGGTATTTAAGTGTATAGATACCTGTGCCGCTGAGTTTGCTTCTCAGACACCCTATCTCTACTCCACTTATGAAGGTGACGAAGTTGAGATGGCGGAGTGCGAATCTAACGTTTCCGAGCGCAATAAGGTGATTATCCTAGGCGGCGGCCCAAACCGCATTGGCCAAGGTATCGAATTCGACTATTGCTGCGTCCATGCGGTCTTTGCCCTTCGCGAGGCCGGCTTTGAGACCATTATGATTAACTGTAACCCAGAAACCGTATCCACTGATTACGATACGTCAGATCGGCTTTATTTTGAACCACTAACGACCGAAGATGTCATTTCCATCGTCAGGGCAGAACAGACGAAAGGGAAATTACTTGGGGTCATCGTCCAATTTGGCGGGCAAACCCCTCTAAAATTAGCGAACGCCCTAGAAAAACAAGGTATTCCAATTCTTGGAACCTCACCGGATGCGATAGATCTTGCCGAAGACCGGGCACGTTTCCAGCGATTACTCAAAAAACTAAAACTTCGCCAGCCAGACGCGGGAATAGCAAGATCACTGCCTGAAGCGCGCAGAATCGCTGATAAAATTGGTTATCCCGTATTGTTGCGCCCTTCATATGTGCTTGGTGGGCGCGCTATGGAACTNATCCATAACGAAACCAGCTTAGAACGTTATATGACAACCGCGGTAAGTGTTTCTGGTAGTCATCCCGTTTTAGTTGACCGTTTTCTCGCGGGAGCCATTGAAGTGGATGTAGATGCTTTATCCGACGGCATCACAGTATACGTAGCCGGCATCATGGAGCACATCGAAGAGGCGGGGATACATTCCGGTGACAGCGCCTGTTCACTTCCGCCTTATTCTCTCGACGATAAAGTTATTGCCGAAATCGAACGACAAACAGAATTGTTGGCAACAGCGCTCAATGTTATTGGTCTAATGAACATTCAATTCGCGATTAAGGATAGCGAAGTATTTCTAATCGAAGTCAACCCGCGTGCAAGTCGCACAGTGCCCTTCGTCGCTAAAGCAACCGGCGTACCGATCGC
The DNA here is from genome assembly GCA_002715005.1 of Rhodospirillaceae bacterium. Lineage (GTDB taxonomy): Bacteria > Pseudomonadota > Alphaproteobacteria > UBA8366 > UBA8366. The sequence goes on from PAXN01000021.1 coordinate 256,011, forward strand.
CAAAATCGCCGCGCGTATCATGGCAAGTGAAAGCGTTGAAGGTTTCCAGCTACAAAAAGCTCTCAACCGCTCACATATTGCGGTCAAAGAAGCCGTCTTTCCGTTTGCACGGTTCCCCGGGGTCGACGTGGTATTGGGGCCTGAAATGAAATCTACCGGAGAGGTAATGGGCATCGACAGTGATTTCGGGCGTGCCTTTGCCAAGGCGCAACTGGGCAGCGGCGTGGAGCTGCCGGAAAAAGGCTGTGTCTTCATCTCAGTTAAGGAAGAGGATAAAAACCTTTTCGTAGAGCCCGCTCGCCAATTGTCCCAATTAGGCTTCAAAATTATGGCAACGCGCGGCACCGCGCGGCACCTAACCTCGCAAGGGCTAGAAGTGGATCCAATAAACAAAGTGGCGGAGGGCCAACCTCATATCGTGGATTCAATGATAAATGGGGATGTTCAACTGGTGCTTAACACAACAGAAGGCGAACAGGCGATTAAGGACAGTTTTAGCCTGCGCCGAACAGCGCTTCTCCACAAGGTACCTTACTACACAACACTTGCCGGCGCACGTGCCGCCGTAATGGGAATCGCAGCAATGAAAGAAGGCACACTTGATGTTGCGCCTCTCCAATCCTATTTTAGAGGTTCGTTTTAGTAATTATTTTCCCTTCTGACCGATCTAAGTGCGAATAACGGTGGTAAATGGAGAAAACGCTTAGGTCAAACGAGCAATCAGAATTTGGTGATTTAACATGGAAAAGTTTCCCATTACCGCCGACGGCGCGGTGCAAATGCAAGAAGAACTTCGGAACCTTAAAGCTGTCCAGCGGCCCTCTATTATTAAGGCTATTGCCGCAGCACGCGAGCATGGTGACCTCTCTGAAAATGCAGAATATCATGCAGCGCGAGAGCAACAGAGCTTTGTCGAAGGACGTATCCTAGAGCTGGAAGATAAAACTAGTCGAATGGATATTATTGATGTCGCTTCTCTAACGGGTGATCAAATTAAATTCGGTGCCTCTGTTACGGTAGCTGACGAGGAGACTGATGAAGAAAGCACCTTTCAGATTGTGGGAGAATACGAGGCCGACCCTGCGGCGGGTAAAATATCAGTTACTTCACCAATTGCCCGTGCGCTTATTAGCAAATCAGTGGGTGAAAGCGCTGAGGTCAATACACCTCGCGGCCAAAAAGACTACGAAATAATCAAAGTCAGCTATAAGTAAACCTCGATTAATTACCCGCTTGCGGTGAGATACTCATATCTTCATCAATGGGAACTCCGAACGCCTGTTTCGATGTCCGGATTGCGAGGGCAGACTTAACATGGCTTACATTTGGAGCGGCGGTTAATGTTGTGGTTAGGAATCGGTTATAGGTTTCCCAATCCTGCGCCACCACACGCAATAAGAAATCCGTATCACCTGCTAGCATGAAGCAATCACGAACTTCCGGCCAATCGCTGACCAGCGTTTCAAAAGCTGCCAAATCATTATCAGCTTGGCTATTCAGGCCAACTTGCGCAAATACCGTAACCCCATAACCCAATGCTTCGCCATCCACGTCAGCGTGGTAACCACGAATATGGCCCGAGTCCTCTAATGCCCTCACACGACGCAAACACGGTGGTGCCGAAATGCCGACCCGATCCGCCAGCGCCACATTAGTCATGCGGCCATCGTTTTGAAGATCGCGCAATATCCGCAAGTCGATTTTATCTAACTTTACGTGACTCATTCTGAGAGTTCCTTTTCTATCGCGCAATAATATTACAAAGCATACAATGTACGAAATAATATTTCGTTGCATCATTTAGCTGAAAAATCTTTTCGTTTTACAAAATTAGAATCTATGTCTCAAAGCCAAACATCTTTTTCAGTCTGGACCGTAACAGACAGTAAAATTGGAATGCTAAATCAAGCGCGGGGGCTCGCCGAAGCAATTGCGTCTATCGTTGACAATACCGAAATCACCGAAAAACGGGTTTGCCCCAGCACACCCTGGAGATGGTTACCCACTGTATTATGGCCACCAGGTGTTACAGGTATAGCAACCGGAAGCGACCCTTTTAATCCCCCATGGCCCGATATCGTTATTAGCTGCGGACGTCATGCCATTGGCCCCACCTTAATGATAAAAAGAAAAAGCGGCGGGAAAACCTATATCATTCACGTTCAGCATCCTCATATCCCACTCTCACGTTACGATTTGATTGCCGCCCCTTACCATGACCGGCTGGAAGGGGAAAATATTGTCCCAGTCCACGGCGCCATGCATCGAATCACGCCAGACCGTCTAAGAACAGCGACAGCCGATTTTAACGGTGTGTTCGATAAACTCCCCTCACCGCGTATCGCTGTAATGATCGGTGGCACCAACCGCGTTTTTCGAATGACGCCTAACGTCACCAAGCAACTCGGGCGAAATTTGCTGAACGTCATAGAAACGGCCGGTGCGAGCCTTATGGTAACTACATCTAGGCGTACCGGAAAAAAAAATGAAACGATTCTTAAAAACCTATTAGAGCCAACCAATTCTTTTTTCTGGGACAATAAGGGTCCAAACCCCTATTTTGCCTATTTGGAATTGGCAGACGCAATTATCGTTACGGGTGACTCTATCAATATGATTTCTGAGGCCGCAGCAACCGGAAAACCGCTCTATATTGCGCAGTTGGGCGGCAATGATTCTAAATTCTCAATCTTTCATCAAATGCTCTACGATGCGGGCATCGCAAGACCCTTCACTGGCAATCTGGACACATGGTCCTATGAGCCTCTCGCAGAACCAATTCGCGTAGCGAGAATAGCACTGCGGCGATTAGAAGCAAAAAAAACCTAAATTCTTTCAGGCAGTTGCTCTGATGCATTACAGGGATTATACCTAAATCTTTATTAATAGTTAATCAGCGGATAGGAACGCAATATCACATATGCTGAACTTTTCCGCACTCCGAGATGCCCCATTAAAAAGCGACCCTTTTGACCATGTGATCGTCCCAAATTTTATTCTTCCGGACGCACTCGCGGCCATTAATAATAATTTTCCCGAAATTAACTATCCTGGTAGCTTTCCTGCAAGCTCCTTGAGCGGCGGACCAGAATTCGCAGCACTCGTAGAAACCCTTCAGACCCAAGAGATGGCGGCTTTAATGGGCAAAAAATTTTCCATCAATATTGGAAAGCGCCCCACGATGCTAACCGTGCGGGGTCAATGCCGTGCACGAGATGGACAAATACACCGTGATTCCGGAGGCAAAATCCTCACTGTTTTGCTATATTTAAATGGTGAATGGACAGACGACGGCGGGCAGTTGCGCTTGTTGAGGTCCGCCAATGACATTGAAGATTATGCAGCAACTGTGCCCCCTGTTGCAGGAACCTTGCTTGCTTTTCGATGCAGCGACCATGCTTGGCATGGGCATAAATCTTTTGTTGGAGAGCGTCGCTCAATGCAACTCAATTGGGTGCGTAGCCGTAGTTATTTGTGGAAAGAGTCTTTCCGACATAATCTATCATCTATCGTAAAGAAATTTGTTTGAAAATAGCTATTCGCCCATGAGCCTCAACTTCGAAACCTTCAGTAATGTAACCGGCGGCTTCAGCGCTTTTAAAGCAATTGGTCATCCGATGGTAAGCAAGCAATCTAAGATTCTTATGACAAATTTGCAGAAAGCAAGTGCTGTGGCGGTCTACGACCCCCATGGCCTCGCAGTCGCGTTTGCAGCACTTTATGATTGTGAGACAATCACATTCGCCGGTTCCTATGTGCAGGATATTGATGCCATCGGAACCACGGTTTTAGGGAATAAGGCACAGCCAATTACAGACTTGCCCTTTAGCAACGCCACGACAGTCTTTATTATCGCGTTTGATGCCGACCGATTAGTTGACCATATTAGTCACCTCATCCCCGACGGCGCAAAACTTTTCAGCCTGGATGATATGCGTCTTGATAACAACATGCTCACCAATAAGCAGCGTTATTTAGACCCTCTTAATTTTGCCACAAATTTCGCTTTCTTTCGTGACTCTGGCGGCTATCACACGAGGCTTGTTTCAGCGAATTACTGGTCCGGTTACGGGGCCAAGGATACACAAATTTGGTGCCGCTTGTTTGGTGCGGAGGGAGACGTTCTAGCCGAGTGGACATTAGCCCTTGGTGTCGACACAGAAAGCATTGTGATTGATAGCAAAGAAGTCCGCTCAAAATTTGACTTAGATGAATTTTGTGGTCAACTATTTCTGCACGTGGTCAACGGTGCTGGGCATGACGTAGTGAAATATGCCCTTGACACCTATGGAGATGACGACACTGTACTGTCGTGTACCCACGATGCTAATGCATGGCCGGCGGACCTCTATGCTGGCTTGCCCGCACCAGGGACGAACGAAACAGTCGTGCTTTGGATTCAAAACAGCCACCCCTGTGCCATACCGAAAGGTGCTATCGGGTTGAACCGTATGGGCGATGAGCAAATATCTTGGCTAGAAGACGAAGTTCCTGCATTCGGCTCCTACCCGCTAAACGTTTCCACTTTGCTGCCACACCTCAGTTGGCCTGACCATATTGAAATTCAAGCTGGAAAACATTTTGTTCGTCCACGCTACGAGGTCAAGACAAAAGAGGGGCGCCTCCGTATCAACCATCCTAACGTAGAGCGTACCGATTTAACCCCAGACCCGAAAATCCCGGATTTAAAAAATTTGATGGGAAAAGGATATCTCTTACCTGCTCCTATCTTACCGTTACATCGGTTCAAAACGTCGCTCCTACCCACACCTATGACCACTTCCCAAAACAATCTGCCGGTAACAGCAATCGCATATAACCAAGACGGTTGCGAAGTTGCTCGCCATGCTTTTGGATGTCTCCCGCGCAACCACAGTGCATTGCTTGAGACAGATAAACTCATTAACGGGACGGAAGCTTTCAATAAAGATTATGGTCATTTGGAATTAATTTATGATTTCACAGATGGTGGCGAAGCTGATGGATGGCTACACGGGCTTTTCCGCTACGAAGACCGAAATACCGGCCATACGGCTGAAACAAGTTTTGGCGCTCATATTTTTAACTGTGTGCTCACATACAAGAACGAACCACAATCATACGCTGGTCCTGCACCTGGGCTCAGCACACGACTGTTTTTACGGCTCGGCCGTGCTCCTCAAGACACGATGTGTCATCTAATTTATCCAGCCTCGACACCTTGGCATGGGTTCAGTCAGACAAACTTAACCTTGTACAATTGCGATGGCAAAATGGTAAGCGAACATAATTTAAAAATCCCCTGTGGGGGCTCGATCCTCTGGCGCTACAGCGAGGTTTTTGACGAGAAAAGCCGCAAAATCGCCGGAGACGACGCCTACGTAATCATTCGCGACATCTCCAGTCGACTTTTCGGCTATCATGGCCTTTTGAACGGAACCGAGAGTTTTAGTCTCGATCATATGTTCGGATTTTAATGGACTGGGATAAACTTCGTATATTTCACGCCGTCGCAAAGGCAGGCAGTTTTACGCATGCGGGCAAAACGCTAAATCTCAGCCAATCCGCTATAAGTCGCCAAGTTAGCTCATTGGAAGATAGCCTAGACAACGCTCTTTTTCACCGTCACGCGCGCGGACTAATCCTAACTGAACACGGAGAGACCCTCTACCGAACTACCCACGACGTATTTCACAAACTTGCCATGGTCGAGGCGCAAATTACCGAAGACAAAGATCGACCGTCCGGCCCACTTAAAATAACAACTACCGTAGCGCTCGGATCACTTTGGCTCACCCCAAGAATCAAGGAATTTATCGATGCTTATCCGGAAGTCGAAGTGCACCTGATGCTCACCGATGGTGAACTAGATCTCAGTATGCGCGAAGCCGACATTGGGATTCGCCTTTCCGCCCCCCGTCAGCCAGATTTGATCCAGCGTACGTTGATGCCTGTACGATCACATATCTACGCTTCACCTGGTTATATTGAAGAATACGGCGCGCCTGCCAGGCCCGAGGACTTGGATAACCATAATTTAATTGTATATGGACACGATTTAGCTCCACCTGTTCCCTCGATCAATTGGATACTCGATATTGGCGCTACCGCCAGCAGACCACGCAAGCCGATTCTTTCGGTAAATAATCTCTACGGTGTTTATCGCGCTGCACGCGGCGGGCTCGGGTTGGCGGGATTGCCAGACTATATGATAGCGCACGATAGTAATTTATTTAAAGTTCTACCGGACTCTCAGGGGCCGGTGCTGCAGGCTCACTTCGTCTACCCGGAGGAGCTGCGCCATTCCAAACGGATTGGCGTTTTCCGAGATTTTTTGCTGCGACAAGTCTCAAAAAACGCCTTCTAACCAGCCATTGAGGAGAGCATAGCGTCAAGTCATGCAATTTTTGCATAGGTGTTCTGTCGTAATGTCGCTGGTTACCGCGAGATCTATTGAATACAACCCGGGTTGTTGCACGTGATCATTGACGTGCACTTCCTCCCTATTTGGTTTACCGGGCCTTAATTGGCCCGGTATTTTTTTGAAATTGCGGACCTTAATTAGCTCGACCCCCCTAGATTCCGAGAGAAGATTAGCGATAAAGTCGGTCACCCAGAGTTTTTTTCAAATCTGCGTAAAGATTTGCAACAAATTCGCCGTAGCCGTTATACAAAAGCGTCGCCACTCGACCACTTTTGCCTAGTACCCTTTCCGAGGCCTGGCTCCACCGCGGATGCGATACTTTCGGATTCACATTAGCCCAAAACCCATATTCGCGGGGCTGCACCAATTCCCAGAAGGTTTCCGGCTTTTCTCTCAGGAAGGTAAACTTTACAATTGATTTAATCGATTTAAACCCATATTTCCATGGCGTTACCAACCGCAAAGGCGCGCCGTTTTGTTTCGGCATCGGCTTCCCATAAAGGCCCGTCGCAATGAATGCCAAATCGTTAGTGGCTTCTTCAATAGTGAGCCCTTCTGCGTAGGGCCAGGGGTACCAAGGCTGACGCAACCCAGGCATTGTTCCCCTATCAAAAAGAGTTTCCATACGAATATATTTGGCACTGGAATTGGGCTTTGCTAGAGTAACCAATGCCTTCAGAGGAAATCCACTCCAGGGAACCGCCATCGACCATGCTTCCACGCACCGGAAGCGGTACACCCGCTCTTCCAGGGGCATTTTCTTCAGCAAGTCATCAATATCGATGGTCATTTCCTTTTCCACCTCGCCATCGATTTTAACCTGCCAAGGGCGAATTTTAAGCGCCTGAGCAATCTTCGAGATTCTCTTGTGTGAGCCGAACTCATAGAAATTGTTATAGGTCACCACAAACTTCTCTTCGGTTAACGGACGGTCGAGCTTAAATTTTTCATTTCGTTTGGCCGGATAAAAGTGCGCCGAGGGGTCCCCAGATGCCTTTGCGGCAAGAGCCATTGAACTATCTATTCCGGCACCGGTTGTACCTGCGGCCAATGCAATGGAACCAAGACCCATAGATTTAAGCAATCCTCGCCGAGCGTTAAAAATAGATTCGTCAGTTACTGCGGATTCCGGCAGTTCCCAGCCTTGTTTGACCTTAATTAACATACTAGTAACCCTCTATCCCTCAGCATCCCTTTGATTTCCTCCAACCTACTCGAACCTGACCTCACAACAAATTCAAGTTTACATGATTGTTATATTCCGCCGTAATATTTTCGTTTAACCGCGAAGTTTATTGGCGGTCGGCATGGAATCCGTTAGGAATGCCCTATCGGAATTGAAGAAAGTGGCCCTGCGCCGCCGCAAATAAGGAGGCCGCATGTTTCCGTTCAGACCGGAAGAGGCATTTGAGGTCAATTTGGACCTAGAAATCGAGCTATTAACGATTGAGGGTACTACCAATCAAGTAGTGATTGCAGACAACTTTTATAAAAATCCCGATATGGTTCGGCAAATCATCCTGAATTCACCATATCCGATTTGGAAAGACCAGCCGGACACAAAAAATTTTAAAGACTATTATGATTGTCGCCAGTCTATATACCTCCCCTATGAACGTGCTCAGAACGTAGTCCAACAAATCGCAGAACAATTTTTAGGCATAACTCAGCACACGCTTGAGCCTATCTTCAATTCTAATATTTTTCGGTTGATCACTGAACAGCCGCCAAATTCCCAACCTTTTCCGCATGATGACGGTAACTTGATTGCTGCCCTTGTGATGTTAAATACTGAGGAGGAATGTTCGGGTGGAACCGGCTTTTATCGCTCAAAATCGCCTCAAGCTGACCGAATGCCAGCTGACTCGGACCAACATAAAGCATTGCATGACCAAATTTTTACCGGTTCAAATTATGAGTCCGGCACTGACTACTTCATGCAAGATTATGACAAATATTGGGAATTGCTTGGCATTATTCCCATGAAATACAACCGCTTGCTCGTATATCCTGGCATTTTCTTCCATGGCGCCTGGCACGAGGAACGTTCCTTTAAGGATTGCTATAGAATCAATCAGGCAATGTTTCTTAGAGATGTAACCTACGACATGAATTTCTGGGGCTCTTGAGTAAAAATATAAAATAATAGCACTCGTAGCTAGGTCAAAAACTTGCGGACCAATGGGATGAAATGGCGGGGGTCACAGAGCCCAAAGGATACCGCTGGCCAGGGTTTCTCAGCGCAAACGCCCAAGACATGCCAATATGGTTGCGAGAGGGTCTGAGGTTGCCTCCAACATACCTAAAGGGGCAGTAAACGAATCCGCTTGGTCTAGAATTCGTTTTTAACGCTGCATAAAATGACGGAAACTGCCAAAATACCTGAGTTTTGTGACCGACTCACTAAAAGTGTGACTGTTTTGCAACGGTCCCCGACTACAATCTCCAAAACAGTCAAATTCCCTTGGGTTTCTCTATGGTACCGTTTTACGTTGTACCCTGGGATTACCTTATCACTGTCGCCTTTAATTGGGTATGGGGTAATGGCCGAATTAGTCGGCAACGGTGGTTCCTAAGATGTTTGAACATTCATCAATGTGGAGGTTTCACATGACTAAACTTAACAAAGCTTTAATGGCTACTACAGCCATTGCTTTTGCAGCAGGGCTCTCGATGCCTGCGGCGGCGAAGAAGAAAGATCCTTCTAAGGCGCCCAAGGTCGTAGCCAGCGGCAAAAAAATGAAGCTAAAGTTGTATGGGCAAATCGCTCGTACAGCGTCCTACACCGACAACGGTGTATCGGGTGGTTTTGCTAACTCTGAAAACGGCAATACATCCACTCGTATGGGTATTAAAGCGGCTGGTAAGATCAACAACGATCTCAAGCTCAAACTGCGTTATGAATTCAACTTCCGCGCAGCTCATGAGAACCGTCCGTTAGAAGCGCAGAATGATGGCTTGGACAACGACTTCGATATTCGTTGGGCTGACATTCAGTTCCATCATAAACGTTTCGGCACGGTCTATTTTGGTCGTGGCGATGGCCCGGGTAACAGTTCCTCACAAACTGACCTTTCCGGCACTTCGACCGGTCAAAAAGGTGGTGGCGAGCACTGGGAATTCCAACAAGCCCGTTTCCTCGAAAGTAAATCTTCGGCGAATGGTGCGACCCGTCAAAACCAACGTGTTGACCAATCCTCCACAAACTTGGACGCNACCAGCCGGTCGAGCCGTATTCGNTACGACTCCCCCAGCATCATGGGCTTCCAACTCCGTGGCGCCGTGATTGATCAAAGTGGCTATGAATTTGCTCTTTGGTACAAAGGCAAAGTAGCTGGCATGAAGATCAAGGGTGCGGTTAACCACAGCCATGGCAATGGTGGCCTCTTCCCAGGTTCTGAGCGTGCTGGCATAACTGCTGCTAACACCGAACTNAGCGTGACAAACGGCTCAATTTCCGTTCAGTCTCCTTGGGGTCTTGGTGTCAGTGGCGCAGCCGGTGTATCCGAACGTCATCGTCCAGATGTAGACTTTGATGGTACGGCGGCTCTAGAACTTCGGAGTAAAACTGCTCATTTCTGGTGGGCTGCCATCTGGTATCGTGCGAAGTTCTTTGAACTTGGTGAAACTCGCTTCAAGTATGGCTTCAACCAGACCCACGACAACGTGAACGAAGGTGACATCGCGGAAACGCATGGTTTTACCATTGTTCAGCAAATCAAGAGCACAGGTACGGACGCCTACGTCGGCTACCGTCACGCGTCTCTTGAAACTGACCAAGTTGGTGGCACGGCTGATACTGCTGAAGATTTCAACGACATCAACATGTTCACCTTGGGCTTCCGGGCTCGGTTCTAATTGGGCCTAACAACAGCTAAAAGGTGTCGGTATACAATGGTACGCAGCTGGTTAAAAATTACTCTGGTTGTAATCGCACTCCCTACATTTGTGGCGGGTTGTGCGTGGGTAGAGCCAGGCGTGATGGAAGACGAAAGCTGGAAAGAAACCGAGGGTCCGGGTTTATTCACGGGCAAACGGGGTGGCATCATTCTATACCAAAAATAGGGCACCTTTAAACTTATACACCGCCGGTTCATACCCCTGGACCGGCGGTTTTCTTTTGCCTTCATAAAAGGAAAACTAGCTCAGATCCCCGCCGCCACTATTGGTGACTTTGCAAGGAACAGCCTTAGGAGCCTTCACNCCGCCAAGCAATTGCCATTGCTACCATGATTAAGAGCAATGCGGCCAAACCTGGTAAAAGCGGGGTAAGCTTTATACCCGTTACCTCATAATTTTCGTTAGAAACCAGTCCCAGCCAACTACGACCGTAAGGTTTTCGACCAGCAGGAATAAGACGAATATCGTGANTGGCATCTGACAACCACCTGACAGTGCCACCTGTTGTCTTTATCAGCGGCAACAGTCGTTCTTCTGTGGACTGCACATCAGTGAGCTCAAGCGAATTCAACGGCCCAGCAGCGGCCATCACAGTACGACTTTTCTCGGAAATTCTATATAATCCCGCCTCGTCAACCGGCACTGCGGTAGAGTAACGACCGCCTTTCCCCTCCCTTAATTCGTGCTGATTGACGCTGCCGTTTGGGGTCGATATTTTCACCGTGAATTTCCCAGGTTCAATGCTTCTCCGCTCAATATGCAATATATCGCCAACTACATGAGCCTTAAGCAAATTTTCCTCCAGCGCCGGTTCTTTCATAAGCCAATGGGCAATTCGACGCAGAAGCTCTGCTTGCGGCCCCCCTCCTTCGAAGCCACGAGCCCATAGCCAAATTTGATCACTAGTCAATTGTGCAGTCCGACCCCTACCAAAACGATTAAGAATCAACAAAGGTCTGTCGTTAGCGCCGGTCATTACCGTCTGACCACGCACTTTATTCAGCTCTACCAAACGAAACCACCGTCCCCAGCTGGCCATTTTCTCGGCGTTGCTCTCTGGACCTGCAGGTAACTCCGCAGTAACCGGATGACGCAACCCAATAGAGGTTACTTTTGGACGGAAGCCGCGATCAATAACCGTGCCCAACGGCCGTCCCGGCAACATTCGACGAAGCGGACTATGATAAAGACTATAACTCGTAGTTGCGTAAGCTGGCCCGTTAGCAACCAAAAAGGCGCCACCCTTGCGCACATATCGGACAATATTACTTAAGAAAACTCGCGGTAATACGTTTCGTCGCCGATAACGATCAAACACCACCAGATCGAACTCTTGNAGTTTCTCTTTAAAAAGCTGGCGGACCGGNAATGANATAAGTGACAGTTCATTGATTGGAGTCGTATCGTTTTTCTCTGGCGGCCGTAAAATCGTGAAATGCACCAAATCCACAGACGGATCAGATTTCAACAGATTGCGCCAGGTGCGCTCTCCCGCATAAGGCTCCCCCGAAACCAACAATACGCGCAACCGGTCTCTCACACCGTTTACCGCAACCACTGCTCGATTATTGTTGATGGTCAACTCTTCCTTGCCAGGCGCCACCTCAAGTTCAAATATGGTCGGACCTGCATGTTCCAATTTAAATGGCAAATGATAATCACGTCCCACCGGCACGAGTCGTTCCTCCTCATCCCCTCCATCGCGACGTAAAATAACCCGCACGTCTTTTTCACCTTGACCAGCCCCAGAAAACTGCTCGTCTACGCGAATAACCATTGCATGTTCTTTAGAGACCAAACCGAAGGATGGGGATGATTTAACCGTTATCCGCCTATCAGGCGCCTTAGGCTGCCCCGCCAACAACAAATGCAGAGGCTTCGGTAACAACTCTTTTGCCGGTTCAGATGGCACATCGTGAACCTGGCCATCCGTCAAAAAGATTGCACCCGCCACACGCCGGACCGGAATATCGCTCAAAGCCGACTGCAGAGGGCCGACCAGCTTGCTACCACTAACAGATTCAGAAATTGTTTTTTGTTGTACACGNACTATCTTCAGATCTACCAAACTTTTTAACTTGCGGATCTGTTGTTCAATTCTCGTAGCAGCCTCGATAATTTGTTTATCGCGTCCTGCCATCTGGGTGCTAGGTGTCGCATCAACAACTAAAACCGCCAGATCCTTCAACGCTTCTCGTTTTTCCTGAACCACTGCTGGATTAAGCAACGTGCAAAATAAAAACATCAACGCCAATGCCCGAGACCAAGCGCCTTTAGCACGCAAAACAATCCCAAACACCATAACAATGCCCGCAAAAATGCCAAGAATGATCATCAGGGCAAGCGGTAGGAGGGGCGCAAAACTTACGGATAAAGAAGTCATGCTTATTCCCCTACCCGTTCTAAAATATGCTTCGCGTGAACCTGGTCTGATTTATAGTTACCGGTCATGACATACATCACTAAATTCACGCCAAACCGAAACGCCACCTCGCGCTGCGCTTCGCCCCCCGGCACTACTGCGAATTGGGGGCGACCAGTGATATCCACAGCCCACGCCGCTGCCCAATTGTTGCTACCGGTAATGACGCGGGAGACCTGATCGCGTTCGGCTGAACCACCACGTTCTACCCAGACTAATCCGCCGTCCCAACGCCCAGGAAAATCAACTAATAAATAAAATGACTTAGTGAGAACATGCCCATCGGGCACAGGCTCCAAAGGCGGCAGGCTCAATCCGCGTGCAAGCACTCTCAACATCTGCTTATTCGAGGTATTACCGCCGCCCAAATTTTGGTCGCGCGTATCAAACAAAATCGTACCGCCGGTCGCCATATACCGGTTTACTCGCTCTATAGCTTTTTCAGTGAGCGGATTTTGCACCTCTGATATCGGCCAGTATATTAATGGAAAGAGCGATAAGTCGTCCCGCTCTACATCAACGGCAATAGGATCACCTGGCTCCACCGCAGTGCGTGCCGATAATACATTACTTAATCCCATTAAGCCGGCATGACTGACAAGATCTACTTTCGGGTCTCCGGTCGTTACATAAGCCAAATGGGTTCCACGAAGTGCTTTAAGCACGAAAGCGTCATTAGCCCCCGCGTCCTGCGCATTAACGTCAAACGCAAATCCGAAGAAACTTACAGCCAAAACTATCGAAATCGAGCTTCGCCCGGCGCCCTTCAACCGCCGCCTAGACAATCTGAAATCAGGTAATAGGCCGCGCATGATTAGAGTAATGAAGCCGTCGACTACAAACAACAAGAAAGCAATTAACAACAGCCACGGCTTCAAATTCCAAACGGTATGGGGCCTAAATGCTTCACGACCCACTCCACTTGGCAACTCTCCTATCCTCTTTAACGAAGCGATGCCTGGGGATAGGTTAAGAGCCCGACGGTAATCGCCCGCGCCGTAGTAACCTGGCGGTCTGGTTGGCCCCACCGAGGTTTTATCCAATTCGTCCGGCTTGATCGATTGTGCGACCGCTGTAGGAGGAACCAAACTGCCAAACCCATCAAGCGACGAGACCGGCGTTAATGATATGTCCGAAGCGCTATCACCTGCTACGCCTTTGCTTACAGAGACTATCCGTCTCAGCATTTCAACGAAAAGGCCAGACAACGGTAAAGTGGACCACCTCATGCCGCCGGTGGTGTGGACTAACACAAGCCAGCCCTTACCCCGACGGTCCGCTGTCACCATGGGAGTACCGTCGCTGAGTCGAGCCCATGTTTTCTCGCCAAGATCAAGCGAAGGTCGCGCTAAAACTTGGCGCAAGATGGTAACTTCGCTGCTTGGCTTCAAACCAAAAAACGGGCTCTTACGGCTAAATTGTGCTAAGGTTGCTGGGTTAGACCAACGCATGGCGCCTCCTAAGATACGTCCGCCGCGGCGCAAGGGTACAGGCACGAATGTATCCTTCGTGCTCCGGGCGAGGCGCGCGCCAGCAAACCGTAACACCATGCCACCGCTTTTTACCCATTGCTCTAACGCTTTAATCTCAGGCTGCGATATGGGGTAACTATCCGGTACCACGATAACCGCACGACCTAATCCTATTAATTGTTCAATTTTTCCAACGATAATTTCGCTGAAAGGTTCGAGTGCTTTTTGAATGTAATACTGATCCGAAAGGAACGAAACCTCAGCATCGCGCAGTGATACAGACGCTAACCCGACCGGACGCCGCTGCCAGCGGTTATCCATTAAAANNACCGCAGCGGCCCCATGCGAACCTANTAAATCAATTCGATCGACCTTGTTCCGCATTTCCACAGGAATATTAATAATGGCCTTTGCGAAACTTTTATTAGGACGAAAAACTAGCTCCGCATGAGCTATTTGGCGATTCTCACGGGTACTGGCGCGGACTTTTACTCGACTTGTTAATGGCGTGGCAACCCGTTCGACAGAAACTTCAAAATCCGAACCCCCAACNGANGGAGGCAAAATTCTATAGGGCAGTTGCCCAATACTCGGTTCAATAACGCGCAGTGACCCAAGCCTTTGGAGTGTTTGGGCAAGCTCGGAAACTTGCTTGTCATGAAGCCCATTACTCATCCAGATCGCGCAGACAGAACCGTCAGGCTTGAAACCTCTTAAAGCAGCAATTGCGCCTTCACGATCCACGGCCCATGGTAACGGCTTAAGTGTTTCGATGAGTCCTTTAGCATCGGCGGCCCGCAAAACGCCGGAATGCTGTGGTGGCTTTCCGGTTTCGCTAGTGGCAGTTGCCAACACTACGATAGTTCGCCCTTCCCTATCCGCCTGAGCAACGATGCCCTGCAAATGCGTATGCGTAGCAGACCAATTGCGCGCCGATGCCCAGCCATTATCGACCACCAAAAGAATTGGTCCACTACCAGGCAATGCCTTCTCGGGATTGATCAACGGCTGCGAAAGACCCAACAACAAAAAAACTATAGCTGCAAGCCGGATAAGAACCAGCCACCAAGGCGCGCTCGCCGCTGTTTTTTCATGGTTTTCTAGGCCAAATAACAACCTTACCGCAGCAAACCGCTGAGTTTTAGGCGCCGGCGGGGTCAATTTCAGCAACCACCATAAAATGGGCAACAATAATAATCCTAATAAAAGCCACGGTGAAACGAAAGCANAAGAACCGATACTAAGCAACGCGCCACCCCCTACCGTGCCGCCAAACCGACGAAAAGAGATAATAGGGCACTTTCGGGAGAATTATCCGTACGGTGATATTGATAATGCCAACCGGCCTTAAGCGATATATCAGCAACTGCTTGGCAGTGAGCTTTTTGCTTTTGAAGGTAGGAACTACGAATAGATTCAACGCGTCCTATCGTTGTTTCTCCTTCTTTTTCCATTCCGGTAAACACTACACGACCACTATATGGTAAGCTTTCCTCCGCAGGGTCGACAATCTGCACCAGCGATCCGCTCACCCCTTGGGTTGCGATGCTCATAACCGCTTCAGTGATTTCAGATAACGGGGAAAAGAAATCACCAAACAAAACCACCTGCCCGTGACGCAACAGCAATTCTGGTTTAGGGAGGCTTAAGAATGCGGCATCCTCATGAATAATTGATTGCGCAAACCGGTCAAAGGCGGCCCGCCCACTCATTGGCAATCTGCCAGTCCCAAGCTGCCCAAACCGTTCTCCCCCCCGCACCAAAAGAGAAGCTAAGGCCAAAGCTAACAAAGCCGCCCGCTCGCCTTTCTTCGGTAGAGCAGAACTAGATGCATAATCCATTGACGGCGATCCGTCATACCAAAGCCATACACTTTGCGCCGCTTCCCATTCGGTTTCTCGAACGAATACGTGGCGCGATTTTGCCGATTGGCGCCAATCAATGCGCGTAGAGGAATCCCCTTCGAAATAGGGTCGGAATTGCCAAAAAGTTTCCCCCTGTCCTATATGCCGTCTGCCATGAACGCCCTGCGCCACCGTCTTCGCTACGCGCTCTGCCGCTACCTGCAAAGGCGGCAAAACCGAAGCAACGTGCTCAGCGTGGTGCTGAATGTTAGAAGGGTCGGAGAAGAATTGCATTGGGTTGTCACCGTCTACTGAATTGTGCCAATAAGGCGTTTAATAACTGTGTTGATAGTCATACCTTCGGCACGTGCTGCAAAATTCAGTGCCATACGATGTTGCAGAACCGGACCCGCGAGAGCAATCACATCTTCAACGGACGGCGCGTATCGCCCCTCCAGTAGAGCTTTAGCCCGGCAAGCCAGCATCAATGATTGGCTGGCCCGGGGACCCGGTCCCCAGGCAACGTGAGTAATAACTTCCGATAATTCGCTACTTACCGGTCGCCCATTACGCACCAATGAGAGAATGGCATCAACGACGGCATCACCGACAGGTACTTGGCGTACTAATTTTTGTGCCTCCAAAAGCTCGCTTGCAGAAAAAATGGTCTTAGGATTTGCTTGTTTAACTCCCGTTGTTTCGATCACCATCCGCCGCTCCGCCACAATGTCCGGATAACCTACATCGATTTGTAAAAGGAAACGATCGAGCTGCGCTTCCGGTAATGGATAGGTCCCTTCTTGTTCCAGCGGATTTTGTGTCGCCAATACGTGAAATGGTTTTGGTAGTTCATGATCTTCACCAGCGACAGATGCGCGCGCCTCTTGCATGGCCTGTAATAACGCAGATTGGGTGCGAGGGCTTGCACGATTGATTTCATCAGCCATCAAGAGCTGACAAAAAACCGGCCCTTTAATAAAGCGAAAAGAACGTCGACCCGTATCAGATTCTTCAAGGACTTCCGAGCCAATAATGTCCGCCGGCATGAGATCAGGAGTAAACTGGACCCGCCTATCTTCCAGACCAAGCACCTGACCAAGTGTTTCCACGAGGCGGGTCTTAGCAAGACCCGGAACACCTATCAAAAGTGCATGCCCACCCGACAGCAGGGTAATTAGTGTGAGCTCAATAACTTGATCTTGGCCAAAAATAACTTCGTCCACCGCATCACGCATCTCCTGTAACTTGGAGCCCAAATGTTCCACACGCTTGCCAAAGGCTTCCAAGTCGAATTTGTCTGAACCTACATTCACTTTGGACATATTAGGAACCTCCTTCCTAATTAGTATTAATTTCTTTGTATTATGCTGCTACGTTCTCGAAATGACCAAGCAACAATCACAATCTAGTGATCTAAATAAATTGATCGACCGTGCCGCCGCTGACGCCCCGCCGGGCGTTATGCCCAAATGGGCGTTCGACACCGAGGACCCAAATGAATTCCCGATCCGCATCGACCGCGACGGTATTTGGCACCATCAGGGACGCCCAATTAGCCGAAAAAGGATATGTAAGTTATTCTCATCCATACTGCGGCGAACCGACGACGGCAGGTTTTTTCTAGTCACGCCTGCCGAGCAGGGCAGAATTAAAGTTGAAGATGCACCCTTTGTCGCCGTGGAAATACTTACGGAGGGGTCCGGGCAGGAACAGATTATTACAATTCGGACGAATTTGGACCATTTAGTAACCGTAGACGCCAAACACCCCATTCGCGTTGCTGAAGACCACGAAACCGGCGAACCATCACCTTATGTGTTGGTACGAGATAATTTGGAGGCTCTCATCCTACGGCCACAATTCTACCAATTGGTTGATATGGCCGAGCAAAAAAAACAAGACGGGCATATAAATTTTGGCGTTTGGAGTGCCGGCACTTTCTTTAATCTTGGCAAAGTAGAGTGCGATTAGCATGTTAAATCGCCAAAAAATCTCAGCACGGCTGTCTAACACTGACATCGGAAGATGGGGCTCCGGCATGGCACGTTCTGAGAGGATAACTCGGGGCGACAATGATCTTAACCCTCAAATGTCTATGCCCGCAGAAACTAAGGCTGCCGCCGTCCTAGTACCATTGGTTCTTCATGAGGAAGAAATTACGGTTCTATTGACCCAACGTACAGATCATTTGAAGGCTCACGCAGGTCAAGTAAGTTTTCCGGGCGGTTGTGTTGAGGAAAGTGATGATAGTCACGAAGCCGCAGCGCTACGCGAAACCGAAGAGGAGATCGGCGTCGCCCGTGAGCACATCGAACTGATTGGCCATCTCGATCTGTATATGACTCGGACGGGCTACGAGGTCACGCCGATTGTCGGCCTTCTCCAACCACCCTTTCAAGTAAGCCCGGACCCATTCGAGGTAGCAGACGTATTCGAAGTGCCGTTGAGTTTCTTAATTGCGCCGGCAAACCATCAACGTATGACGCGCGAAGATAAAGGTTTTAAGCGTCAGTTCTATGCTATGCAGTATCAAGAACATTTTATTTGGGGGGCAACAGCCGGTATGCTTGTCAATCTATCGGAGCTTTTAGCTGATCAATGACCAAAAATATCGCCATTGTCCTCTTTTTGCTATTACTGCCGACCCTTCTTTATCTTTTTTGGATATGGCTAGCGAGGCGGCATGCGGCTAAGCGGGGAAACAACGCACCGGGACCTGATTCATTTCGTGATGCACCGTGGTTATGGTTAAGCATCGCCGGTCTTACTTTAGTTATAGTCACTCTTCTAGCAACGCCGATTGTATTGCGCGAAAGCGGCAATCCGGGAACCTATATCGCTCCCCAATATAAGGATGGAAAAATCCTTCCCGGCCATTACGATAAGAAGTGATGCCCCATACTTTAGTTCCGGCCGCCTGGATGACAGCGCACTCGACTACGAAGGTCATGTCAGTGCTCCAGTCCCGCGGTGCTGAAGCCCGATTCGTTGGTGGATGCGTTCGCGACACTCTTCTAAATCTCCCTATCAAGGATATCGATATTGCCACCACTGCAATGCCGGAACAGGTCGTTGATTTACTGATTAAGAACCAGATCAGGGCGATCCCAACCGGGCTAGAACATGGCACAATAACAGCAGTTATCGAACAACAACCGTTCGAAATTACAACACTTCGTCGCGATATAAAGACTGATGGGCGCCGCGCAGTCGTCAAATTTACAGACAATTGGCAGCAAGATGCCGAACGACGCGATTTCACCATGAATGCGCTCTTCGCTGACATGCAAGGTACGATATACGATTACGTCGATGGCTATAATGATGCGCTAAAAGGAAATGTAAGGTTCATCGGAGATGCTGAAACCCGAATAAAAGAAGATGTACTGCGTATTCTGCGATTTTATCGTTTCTTCGCTCTTTACGGTGTCGGCAAAGCAAATGAATCAGCAAGAACCGCCTGTCAAAAGGCTGCACCGACGATACCCAGTCTAGTCCACGAACGGGTACAACAAGAAATTTTATCTCTGCTTGAGGCTAACGAGCCATCAGACGCTATAGAGATGATGCGCGATGATGAGATCTTGGTTTATTGCATGCCGGAGGCGGAAGATTTCGATCATTTGAATAACTTACTGGCCATAGAATCACTACTCACACCGCATTGGCCACTTTTTATTTTGCCAAATGCAGCACTTCGGCTTTCCGCCTTACTTTCAAAATGTCCCCGCAAAATTTCCAAGGTTGCGGTACGATTAAAATTCTCCAAATCCTTACACAATCGCCTGCTCGCTCTGATAGATACGACCCGAAGCTCACCAGACCAATACGGATTGGAAAAGTGCCTCTACGAGATTGGCTCAGAAAGTACACGAGATTTGTTGCTCCTGAATTGGGCGAAAGGCGGATTGCCATCCAATCACGAAATGCTTTTGTCTGCTGCCGCCAACTGGAAAAAACCGACGTTTCCATTAACGGGGCAAGATGTATTAGCTACCGGTACCCCTGCGGGGCAAATGGTAGGTGCAATTTTAAAAAGGATAGAAGATTGGTGGGTACAGGAGGATTTCAAACCCGACCGAATAAAATGCCTCGCGAAATTGCAAGCGATTATTTCCCATACTTAATTAATTTGGGTTTTAGAGATGTCGCCTACTCCCCAAAACAACGACCTGGGAAAGAATCTGTATTAAGCGGTATCCCTCCTTTTCGCTTATCAAGTCATGTTTTTAAAACGCCTATTATGGCCAGTGTGCTACAGGTGGCATGGACATCAGTATGGCGTCTGTATTACCACCCGTCATTAATCCAAATCGTGTACCCCGATCATACAACAAATTAAATTCCACGTAGCGTCCTCGGCGCATTAATTGGTGAGCGCGCTGCTCATCCGTCCAAGACTTGTCGTAATGCCTTCGGACCAAAGATGTATAGATTTCCAAAAAGGTCCGGCCCACATCTTGAGTGAAAGCAAAATCTGCGTCCCAATCGCCACTTTCCAGATAATCGTAAAAAATTCCCCCAACACCGCGCGCTTCGCCTCTATGTTTTAGGAAGAAATATTGGTCGCACCATTCTTTATAATGTTTGTGATCCGCTACTGAGTGGGCGTCGCAAATTTTTTTTAATGCTGCATGAAAATCCTGCGTATCGGTTTCGTCGGGTACCATTGGCGTCAGATCCGTGCCGCCGCCAAACCAGCTCTTCGTCGTCACGATGTAGCGGGTATTCATGTGAACCGCAGGCACCAATGGAGATTGCATGTGCGCGACCAATGAAATCCCTGCTGCCCAAAAACGTCCATCTTCCGCGGCACCTGGAATTTCTCTCGCGAATTTTTCCGAGAATGTGCCTTGCACGGCAGAAATATTTACGCCGACCTTTTCGAATACACGACCTCGCATTACGGACATTTCACCGCCGCCTTGCATCACGCCTGCTTCCTTGCCTGCTTCATCGTCAGTTTCAATGTTGGTTTTATCGCTCCCGTCCGTTTCCCTTGTCCATGGCGTCCGTTCGAAACGGCCAGCCGACTGATCGGCCAAGACCCCTTTATGATCATCTTCAATCACTTCAAAGGCACTGCAGATATCGTCGCGCAGCCGCGCAAACCAATCGGTTGCACGCTTTTTTTGAATATCAGTCGCCGTCTGGTTTTTAGTCACCATCAATCAGGGAATATATTTGTTTGTCTGAGACCTTCGCCTAACACCATGGCGGCGGNGAGCGCAACATTCAAGGCACGTTCACNCTTACGCATGGGAACGCGAATCCGCGCATCGGCGCTAGAATGGACGTGATCAGGGACACCGGCACTTTCGCGCCCGAGCAATAACGTATCATTAATATGGAAAGCGAAACTGGTATGAGATTGCTCTCCTTTAGTCGTCAAAAGAATTAATCGACCTTCCCGCCCTTCCCGGTAGGCTTCCCACGAAGCGTAGCGCGTTAAATCCACCCGTTCCAAATAATCCATCCCCGATCGGCGCATATGCCGGTCTGACCAGATGAACCCACACGGCTCTATCACGTCTACAGCGACATCCATGCACGCCGCCAAACGGAGTATCGCACCGGTATTTTGTGGAATTTCGGGCTCAAAGAGGGCTAGTCGCATGGTGATTNATGCTCAATTTAAATTTTTACTCATTTAAAGACTAGAAGCATCCCAAAAACTATGACTTTTATGCGGCAGGTTGTCGCATGAACTCCCCGCATTGTATGCTAAAGGTTATATTTCTTATTGGTACAATCGAGCCGATGACGTTANATAAGGGAGAGATTGCAAGATGACAGAACCTCACGCCGAAGATGAAGAACGGCGGGACTTTCTTCAGCTAGCGGCAGGCGCCGTAGGCGGCGTTGGCGCAGTGACTTTCGCGTGGCCTTTGGTCGATAGCATGAGCCCATCAGCTGAAGTTTTAGCACTGTCGTCCACGGAACTGGACGTAAGCTCGATCAAACCAGGTCAAGCGATCCTCGTAAAATGGCGGAAAAGGCCATATTTCGTGCGTCGTCGAACTAAGCCTGAAATTGAAGCGGCTGAAAAGGTTGATATTGCAAGTTTGCGGGAGCCAGAGGCAGATAAAGACCGTGTTACGAAATCCGAATGGCTAGTGGTGAGTGCAAGTTGTACTCACTTCGGCTGTATTCCCAAAGGAGCAAAGGTTGGTGACGACCGAGGCGAGTTTGGAGGATTCTTCTGCCCTTGCCATGGCTCCCATTACGATACGTCCGGACGAATTCGTAAAGGACCGGCACCGCGCAATTTGCCGGTGCCGCCACATAATTTCGTCACGGACAAAATTCTTAAAATCGGGTGAGGCAGCGAGTCATGGAAAAACAAAAATTTGATAATAAAGTGGTTCAATGGGTCGATGACCGTCTTCCGGTCTTTTCCTATTTTAACCATGAATATGTCGATTTCCCGATGCCGAAAAACCTGAATTATTTCTGGAACTTCGGCGCGCTCGCAACCATTACATTGGTAACGATGATTGTGACCGGTATCGTTTTGGCGATGCAGTATACGCCTCACACGACGCTCGCGTTTGATAGTGTTGAGCGCATAATGCGGGATGTAAACTACGGCTGGCTTATGCGCTATATACACGCAAACGGTGCATCCATGTTCTTTATTGTCGTTTATATTCACATATTTAGAGGCCTCTATTACGGCTCTTACAAGGCTCCACGTGAGCTAATTTGGATGCTCGGCGTAGTCATTTTGCTACTCATGATGGGCACGGCCTTTATGGGTTATGTCCTACCATGGGGCCAAATGAGCTATTGGGGTGCACAGGTGATCACGGATTTTTTCACCGCTATTCCTTTTGTTGGTGATGCCATNACGACCTGGCTCAGAGGCGACTTTGTCATTGATAATGCAACACTAAATCGTTTCTTCTCATTGCATTATCTGCTGCCATTCGTGATTGTCGGTGTGGTCGCGTTCCATGTCACCGCGCTTCACATAGCGGGCTCCAACAACCCCGATGGTATCGACATTAAGGACCCGCAAGATACGGTACCGTTCACCCCGTACTTTACGGCGAAAGATTCAGTCGGAATTGGCGTATTCCTTATTGTATGGGCTTCGTTTATTTTTTTCGCACCAAACTACCTCGGTCATCCCGATAATTATATCGAAGCGCAACCACTATCGACGCCGGCACATATTGTGCCTGAATGGTACTTTTTACCGTTTTACGCAATTTTGCGGTCTATCACTTTTGACGTTTTGTTTCTGGAAGCAAAACTCCTTGGCGTGATCGCCATGGGGGCGTCAATTATGATCTTGTTCATCCTGCCTTGGCTAGATACATCAAAGGTCAGAAGCGCGCGCTATCGCCCGCTTTACCGGCTGTTCTTCTGGGTATTGCTGGTTGATTGCATCATTCTCGGCATTGTCGGAGCAAAATCGCCAAATGATTTGGTGATTGCAGGCGTTGAATGGTTTGAATATAAGACCTTAGGTCTCTTGGCCACTATCTATTATTTCGCACATTTCTTGGTACTGATCCCAATTATCGGCAAAATTGAAACGCCGAAGCCGCTACCAACTTCGATCAGTCAACCAGTAATGGGTGGAGGAGGCTTTGCCCCTGCAGGATCGGCCTCAGCGGCCAAAAGGGAGAAAGCCTAATGTCTAAATTAACAATGAAAGCCGCTTTGGCTTTTACCTTTCTATTTAGCGCCATGACGACGGCGGCAAATAGTGCTGAGATTGTTTCCTTTCCGAAAAGGGACTGGTCTTGGCAAGGTGTCTTCGGCACCTACGACCGTAGCCAATTGCAACGCGGTTTACAGGCCTATAGATCGGTTTGCGCAGCTTGCCATGGTCTAAAATTCATTGCCTTCCGGGATCTTATGGATTTGGGATACTCAGCCGCTGAGATTAAAGCCTTCGCTAAAACGATTGAAGTGACAAACGAGGAACCCAATGACGAAGGCGAAATATACAAACGCCCAGCCCGGGCAGCTGACTATTTCCCCGATCCGTTCCCAAACAAACAAGCTGCGCGTGCGGCCAATAACGGTGCATATCCGCCGGACTTATCTTTGGTTGTTGAATCGCGGGTCGGCGGAGCGGATTATTTACATGCTCTACTTACCGGTTACAAGGACCCTCCGAAAGGCCTGAAGCTTGGCGACGGAATGTACTATAATAAAGCTTACCCGGGTCACCAAATCGCCATGCCAGCGCCTATTATGGATGGTTCTGTTGAGTATGCGGATGGCACAAAGCCGACCGTCAATCAAATAGCGACCGACGTAACGGCATTCCTTGCCTGGGCTTCTGAGCCCAATATGGAAGCCCGGAAAAGCATGGGTATTAAAGTGATGTTGTTCTTATTTGCTTTCTTGTTCGTGCTCATCGCCTTGAAAAGACGCACCTGGTCAAACGTGCACTAAAAGAAGCATCTGATTAGCTAAAAGCCCTTCGAGTAGTCGGAGGGCTTTTTATTTGTACGCTAGACTTTCTCACTGCATGATCTGCATATCACTCGATGACATTATCTAGCTAATTCAACCTAGGAGATCTCAANATGAGCAAACCCGGAACACCGCCAATCATTGGCGTTATTGGCGGTAGTGGGCTGTATGAAATCGAAGGACTAAAAGACATCGTTTGGCAGGCTGTAACGACTCCTTTCGGTGACCCCTCTGATTCGTTGATGATAGGGTCACTTGATGGTCAAAAGGTCATTTTCCTGCCCCGCCATGGCAGAGGACATACAATTCCACCTTCTGATCTGAATTTCCGCGCCAACATCGCGGCCCTTAAGAAATTAGGCGTCACTGAAATTATATCGCTTTCCGCCGTAGGCTCGTTGCGCGAAGACTTGGCACCGGGTACCTTCGTGATTGTTGATCAGTTTATAGACCGAACAACCGCGCGCACTAAAAGCTTTTTTGGCAAAGGCCTAGTTGCGCATGTCACGATGGCCGATCCGATTTGCCCACGCCTTGGTAATGTAATTGAAGCAACGGCTGCCATCTTAGGTGTTTCCGCCATTCGAGGTGGTACATATCTTGCCATGGAAGGGCCGCAATTCTCCACACGTGCGGANTCAGAGCTTTACCGCAGCTGGGGTTGCGACGTGATCGGCATGACTAACATGCCAGAGGCAAAACTCGCTCGAGAAGCGGAGATGTGTTANGCGACAGTGGCCATGNTCACCGACTTTGATTGCTGGCANCCGCAACATGAAGACGTCACTGTGGATGCCATCACTAAGGTACTAACGGATAATGCGGAAAGAGCACGGAACCTAATTAAACTAATGACGCCCGTTCTTGGCAAACGTTCCGATCCCTGCGAGGCTCTTTGTCACACAGCATTAGACAACGCCATAATCACGACACCAGGTTCGCGCGATCCCGAGTTGGTCAAAAAATTGGGCATAATCGCGGGGCGAGTGCTCTGAAGTACAAAAGCCGCAATTTTATTTTTTCGCTCGTTCTGCGATCGGGAACCCCTGGTCTTTCCATTTATTAAAGCCGCCCTCCAGTTGAGCAACAGGCGTGAGGCCCATTTCTTGCACGGCCTTGGTGGCTAGAGCGGAGCGCCATGCGCTAGCGCAATAAAAAACAAACTTTTTGCCACTTCCAAATACTTCCTTGTAATAAGGGCTGTCGGGATCCACCCAAAATTCAAGCATACCGCGGGGGGCATGGAAAGCGCCGGGAATAGTTCCGTCACGCTCAAGCTCTCGAACGTCGCGGATATCCACCAATTGCACTCCATCATCGCCAAGTAAGGCTTTTGCATCAACCACCGAAATTGTCTCGATTAGTGCATCGGCTTCTTTAACCAATTGTTTGACACCTTTGGAAATCATGCTGCCACCTTTTTATCAAGAAATGCGAGCGACCGTTCAAGGGCGAACTCTGCCGCAGCTTTATTGTAAGAAGCACGGTGATCACAATTAAATCCATGCAGAGCACCCTCATACGTGTGTACGACTGCATCAGGATGAGCAATACTAATATCGACCACTGCATCGGGCGGAATGGACGCATCGGCGCTACCGAAATGCATCATCAAGGCNGCATTAGCGNTTTCGTCCTTGAAGTCCAAANCTTGCCCGCCGTAATAACAAATGGACGCTGAAATACCGTCGATACGCGTCGCACACAAAAACGAAAGCGAACCGCCCCAGCAAAAACCAACCGAACCAACATTTCCGCCTGCCGCAGCAAACTTAGCCGCCGCCGCTAAGTCTTGGACAGGATCATCCCAGCCGACATGGGCCCGGATCTCTCGACCACGTGTGACATCATCGCTGCTATAGCCNAGTTCAAGCTTTTTTTCGTAACGATCAAAAAGTGATGGACCTACGGAGATATAACCCTCTGCCGCATAACCGTCACAAACTTCGCGCATATGGTCATTAAAGCCAAAAATTTCCTGAATGACCACTAGCCCACCTTTCGTCTTGCCTTCTGGCCGTGCCAGATAAGCATCAAACGTAAAGCCATCTGATGCAGTGATGGTTATATTTTCGCCCATTTAGCTCCCCTATTCGATACGCATCTTAAATCAACATATTGAGCTCAAGAAAGTAAGCCCTTAGCCGTATTACGACACTAAACATTAAAACGGAATAGCAGCACGTCCCCATCTTGAATCACATAGTCGCGCCCCTCTTGACGCATTTTTCCGGCTTCCCTGGCCGCCTGTTCGCTACCATTGGCGACAAATTCATCGAAGCCGATGGTTTCGGCACAGATAAACCCTTTTTCAAAGTCGCTATGAATAACACCGGCTGCCTGTGGCGCAGTGGCACCTTGCGGTACGGTCCAAGCACGGCTTTCTTTTGGTCCCGTTGTGAGAAAGGTCACTAGGTCGAGCACCTTATAGCCCGCTGCGATAACCTTGGAGAGGCCGGTTTCCTCTAAACCCAGGGTTTCAAGAAATTCCACCTTATCATCTGCACTCTCCAATAGTGCAATTTCCGCTTCAATTGCCGCAGAAATCACTACTGCCTCGGCCCTTTCAGCTACCGCCTTTTCCGCAACACGCGCAGAATAATCATTACCGGTCGCCGCTTCATCTTCGCCTACATTACAGACATACAGAACAGGCTTCGCAGTTATTAGAGAGAGCTCTCTAAAGTAAGGTCGCTCTTCCCGCGATATCNCAAGACTGCGGGCCGGAGTACCCTCACGCAAGGNAGCTAAAACTCGGCTCATCACATCGTANAGAGCCTCTTCATCTTTATCACCACCCTTAACCTTACGCTCCAACGGCTCGATTCGTTTCTCCA
The DNA here is from genome assembly GCA_002715005.1 of Rhodospirillaceae bacterium. Classification (GTDB taxonomy): domain Bacteria; phylum Pseudomonadota; class Alphaproteobacteria; order UBA8366; family UBA8366. The sequence goes on from PAXN01000021.1 coordinate 283,325, forward strand.
AGCTCTCAAGGTCGGACAGCAAAAGCTCCGTCTCCACCGTCTCCGCATCGCGAATAGGATCCACCGACCCGTCCACGTGAGTTATGTCATCGCTGTCAAAACAACGTAACAAGGTAATCACCGCATCGACTCGCCGGATATGCCCAAGAAATTGATTGCCGAGGCCCTCGCCTTTCGAAGCCCCTCGCACGAGTCCGGCAATGTCAACGATTTCCAGGAACGTCGGGACTGTTTTCTCGGACTTGCTGAGTTCAGTCAATTTATCGAGCCTACAATCGGGCACCGCGACACGACCACTATTGGGCTCGATGGTACAAAACGGATAATTAGCCGCTTCCGCCTGCACCGTGCTAGTCAGTGCATTAAAAAGCGTCGACTTCCCAACATTTGGCAAGCCAACAATCCCGCAATTAAATCCCATTTTTACCCTCTATGTAAGCCGTCTTATTTTTCGATTTAGAATTATGATTCGGTGGGTTCACCGCCAAAGCGACTCGGCTCATAAAGGCACCCGCGTCGCCCCTACTCAATAATGGCACCGCGTCGGCAATGCCATCGACAAGCCTCATGACCACGTCAATTTCGGACTTGGAGAAATCGCTTAATACATGGCCATGCACCCGCGCCTTATCCCCCGGATGGCCAATACCTATGCGTATGCGCTGAAAGTCTGGTNCAATGTGCTGAGCAATACTACGAAGCCCGTTATGTCCCGCCAAGCCGCCACCTGCGCGAGCACGCACTTTGCCTAACGCAAGATCGAGTTCGTCGTGTAACACGATGACATCGCCAGGAACCAACTTATAAAATCGCATTGCTTCACCGACAGATCTGCCAGACTCGTTCATAAAGGTAGCCGGTTTAAGCACAAGCCCCTTAGCGCTCTCTAACGTACCGTCTGCGATTAAGCCCTGAAATTTTGCTTTAAACGGCGAAAAGGAATAACGACGGACAATCTCATCCACCGCCCTAAAGCCGATATTGTGTCGGTTTTTTTCGTATTTGGGACCGGGATTACCGAGCCCCACCAACAACAGCATTTGGCTGCCCGCCTTTCAGGCTAATCGTCTGACTNATCATCAGCTCCATTTGCGTCGCCGTCGGCATCCACACCTTCGCCTTCCGCACCCTCTTCGCCCTCTTCACCCTCTTCACCTTCTTCGTCCTCTTCGGTAGTTTCTTCTTCAACGACCGTTGGTGCCGCTACCGTAGCGATAGTGAAGTCACGATCAGTAATTGTCAGCTCAATACCATCAGGCAAACTGAGGCTACCCGCATGCAGGCCATCGCCAATTTCAAGACCGGTTAAATCGAGATCAAAGCTTGCTGGAATATTCTCTGCTGAGCAGATAATCTCAACGGCGTAGCGCACTACGTTAAGGACGCCACCGCGCTTTAGGCCAGGACTTTCTTCTTCGTTCAAAAAATTAATTGGCACCTCAACCGTTACTTTGGTGTCAGCTGTAACGCGGAGAAAATCCAAATGCTGCGGCATGTCATTAATGGGATGGACCTGTATATCGCGAGGTAGGACGCGTTCCTTCCCTTCGTCTATTACGATATCGAAGATTGTCGAAAAAAACGCACCAGTCTCCACACCTTTAGCGACATCGCGTGGATCGAGCGAAATAATTTTCGGATCTTTTTTACCACCATATATAACGGCGGGAACACGCCCCGCACGACGCGTAGCCCGGGCGGCCCCCTTACCAACCCCGTCACGCAGCTGTGCGGTCATTACATTGACTTCAGCCATATCAAATTCTCCTAAAAACATAATAACCGCGCCAAATTAGCCTCCAAGGGTGTCGACATTGGCGCGGCCCGTGTTTTAGCGGGTAACAGGCTCGGAATACAGCGTTTTTTTATTAATCGAATAGTGAGGAAACAGATTTCGATTCCGCAATACGGCGGATGGCCTCTCCCAACAACGGTGCGATCGAAAGCTGCCGTATATTAATAGCATTTTGCACCGCATCTGTAGCTAAGATACTGTCCGTAATTACCATTTCTTCAAGCGGAGAAGCACTCACCCGCGCTACAGCGCCTCCCGATAATACACCATGAGTTACATAAGCGCTTACAGACTCAGCGCCCGCTTCTTTCAAGGCGACCGCAGCATTACAAAGTGTACCGGCAGAATCGACGATGTCATCAACCATTAGACAACGTTTTCCATTCACATCCCCGATTATGTTCATAACCTCGGAAACCCCCGCTTTTTCGCGGCGCTTATCGATAATTGCCAGACCTGCATCTACACGTCGTGCGATTGCACGCGCGCGCACCACGCCGCCTACATCCGGCGACACCACCGTGAGATCGCCGTTATTCTGAAACGTTTCCGTAATATCCTTACTTAAAACCGGCGCTGCATAGAGATTATCCGTCGGAACGTCGAAAAAACCTTGAATTTGACCCGCATGTAAATCAAGGGTCAGCACGCGATGCGCGCCTGCCGTAGTGATCAAATTCGCCACAAGTTTAGCCGATATTGGTGTTCGGGGGCCTGTCTTACGATCTTGCCGCGCGTAACCGTAATACGGGATAACCGCGGTAATCCTATTAGCAGATCCTCTATGCAACGCGTCAAGACACACTAACAATTCCATCAAGTTATCGTTAGTGGGGTAACTCGTCGATTGAATAACATAGACATCTTCTCCGCGCACATTCTCCAGAATCTCAACAAACACCTCCATGTCCGAAAACCGCCGCACGGCAGCTTGCGTCAAAGGAATATCAAGATAGTCAGAAATGGCCTCGGCGAGGGGAAGATTACTGTTGCAACTGAGGATTTTCATTCATTCCGCTCCACCAGCGAAAACATATTGTAAACCACTAAAATTCCAAGAGCCCAATTTTGAGCAGCTTACCACGTAATGGATAGCAAACGATTAATATGGGAGCTCTATAACAAGCGGCAACAAATCTGTAAACGCCATAGAAAATTTACGGTTTCGCATCAATACGAGTATATTCTAAACCCTCTAAAAGCCTGTCCCCACGGGCTTTTTCAAAATTTCTGTGAGGTTCAAATATTTGTGTATTCTCCAGACGCAATAACAACGCATCTGAAGACTCGCCCGCTAAAGGCTTCGAGTCTTTTTGATCCATTACCTGGTCCATATCCGGCATTCGCGTACGCGCTGGTTTTGCGATATCCTCCCTGGGCAATGAAGCCAACGTGTCATGAACACTGTCCCGCATTGCGATTGCAATATCATATGCAAGTCTGCCCCAGGGCTGTGACATTCTGCCTTTTGGTATTCCATTTGATTGGCGCATACGACGGACTACCGAACCCACCTTGTCCCTAAATTCCCAAAGAATTGTGACCCGGTCATGCGCAGCGCTATCCGGATCAACTTTTATTTTTGCGCTCAAACTCAAATCTGCCTCGGAAGGTGTATCTATGACAGCGACACCACCCTGGCGAAGAACCGACCGAATGGCTAAGGGCAATACTCTTCCGCCATCGCCCGGCGCGCCGACGACCGCGCCGACAACCACCGATTTAGGTAAAGGCACAGACACTGTATGGGCGGCGTTTGATCTAAAAAGTTTTGCGATTTTAGTTACCGAATACAGTGCAATACGCTGAAGAGCTGCTTCATTGTCGATTTCCCAATGCCCTGGGCGCAACTGTTGTCGTATAGTTTTTAGCCAGATCTTCTCACCTATTTTATTGTTCAACTTCCAATCGATAATTAAATAGCGCCGTTTCCCGTCAGCAGTCTCGAACTTTGCCGTGCCGGTCAAAAGATGTCCATGGCGATGCGCATGACTAGTGCTGGCCGGGATATCTACCTTGTGAAAATTTTCAACTAACTTCTCGGCTAATGCGGCCGCAAAATTATCAGGAACGCCCTCAATACGCCCAACCACCACTCCTTTAATATTCTCCACTTGATACAACGCATTGCTCAACGGCTTATGCTCCGGCTTAAAAGCCCGCGGTAACGGACCACAGGCACCGCACATCAAACCAAGCGCAACAATACCTAAAAAAATAATTCTATATGAAGACACAGCATGCCACCGTTCCAATCAAACACAAGACAATCAATTGTATAAGATAAGGCATCTCTCAACTTTCGATCATGATCGCGGACAACAATCGGCCATAATCTTTTTCACCTTTCAGTATGCCGCGTCGATAACTAAAAAAATGGTCCTCTTCAGCGCAAGTATCGCGTCCAAGTTGGCCAACACAGGCTAATTGCTCCTGCGCTAGATATTTACCTATGTAGTTCGGCAAATCGAAATAAAAATGTTTCTGTCGAGACGAAGGGCTAAAGAAAGCGCGGTTGTTGGGGTTCTGATCCAGGAAAGGTTCCAAGAATGCTTCGCTCACTTCGTAAGAATTTACTCCAATCGCAGGCCCAACCGCGGCTAAAATGGTCCCGCGATTAGCACCTAATTCAATCATAGCCTCAATAGTTGCCTGCAAAATACCCCCAACAGCACCTCGCCACCCCGCATGAGCGGCTCCAATAATTTTACTTTTGGGATNGCAAAATAACACCGGCGCACAATCTGCTGTGAGAATTCCAAGTGCGAGCCTGGGACAATCGGTCACCATGGCATCGGCTTGAGGCGCATTTTCCGGAGACCAAGGCTCATTCGCCCGTATAACACGGTTTCCGTGGACTTGATGCACTGTATTCAGATGACCCGTCCCCATTTTAACGCTGGCGCGACGTCGATTCTCAGCAACATTATCAGGCTCATCATCCGATCCAAATCCAACATTCAAAGAATGGTATTTAGCGCGACTGACGCCGCCCTGACGAGTGAAAAACCCATGCCAGACATTGGCGATGCTTTCTAGCTTTGGGTCTGTTAAAATTTTTAGTCCATTATCATTCATTAAAACCAACACATTCCACAAACGCAGGCGGAACAATAGTACTGCCGCCGCTAATGGCGAATGCTTTGAACAGGGTGCCCATTTCTTCTACCGCAATCAAGCGATGGCATGCAGCTTCTATATCTCTAACTTGACGTTTTGTAGCGTTGGCCGTAAGACGCGCAGCGCGTTCCGCCAAGCCAAGGCGCATTAAAAAATCTGCCTGTGAAATTGGCCCCCAGCACTTCACCCCAGTTCCTGCCGCACGAACCGCCACCCGACCTAACGCCGCAAAATCCACATGGGCGGTGATATCCGCTGTTCCTGGCGCTTCAAGAAAGTCATGAGCTTTGTGGCTGCAGACACTTTGCAATGTGGCACGCGCTTGCGGCTCCGCATACCCATAGTCCACAACCAACGCCGCGCCGCCATACTCGGCAATTTTTGTACTTATCGCTTCAATAATTGAAATCCCTAAGGGGCACACTTCTGCTATATCGCCAACTTTTGCATGCGCATTTACACCAGCGTCAATCAAACCCGAGCGCGGCGTGGGTTGAGGGCTCACTACCACCGCAAACATCCCGTCGACTGAAGCCACCATCCTTTCACGCCAACCATCCGGAGTTAAAACAAACTGATTAATGGGTAATGCGTCGAAAAACTCATTAGCGATCAATAACATTGGCAGGTCAGGGAGAGAGGCTACTGTTTCATGCCAGGTCGGTGAGAAGGCGGCCAAAGCCTGTTCCTGTTGTGATCGCAAAAAAGGACTAGCTTCGACTAAATGCACAGACACGGCTTTCTTAAACGCCGGAAGAACGGCAGCTGCGCGAAGCGCATCCGTCATCAGCGTCCCACGCCCAGGCCCACATTCAACTATCGCAATTTCTTCCGGCGCACCCATTTGCCGCCAAATATCAGCACACCATAAACCGATCAATTCCCCGAAAACTTGACAGATCTCCGGAGCGGTCGTGAAGTCACCATTTACGCCAAACGGATCAGATTTAGCATAATAACCATGGATAGGATGCATCAAGGCTTCGGCCATGAAGGCGGCGATTGTAATCGGACCCTCAGCCGCGATCCGCCGCTCCAAGCCTATAACAAGCGAGCTCAACCTTTGCTCGCCCCGACCAACGGGCGGCTTAAGGCTCGATAAATAATATAAACCCCGAGAATCATCGGAATAGATAACAACTGGCCAAAAGTGAGCCCTAGCGGTAGTTGATCGACCAAATGCGTTTCAGCACGAACGGTTTCCACTGCCATCCTTGCACAGCCATAACAAACAAGGAAAGTCCCGCTGATCAAGCCAGGACGACTTAAAGCATCGCGACTAAAAACAAGCCAAGCCAAGAGACCAAAAAGCACTAATCCTTCCAGCCCAGCTTCATACAGCTGGCTAGGATGGCGGGGGTCCGGGCCACCGCGCGGGAACACTACACCCCATGGCAAATCCGTAACCCGCCCCCAGAGCTCGCCATTGATGAAATTACCGAGCCGCCCTAAAAACAGTCCAGCCGGTACCGCAGCAGAAAGTATGTCGGCTATCGGCCAAAATTCGGTCTTTTTCCATCGGCTATATAGATAGATGGCCACTATCACGCCAATCAATCCGCCATGAAACGCCATACCNCCCTTCCAGGTCTGCATGATTTCGATTGGATTGCTGAAATAGTAACCGGGTTTATAGAACACCACGAAGCCCAACCGACCACCTATTAGAACCCCGAGCGTTACCCAAATAAAAAGATCGTCGATAAATTCTTCTTTGACCATCATCGGCGGTTTTCGGGCTAAGTAAAGGCAGTACCGCCACCCGAAAATGAGCCCCGTAATATAGGCTAAGGCATACCAGCGAACTGCAAATGGTCCAATTGCAATAGCAACTGGATCGAAGTCGGGAAAAATAAAAGGGCCCATGCTCACCGATAGCGATCGTTAGCAGTTAAGAAATCGCTAATATAGAGTGCCGCACCCTCTTCAAGAGACGTAAAGGGTAGGCTGTAACCCGCATGTCGTAATCGGTCCATTTTTGCCTCAGTATAATATTGATACTGGTCACGAATAGCTGGCGGTGTATCGATGTAATCGATAGCGGGTTCCACTTCCATTGTGGCAAAACAAGCAAGCGCCAGATCAAGAAAACTCCGCGCTGCCCCAGTTCCACAATTGAATACACCACAAACGGACGTATTTTCATGTAACCACAGCATAATATCAACGCAATCGCCGACCCAAATGAAGTCACGTAATTGGCCGCCATCCTCGTAATCTGCATGATGGGATTTGAAGAGCCGGGCGCGGCCACTCCTCGAAATCTGGTCGTGCAATTGCAGTACAACGCTTTGTTGTCCTCCCTTGTGATATTCGTTTGGCCCATAGACATTAAAAAACTTTAGGCCTGCCCATTGCTTAGGTCTATAACCCGCTTCCGACAGTAAAATCGCTTGCACGTCAAACAGCTGTTTTGACCAACCATAGGGATTGAGAGGCCTCAGTCGGGATAACGCTGCGATATTGTTGCTATCGTCAAAGCCCAATGTTCCGTCACCATAAGTTGCCGCCGAAGACGCATAAATAAAAGCAGAACCGTGCTCAGCGCACCAACGCCAAAGACCCAGCGATACACCAAAATTATTATCTAACAAAAACTCGTAATCCATTTCCGTCGTAGCCGAAGATGCGCCAAGATGAAAAATCGTTCGCACCGAGTCGGTATGCGCGTCCAACCAAGAACCCAGAGCACCCGGCTCGATAATTTCATCAACACTATGCTTAGCAATGTTTGCCTGCCGCTCAGCGCTTTCCATACGATCACAAATCACAAGTGGTCCAATGCCGCGTTCCGACAAAGCTGCAACGAGGTTAGAACCGATAAATCCAAAACCGCCGGTAATAAGAATCATAAAAATCATACCCTGCTAACGAAACTCCGTTATAGGCGCGAGCCCTTACTCATCGCAAGCATCTCCTCCCCCTAGTACCGAACCGCCATTGAACGATCTCCCNTCTTCATCTATATCAGATGATGTGGTTCTAGAGAGGTATTTCAATGCAGACAGAAAATAGGTTTTTCGATGATCTGGCCCGGGTTGCTAGCGGAGCTGTTGGAACGATCGCCAATATGAGAACCGAGATCGAAACCCTAATCAAACAACGGCTCGAACGAATGCTGTCGGACATGAATCTCGTTCCTCGCGAGGAGTTTGACGCAGTTAAAATCATGGCAGCCAAAGCCCGCAAAGAACAGGAAGTTTTGGTAAAACGCGTTGCAGCTCTTGAAAAATCTTTAAAATCGGATTCTAAACTGGAAACTGTTCAAAAGACTGCCAAGGCTGGGAAAAACAGTCCAAAAACTGCAAAATCATAATTTTCTTTGAAACTTTAGACACCCTACAATTAATGGTATCCGCCGTGACTCGGCGATGAGCCAATTTTGTCCACATCAAAATTTAGTTACTTCAAATCTTTGCTTGCGCTCAGTAAGTCAGTTGAGGCACTCTAGGTCTTGTGTTAGACACTGGGTCTATACGCAATATATGGGGAAATTCTCTGTTGTCCATTAAAGGGCCTAATATCCGTCTAACGCTCACCTGGGGAGAGGGGTCTTGGAAAGCTTTCATGGCACGGCAGCCTGAGGAGAGGAATATCAGTGCATGGCACTAATTTCTGAGGAATTTTCTGAGAGTAATCTCAATCCTCTCGATTTGCTGGAAGAACTTGTGTTGGCCAATGAATGGCCATTCGACCGTGCAAGCGAGGACGAACTAGTTGTCGAAGCAAACGGGCGCTGGTGCGACTACCGTCTATTCTTCGTTTGGCGTGAAGATTTAAACGCCCTTTATTTCACAACGGTTTTCGATTCTCGGGTTGCCGAGGAGAAACGCTTAGCCGTCGTCGAACTTACAGCCCTGGTAAATGAAAAACTATGGCTGGGGCACTTCGAAGTGGGCTCCGAGGACGGCCTGCCGCTATACCGTTACACCATGCTCGCGCGCAGCCGTAATTCCGTCTCCATCGAACAATTGGAAGATTTAGTAGATATTGCGCTGTTGGAGTGCGAACGATTTTATCCCGCATTACAATTTGTTGTTTGGGCCGGCCGCACACCGAATGATGCCATCGCATCGGCAATGATGGAGACGATGGGCGAGGCATAAAGCCCGATCGAAGGAAGATTTCATGGAACTTACAATGCATCGACCTTTGCTGCTGATAGGATGCGGCAAAATGGGGTCTGCGTTGCTGTCCGGTTGGCTGAAACGCGACATGCTAGGAGAAGGCGCCCACATTGTCGAACCNTTGGGTGCGACACAGTTCGCAGAAATAGCTGGTATCAAAATCCATAAAAGCATCGACGATTTACCTGAAGGGTTAACCCCACAAGTCATCGTCTTTGCGGTAAAACCACAAAAAATGCTAGAGGTCGGTCCAGCCTATAAGCGGTTTGTCTCACCGCAAACATTATTTTTGTCGATAGCGGCCGGCACCACGATAACTTTCTTCGAGNGCACCTTAGGCAGAAAGGCAGCAATAATCAGAGCCATGCCAAACACGCCTGCGGCAGTCGGAAAAGGTATTACGGTGGCGTGCCCAAACAACAAAGTAAGTGACCAACAAGCCGCATTAGCAAAATTGATGCTTGAAGCGGTAGGCGAAGTAACACTCATCTACGACGAAAGCTTACTAGACCCAGTAACTGCAGTCTCTGGTAGTGGACCCGCTTATGTATTCCTCATGGTCGAGGCGTTAGCCAAGGCAGGTATCGAGGCGGGGCTACCGAAAGAACTCGCCGACCAACTTGCACTTTTAACTATAGCCGGCGCTGGTGCGCTTGCAGCGGCAAGTGATGAGACACCCGCACAACTCCGTGAAAATGTCACCAGCCCCGCGGGCACCACGTTCGAGGCCTTGCAAGTACTAATGGATGATGATGGATTGCAACAGCTTATGACTCGCGCGGTCGCCGCAGCGACCCGACGCAGTAAAGAGCTCGCCGGCTAAACCAAAATATCCGACCTTGCCCGCCTGCCCTGGCGCGTTACTATAGCGTTATGACGGAAAATAAAAATATTGACACAGTGATCCTTAATGCTGCGTTTGAACTCGCCACCAAAATTGGTTGGGTACGCATGTCGATTGCGGACATTGCAGAAGAAGCTAATTTGTCTGAGGCCATCGTATGCACGCGATATCCTACCAAAGCGCTGCTACTCAATGAATTTATGCGCCATATCGACGACTTGGTATTATCGCAGAACGTGCCTTTCGACGAGTTTGATTTAGAGCGAGATCGGATTTTGGAAATTCTCATGCTCCGCTTTGAGGCGATGCAGCCTTACAAAAAAGCACTTCGCCAAATAAATCGCGATCTCCCCAAGACACCCATCAGTATAATTGCAAATGGGCCGAGCGCCGCACTTTCTATGGCAAAAATGCTAGCGGCCGCAAATTTAACGGCAAATGGCTTGATGGGAATAGCGCATGCGCACGGGCTGTTAGTTGTCTGGCTGGCAACAGCCCGGGTGTGGCTGCAAGATGACAGTCCGGACATGACCCGAACGATGGCTGCATTGGACAGAAATCTTCGTCGTGGCGAAAAATGCTTAAAAATGCTGCCACGCCTTACGCTAACAAGCAGAGCTCGACCGATCTCATAGCAATTACCTATTTTATTGCGGCAACCTCAATCTTACTCGCAACCCGCCTTGCGGAGAATCGGTTAGGTGGATATCTCCACCATGAGCACGGACAATGTCCTGCGTAATCGCAAGTCCTAATCCCGTGCCACCCGTTTCCGGGTTTCGCGACTGATCCAATCGATAAAAGGGCCGGAATACATCTCGTCTTTCCGGCTCGGGAATGCCGGGGCCGTCATCGTCGACTGTTATTTCAATTGATCCTCGCCGCTTTCCGACACGAACCCAAATATGATCGCCATACCGATCCGCATTCGCGATTAGATTATTAAGACATCTCCTAAACGCTTCGCGTTTAACTGGCAGCGATAATTTACCTTCGACATGATAATCGATCGGCGTGTCATTACGCTTCCAGTCGGAAACAATAGTTTCGACAAACCCCGAAATCTCGGTGAGGTCAGATTTTTCATTTCCCTCGCCACGTGCAAACGCGAGATAACCCTCAATCATTCTCTCCATTTCAGCAATATCAGACTTCAACTCGTCCACGCCCGCTAGATTTTCCATCATTTCTAATTGTAACTTCATGCGCGTAAGCGGTGTCCGTAAGTCATGGCTCACACCCGAGAGCATATCGGTTCTTTGGCGCATTTGGCGGCGTAGGCGGCCTCGCATCAGGTTAAAGGCAATGCCGGCCTGGCGTACTTCCGTAGCACCCGCGACATGAAGATCGCCTGTGAGTTGGCGCCCTTTGCCAAACGCATCTGCTGCCGTCGCCAAGCGGCTTATGGGCTTGACCTGGTTTCGCATGAAAATCGCGGCAACGAATAACAGAATGATCGACGTTCCCACCATCCACAAAATAAAGATATATGTCGTGTCGCTAAATAATCGCTCGCCGGGTGCAGTAACAGAAAGCACGCCCGAAGGTAATTGGAGATCAATCACCACACGCTCTTTAAATGAGGATGTATCAATAAGAAAAGGTAAACGTATCCGTTCGTTCAACTGTTGTGCAAGCGAACGGTCTAGGATACCACCGCCTCGCTGTTCCAAATCCGGAAGTTTTGCGCCCTCCAGAAACGCCATTTTGAGTAAAAAATGACGCCGTGATTGACGAAACATCTCTTCTTTCGCGACACCTTTAGGGGCCCAGTTCAGTTCCTCAATTACGAATCCAATTTCTCCAGCAATTGCGCTAGTTAAGCGACGTGTCACCGTTTCCCAATGACGATCAAAAAAGATTATTGTCGACACTACTTGCAAAATTATCAGCGGAGTAACGATGATCATAAGAGACCGCCCTAGAAGCGTCTTCGGCAGAAATCGCTTAAGGAAAACGAAAGGTCGAATGTGTTTGAAAAATTGAGTCATCCGCATCGCGTTAGCTCACCTTAATCCGGTCGCAATACGTAGCCGCGACCTCGAACTGTTTGAAGGTAACGCGGTGTTTTGGGATCCGGTTCGACTTTCCGACGAAGCCTGGTAACTTGAACGTCAATGCTTCGCTCACCCCCTTCAATCTCACACTGTTCTGTAAGGTCTAAACGGCTTAAAGTTTCACCCGGCCGCAGGGCGAGAGCCGTCAGCAAACTAGCTTCTGACGATGTCAATCTTACTATCCCATCGGGCCCGGTAAGCAGTGAACGCTCCAGGTCAAAACAGAAAGGGCCAAGATAGGTTTGTCTGGGTGCTTCCTCCGTCTCGCTTGATGCTTGTGCCCGTCGCAGAATCGTCTGCACACGTAACAACAACTCTCTTGGCTCAAAAGGTTTCGGCAGATAGTCATCTACGCCGGCCTCGAGCCCATCGATACGGTCCTTGACTTCACTCATCGCCGTTAGCATCAGGATCGGCACAGAAGTAACGCTGCGTAATTCGCGTAAAAAGCTTAACCCATCCTGCCCAGGCATCATCCGATCCAGTACCATCAGATCGAATACAATTGAACGTTGATATTCTTTGGCTGCTTCGGCGGATTCCGCGACCGTGACACGATACCCGTTATCCATTAAATATTTGCGCAATAAGCTACGAAGCCGCGTATCGTCATCGACAACCAGGATATGTTCTATTTCTTCTTCCATTGATTGATTATATCACTTTAAACAAAGCATGAGGATTGGCTTATATATTGAACTTTCCGAATATCAGGCGTTAAAACAGAATACATATTGTGGGTGTAGCTGCGCTGATCACACCTTATATAATAAAGTTATGCCCAAACGGGCCCAAGGGAGATTTAAAATGGCCTTCGACCAACCTTTCGACGACCGTCCGGGACGAATTTGGTATGATGGCGAAATGGTGCCTTGGCAAGATGCTACGCTTCACGTGTTGTCGCATGCCCTACATTATGCATCCGCTGTCTTCGAAGGCGAGCGTCTTTATGATGGCCGGATTTTTAAACTGACTGAACATACCGAACGGCTTTTCCATAGTGCAAACCGGTTAGATATGAAAATTCCTTACTCGGTGGCAAATATTGATGACGCATGCAATGCAGTGGTCGCCGACCTGGGTATTAAAGACGGCTACGTACGACCAATCGCTTGGCGTGGTTCCGAACTTATGGGCGTATCCGCGCAGCAAACCAAAATTCACGTAGCTGTCGCGGTTTGGGAATGGCCCGCTTATTTTACTCCCGAAGCACGAATGGAAGGCATCCGTATGGAATGGTCAAAATGGAAGCGCCCAGACCCCGAGACAATACCGGCGGACACCAAAGCTACCGGCCTATACATGATCTGTACACTCTCAAAGCATGCAGCCGAGGCCAATGGCTATAACGACGCTCTAATGCTGGATTATCGCGGCTACATTGCAGAAGCGACCGGTGCTAATATCTTCATGGTCATTGATGGGAAAATACATACACCGACACCTGATTGTTTCCTCGATGGTATCTCGCGACGGACAGTTATCGCGCTTGCAAAGAAACGGAACTACGACGTCATCGAACGCCACATCATGCCGGAAGAACTTGAGAGGGCGACGGAAGTTTTTTTAACGGGGACAGCTGTAGAAGTAACACCGGTGAAGGAAATCGGTGAGCATGCTTTTACCCCGGGAGAAATCACTCGTACATTACTTGAAGATTATGATGAAGAGGTTCGTTTAGAAGTACCAACGACACTCGATTCCGCATAAATGTTTATTTCATTTTGATTGACCAACAGGCCTATTCCAACGCAAGGCGCTATCGTCATCAGATTCACGTGCCTCAACCCACGCCGCGCCGTCAGAGCCCTCCTCCAGCTTCCAAAAAGGGGCCTTAGTCTTCAACCAATCAATCAGAAATTCACAAGCCGCAAAGGCAGCTTGGCGGTGCTCACTAGCAGTCGCTACCAAAACAATCTTGTCGCCGGGAAAAAGTTTACCATAACGGTGGATAATCAAACTCGTCGATAAAGGCCAACGATTCAAAGCTTCGGTTTCGATTTCGCGCAACAATTTTTCTGACATTCCTGGATAGTGCTCCAACGTCATCGACTGCACCGCGTGCTCGCCACCGATACTCCGCACTAACCCAGTAAAGCTCACGAGGCCGCCTACTTCGGTATACCCATCGGTTAGTTTATCGAGTTCGCGTCCGGTGTCGAAGTCCTTCGATTGAACACGTACGACCATCTCATCCTCCAGTCATCGGAGGGAAAAGGGCCACTTCGTCGCAATCAGTAATTTCTGTATCAAACGTCGCAAACTCCTGATTTACCGCTACACGCAACGCCGAGATATCTTCCAAAGCTTTAGAAAAAGTTGTGTCACGCTCACGCAACCAGTCGATTAATCCGCTGATATCGGATACACCAGCGGGCAACGGCACCTCCTCCTCCCCGATCCCCGTTTGCTGCCTAATCCATGCGAAATATAGAAGTTTCATTCTACTCTTATTTTACCTTCGTCTTTGAGTTGCCGACGAATGAGTTTTCATCGTCGAAATGGCGTTTTGATGCTTCTAAATAATCATACCCTGTAATCAAGGTCAGGAGAGCCGCGATCCAAACGCCAATATCACCTATAAGAACTGTCGGATAGGCCGCAGGCCCTGCATTATGGATGATCAAATGGCCAAGCGCTATCATCTGAATAAGCGTTTTCCATTTCGCCAAACTACTGACAGGCAACCTTACTTTGACATCTGCCAAATACTCTCTCAAGCCCGACACCAAAATCTCACGCATCAGAATAACTAATGCTGGCAAGACTACTAGCCCACTAATACGCCCATCCGATACCAGCATAAAAGTAACCGCAGCTACGAGCAACTTATCCGCGACCGGATCGAGAAAGCGTCCAAAATTCGAAATTTGATTCATCGAACGTGCTATGTAGCCATCGAAGAAATCGGTCAGACAGGCATAGGTGAAGAGGCCCCATGCCAGCCAACGTGCTATGTTCCCTTCTGCATATAAAAATGCGACTAGGGGAACAATAACGAGAATTCTCGAAACGGTTAGTAGGTTAGCGAGGTTCGTTACCATGGCTTGTAGCTCCAACGTCGCCCCAACTTAACCATCGCTGTGAAAATGGCCATAGATTTTCTCTGCAACCGCCTTACTTATTCCTTCCACAGCCTCCAGGTCAGCGAGTCCAGCCTCAGATATTGCCTTTGCAGAACCAAAATGCATTAAAAGTGCCTTTTTGCGCTTAGCGCCTATACCCACTATTTCATCTAACGGAGATGCTGAAATGGCCTTTTTCCGACGCGCACGATGAGAACCGATCGCAAAACGATGCGCCTCGTCACGTAGCCGTTGCAAATAGTGCAGCACAGGATCGCGCGGCGGGAGCATAAAACTCTGTCGACCAATCATATGGAATTGTTCCCGGCCGGCATTTCGGTCCGGTCCTTTAGACACAGCCAAAAGCCATACATCATCGATCCCCAAATCAGCGAATACACCTTCTGCCACTGATAATTGCCCTTTGCCGCCATCAAGAATGACTAGATCGGGCCATTGTATCCCACTACGATCAGGATCTTCTTTTAGTGTACGTGAAAAACGACGGGTCAAAACTTCGCGCATCATTTCGTAATCATCGCCGCCACGGCTGCTTTTAGAACGACTTTTGACGGCCACTTCAGAACGAATATTGAATTTCCGATAAGCATTCTTCACGAAGCCTTCCGGCCCAGAAACAATCATACCACCAACCGCATTTTCACCTTGAATATGACTGTTATCATAGACCTCAATGCGATCCGGCGATGCTTCGAGCCCCAATTTTTCCGCCAACCCGTTGAGCAATTCTCGTTGTGATACACTTTCTGCAATTCGTCGCGCCAAAGCATCGCGTGCATTAGTACTCGCATGATCAATTAAATTCCGTCGCGCGCCTCTACTGGGCACCGCAAGATGNACCCGATGACCCGCCCGAATAGTCAGCGCCTCACCAATAAGCGATTGTTCTTTCAACGTATGGCTCAATAAAACAAGCTTAGGTGCAATGCTTCTCTCATAAAATTGACCAATAAATGCTGTTAGCACTTCATCTTCATCGGCGTTGCGGTGATGGCTCGGAAAGTAAGCCCTATTGCCGTAATTCCGTCCGCCACGNAAAAAGAATACTTGTATGCAGCATTGCCCACCATCTTGCGAAGCAGCGATGACATCTGCATCCTCAACACCCGATATATTAATATCCTGTCGCGCTTGAACTTGAGTAAGAGCGCGAATTCTGTCACGAATTTGAGCCGCTCGTTCGAAATCGAGTTCCTCACTCGCTTTCTGCATCCGTTCGCCCAACATTTCTTGAATATGGCGTGACCGCCCAGAGAGAAATTCATGCGCTTGGTNCACCATTGCCGCGTAATCGGCTTGCGGGACTTTACCAACACAAGGAGCGGAGCACCTTTTGATTTGATACTGCAAACAAGGCCGGGTGCGAGCCGCAAAAATATGGTCGGAGCAATTGCGGAGCAGAAATGCGCGTTGCAAGGCAGTAATCGTGCGATTGACAGCTCCTGCGGATGCAAAAGGTCCGAAGTAACGTCCGGGTTTTCCGCGTGCGCCACGGTGTTTCAGCACTTGCGCATAGTCGTGTCCCTCAGTAATCAAAATATAGGGAAAAGATTTGTCGTCGCGCAGCAAAATATTATACCGAGGCTTAAGCTTTTTAATCAGGTTGGCTTCTAGCAAAAGTGCTTCAGCTTCTGTATGAGTAGTGATTATCTCCATAGATACAGTCAGCGCGATCATCCGTTGAAGCCGGGCGGGTAGTCGGACCGGTTTGGTGTAAGCGACGACGCGTTTCTTTAAGTTGCGCGCTTTTCCCACATATAATGCGTCCCCCTTGGCATCCTGCATTCGATAAACACCCGGGCTTCCCGACAATGTCGCTAATTGTTCTTCGATAACAACAACACCGCGGGCCAAATTAGATGTCGGCAACGTGTCGGCGGGTATGGGAACGGAATTCCGAGCTTTGGTAAGATTCATATTTCCAACCTTTCAATACCGACCCAATTAGTCAATCACCGAGAATGCGGGTTTTATTCTTGAGCCCAAATGGCACCATTCGAAACAAAAATTATAATATCCACCAATAATGTGGATAACTCTGTTGAAATCCTCGGACACGCCGAGTCGACTCTTGGAAACGCAGTACCTTCACATAATTGCCTACTTTTTAAGCAATTACACTAAGATACTGAAATATATGATAAAAGAAGATTTACACTTGAGCTTTTCTGTTACAGTTTAATTAAAAAATACTATACTCCTCATTAATATTGGTCTAGGAGCGCTGTGCACAACTTCCATCACGCACGCAGATCAAAAAATCCTTTTTTCTTTAAGCACTTGGCTAGTTTTTGCCTCCTCAGAGACTAGACCGAATTGTCGCTTGGTGTGGGTCTTTCCCGCACTCAGCGCCGGACTCGGCAACTATTAGTCAAATTACCCATCACAATTAAATAAGTATCAAGTTAGCTCATCCTTAACACTAACTGCAGGCCTACTTCATTATTTCAAAAATGTTTCTGATCTTTGTAAGGCCAATTACAAACCGTCATTCGATTAAACAATATAAATGGATCAACTTTACTTAAAATCACTCTCGGCTGGGCCCTCATTTCTAAGAAAAGGGTTACTAACACCAAGTCATACTCTAATCGATTAAAGTCGCACCGAGTCCACGTAACCAAAGTCAATTTTGAACCCAAATCCCGAATTATCATTTAAGTGCACCATGCCATCTGCCTGTGCATGAGCGCATTCGCTATAAAGCCCGTGCTGTATCGGATGGCGACCATGACCACCATGAGATTCTGCACCGAATGCTGCATCACCGAAAGCCGACGCTAAATGGGCATGGATTTGCGGCGCAGTATGAGGGGCAATTATAACGCCTCGCTGTTCGGCGTGGTGCGCTATACGAAGTGATTCTGTGAATCCCGCATGGCGAGTTGAATCGAACTGGATATAACCAAGCGCACCACTGTCGATGAAGTCACGAATCGTAAAGCGTGTCCACTCCCGTTCCCCGTGAGCGAGAGGTATCGGTGATCCTTCCGCCAAACGGACATAATCTGCCGGCTGTAAATGCCAGTGTAATGGTTCTTCCAACCAAAAAATATTAAAGGGTTCCACTGCCTTAGCAAAATTAATGCAATCTTTCACACCGTAAGGCGCGTTCATATCGAGCATTAGCAAAACATCAGGCCCGATCGCATCTCGCACCGCTTTGATGCGCACGAGTTCCTTTTCAAGACCAAGCGCGCCGGTTTTAAGCTTAACCGCCCGATAGCCCATCTCTACATAAAGGGCGAACTCCTCCGCGCACGCTTCTATGGGTTCTCCTTCTACATAATAACCGCCGGTAGAATAGGTAAAGACACTGGTCCGTGACCCACCTAAAAGCTTATAAACCGGCAATCCCGCTGCCTTNCCTTTGATATCCCAAAGCGCAATATCTATGCCGCCAATAGCCGCCATCGCCTGAGGACGTTGGCCTCGCGGCAGTGGCGCTGGCAGCCCGTCCCAATCTCCCAGACCACCAGGGCGCGGCGACGTAGAAGCAAATAATTTTTCCCAAATCTCCAAATGAGCGAGTGGATCCATACCCTCAATACAATCGCCAAATTGTGCCGCCAGTTCGCAAATGATTTTTTGCGGTCCACCCTGCACCTCGCCATAACCGACCAATCCTTCGTCGGTACGAACTTCAAATAATGTCAAGGTCGCAACATCGCTAATTTCATGCGCCGTCCAACTAGACGTTTCTAATTGGACCTTCATTGGGTGTGTTATAACCTCAGTAATTTTCATTTTTGATAATTCCCGTTTTGGGCGCTTAAGCCGCTATTGTCTTCGCAAAATCCCAGTCAAAATCGATGCCGATGCCGGGTAATTCATTGAGGTGAACATAACTGCCTTTAACCTGCGCACGTTCTTTAAAAAGGTGATGCCAAACAGGGTCACGCTCCGGGTCACCATGGGTTTCCAACATGAAGGAAGCGTTTGGAAAAGCTGCCGCCACATGGNCATGCAGTTCCGAGGCATGGTGCGGTACGATGAAAACACCGTATTGCTCGCAAATTTGTGCAACCCGCAAACATTCAGTTAGACCACAATGACGCGTGGAATCAAATTGTACATAATTAATATCACCGCTAACGATGAAATCACGGATTGTAAAGCGTGTTAGCTCACGTTCGCCGTGAGCCAAATCGACCGGAATATTGGCAGCCAATTTTGCATAATCACGAGGCTGCAAATACCAATGCAGCGGTTCTTCAATCCAGGTTATGTCATATTCCGACACTCTATTACCAAACTCGATGCAGGTGCGCAGGTCGTAGCAAGCATTCATATCAAGCATGAGCTGAGTATCCGGCCCGATGGCATCACGCACCGCAGCAATGCGCTTGAGATCGTCCTCCATCGTCTCGAAACCCATTTTACATTTAACCGCCTTGTAGCCTTTTGCCACGAAGCCCGCGAGTTCATCGACACATGCTAACATGTCGCGCCCTTCACGAAAGTATCCGCCGGTGGAATAGCTCAAGATAGGTTCATTCGAACCGCCGAGTAATTTCCACAAAGGCATGCCCGCTGCCTTACCCTTAATATCCCAAAGCGCGATATCAATGGCGGCCAGAGCCGCAGTAGTCTGAGGTCGAGCGCTGCGCGGCAAGGGCGGTGGCAAACCATCTTCTGCATATGGTACGCGCCGGCGTGGACAGGTGAGACCAAATAGAAATTCCCAAATTTCAGTTGTTTCAAGTGGATCACGACCAATAACAAGCTCCGCAAATTGCGCAATCCAATCGCAGATATCAGTTTGCGGAGCACCCTGGATTTTAGAGTAACCGACTAACCCTTCGTCAGTTTCCACTTCTGTTAGAATTGCCCTAACACCCTTACTTAATTCCTGTGCGGTCCAATAGGGTTCCTTTATCGGCGCAAAAAGTGGATGCGTTCGGATTTTAGTTATTTTCATTAACCAGCCTCTATATGCTTATATTGTTGCACTATAGCGGGCCAAGAGAAATAGAGCGAGCGAGCGAGCGAGCAAGACAAGTCAGGTCGAACTTCAATAAGGAATCGATCCTGCATATGTTAAAAACAATAAACGGTTATATGAGCCAGCTTAGCTTAACGCGTCACCCGGCGCTTCTTTCCTTTTTTCGCCTTGTTGCGCCCTTTTGGCATGATATCGAGAGATACCGACCTGATTTCGGCAGCAATTATGGGGTCGACCGGCACCGTATCCGCCGGCATATCAAGATCAAAAACCTCAAGACGAGAAATTTCGTCACGTATTCGGGCGGCTGCTTCAAACTCCAAATCCGCGGCAGCAGCCCGCATGCGATTCTCTAACTCAGCAATATAGGCTTTTAAATCCATCCCAATAAGGTGAGAGTGTTCGGGATCACCGGTATCAACAGTCAGATGGTCCTTTTCATAAACGCTGCCGAGAATATCACCGATCTGTTTACGTACACTTTCCGGAGTGATCCCATACTTTTTGTTATATTCTTCCTGCCGAGCGCGGCGGCGATTGGTCTCACTAATAGCGTAATCCAAGGAATCAGTAATCCTATCTGCATAGAGAAGGACTCGGCCGTCTAAATTACGTGCAGCCCGGCCAATAGTTTGGACCAACGACGTGCGTGATCGGAGAAATCCTTCCTTGTCCGCATCTAAAATCGCGACCACAGCGCATTCAGGTATGTCGAGGCCTTCACGCAACAGATTGATACCGATCAAAACATCAAACACGCCAAGCCGCAAATCACGGATAATCTCGATCCGCTCGAGCGTATCCACATCGGAATGGAGATATCGAACCTTGAGCCCCGCCTCAGACATGTAATCGGTCAAATCTTCGGCCATGCGCTTAGTCAGCGTTGTCACCAGCACACGCTCTCGCTTTTCTGTGCACGCCTTGCACTCCGCCATCAAGTCATCGACCTGCATCTCCGTCGGGCGGACAATACAAATAGGATCGATCAACCCAGTGGGACGCACCACTTGCTCTACAATAACGCCACCTGTCCGCTCCAGCTCCCAAGGGCCCGGCGTCGCCGAAACAAAAATTGTCTGAGGCCGCATTGCTTCCCATTCTTCAAATTTGAGCGGTCGATTATCGACACAAGACGGTAGGCGAAACCCATATTCCGCTAGTGTAGACTTACGATTGTAATCGCCACGAAACATGCCGCCTATTTGCGGCACAG
>PAXN01000022.1 GCA_002715005.1 Rhodospirillaceae bacterium
ACATTTCTGGATTTGTGCCCCAAGTTACCATGGGGACGAGTTCGTTCACGTTGAGCTGTATCTCATTATTATATTCCGCATCTTCATCGGACGGCAGGCTTTGCCAATACTGCAAGGCTTCCTTCCAGAGCGTTCCTTTGGGTGCGTAGGGTCGTCCCTCCATATATTCATAAGTAATATCATCCGGGGCAATCATGCCCATACGCCCGGCGGCTTCAATAGACATATTGCAGACGGTCATCCGCTGTTCCATGGTCAATCGTTCGATGCAGGAGCCAGCGAATTCGATAGCATTACCGACACCGACACCGACGCCGAACTTAGCGATTATGCCCAGAATGATATCCTTGGAATGAACACCGAAGGGAAGCTCACCATCTACGTCGATGCGTAATGTATCAGGACGTTGTTGCCAGAGACATTGGGTTGCCATGATGTGGCCGGCTTCAGAGGCACCGACACCAAATGAAATGCTCCCGAAGGCACCGTGGGTTGAGGTGTGGGAGTCTGCACCACAAAGTAATATGCCCGGCTGAGAAATACCTTGTTCCGGTGGTACTACATGCAAAATTCCTTGGTCCGGGTCGTCAAAGCCGAAATAACGCACTCCTGTCTGCGAGGTGTTTTTCTCCATGAGCTCCAACATGCCGCGTACTTTTTNATCTTTGACGCCAGGGATGCCGCCTTCAGTCGTACCTGTAGGCATATAATGATCCGCGAAGCCAAAGACTTGTTCAACGCGGAAAGGCTCCATGTCGATATTACGCAGCATTGAAAAGGAATGCCGTGAGCCTTCATGCACTAGCAATCGGTCTACATAGACCAACGTTTCACCCTCTACTTCGGTGACGACGTGGCTATCCCAAAGCTTATCGAACAGTGTTTTTTCGGTTCCCGATATGGGCATTGAGCGTTCCCCTGTNAAAAGCCTGGTTATCGCGCAAGCTGAAACATCGTGCAAGCTGCCGTTGTTCCGGCTTTCTGACATTCTTGAGTTCACCTGTTATTAAGGTTGCTACGGCTATTTTGGATCTCACTAGCTGTTTTTGCTCATTCGATTCATAGTGCCCTTTAAAGTTTTGGTTCAATCTAACAACCTAGCATTATCATTGGTGAGCCTACCGATATTAATAGCAATCCAAAGTAAACAGCGAAGCCTGCTATATTGAAACTCGGCATAGATGGAAACCGCACCCAAACTGGCCGCGTTCACGTGACGTTTCGCTACTTACGATCCGGGTGCTACCCATGCGGTGCCTGGCCTCATATTTCGTTTCCAGCCGTCTAAATGGTTAGAGCAGGCTTCATCAAGCCAAATCTGCTCCATATAAAGTAAGTCTTCGTTCACTTATTTGGCGATAACGCGGGCGTCCAAAATCTTTGGATATATAAATATCAAGTGCGCAATAAAAAAAACCTTTTCTTGCCGTATGAGGTTTGCATCGCTATATCCCGCCCATGGAACTNCGAAATATTGCAATCATCGCACATGTTGATCACGGNAAAACGACACTAGTTGACTGTTTGCTCCGCCAATCCGGTGTTTTCCGGGATAATCAGCAAATTGCTGAACGAGCACTCGATTCCAACGACCTAGAGCGAGAGCGCGGGATCACTATTCTTGCGAAATGCACCTCGGTCGACCGCGATGGTACGCGAATTAATATAGTCGACACGCCAGGTCATGCGGACTTCGGCGGCGAGGTAGAACGTATTCTATCCATGGTGGATGGTGTTGTTGTTCTCGTGGATGCGGCAGAAGGGCCGATGCCGCAAACTAAATTTGTACTCGCGAAAGCATTAGCGCTGGGATTGCGGCCTATCGTGTTCATCAATAAGGTCGACAAGCCGGAACAGGATTCCGATCGCGTTCATAATGAAATATTCGATTTGTTTGCGGCATTGGATGCCAATGAGAATCAGCTCGATTTTCCAACCTTGTTCGGTTCGTCGAAACAAGGCTGGTGTGCGGGAAGTGTGGATGGAGATCGTACTGATATGGCGTCGCTCTTTGATCTGGTGCGTGAGCATGTGGCGCCGCCTTCGGTAGAAACCGACGGAGCATTCCGAATGTTGGCGACTACGCTGGAAGCGGATGCTTATCTCGGTCGGATCTTGACCGGGCGTATCGAGGCGGGAACCTTGAAGGCGAACGATACAATTAAGGCACTGTCTCGGGATGGCACGAAGATAGAGGAGACGCGAGTGACCAAGATTCTCGCGTTTCGCGGTCTCGAGCGCGTGAGTCTTGCTGCGGCCGAAGCGGGTGATATTGTTGCTGTGGCAGGTTTTGCGAAGGCAACAGTGGCTGATACGCTTTGCAATGTTGCGCACAGTGAGGCCATACCGTCACAACCTATCGACCCGCCGACACTGGCGATGACGTTTTCGATCAACGATTCGCCGCTCGCCGGTCAAGACGGTGACAAGGTGACATCCCGGATGATTTGGGAACGTCTCCAACGAGAGGGTGAAGGTAATGTTGCTGTTCGTATTACCCAGACGGAAAACCAAAACTCATTTGAGGTGGCTGGGCGTGGCGAGNTGCAACTGGCCGTACTGATAGAACAGATGCGGAGAGAAGGGTATGAGCTGTCAATCAGTCGTCCCCGTGTTTTATATCGTGAAGATGGCGCAGGTAATCGCACGGAACCCATAGAAGAAGTGATTGTCGATGTAGATGAGGAATTCTCTGGAGCGGTAGTGGAGAAAATGAGTATCCGCAAGGCAGAACTTCAAGATATGCGTTCGTGGGGCAGCGGCAAGCAACGGCTTACTTTCCTGGCACCATCACGCGGTTTGATCGGCTATCACGGTGAATTCCTCACAGATACCCGTGGCACAGGTGCGATGAACCGAATTTTTCACAGTTATTTGCCTTATAAAGGTGAAATAGAGGCACGCCGAACAGGTGTAATGATTTCGACGGAAACTGGTAAGTCTGTTTCCTATGCGCTCTGGAATCTTGAGGACAGAGGACCGATCTTTATCGGGCCCGGTGAGCCAGTCTATCGCGGCATGATTATCGGCGAACACGCCCGTGGTCTCGACCTTGAGGTAAACCCGTTGAAGGCTAAGCAGCTGACAAACATTCGGGCATCTGGCAAGGATGATGCGGTAACGTTAACAACACCTACCATAATGAGCCTCGAGCAATCTTTGGCTTATATTACCGATGACGAGTTGGTCGAAGTTACCCCAAATGCCATTCGTATTAGAAAGCGCCTTCTAGATCCGCATGAACGTAAGCGCGAATCTCGCAAAGTCTCCGCTGCATGAGGTAAATGAGCCGGTATAAATCTGGTCTGCTCACCGAGGCGCCAAAAAGAAATCTGGGAATTATGGGGCCGGAATTAGCGTTTAGAACGCATAAAATAACCCAANCCTGTGGTGAGTAATCGTCGTGGTAGGATTGTTGGNGCTAGTGCTAAACGTNCAGGACCATTGCTGACGTAAACCGTATGCCGTCCCAGAGCATTGAGGCCTTTGCGGGCAACTACTTCTGGTTCTTCCATGTTACTTAGTATTGAGTCGTCCATAGAGGCACGTCTAAAAAAGTTTGTTCGTGTTGCACCGGGGCACAAAATCAGAATATCGACAGGATCATATTTCAGCTCTTCCGCCAACGCTTCTCCCCAATGTCTTTCGAACGCTTTTGTGGCGGCGTAGGTGGCTAAGAATGGTATGGGCATAACCGTTGCGGTACTTGAAACGACGATCATACCACTACGTTTATTGTCTGTTTTTGCCCGGTTAATCATAGCGGGTAACAATGATCGAGTGAGCTCTATTACAGCCGTAATATTAACCTCGATCATCTCCATTTCCCGTGTCGGTTCGATCTCCGTGAAAGCACCGTAAGCTCCGAGCCCAGCATTGTTAATGAGCAAATCAATCGGAAATCCTTTTGCAACCTCTAAAACAGCTTGGCGCCCTTTTTTATGCGATAAATCTGCAGCGATAGTAGTTACAAGGTGTCCTTCGGCATCAAAGCGTTCTTGCAGGTCGGCCAGTTTTGACTCGTCGCGACCGGTTAGCAATAGTTGCATATTCGGTGCGAGTAGATTACTGAACGCTTCGCCAATGCCACTAGTAGCGCCGGTTATGAGGGCGCATTTATATGGATATGTCATGGTATTGCTAAACATAAGGCGATGGCCTTTAAACCTAGGTTAGTTAGTGCGTACGGTAAGATGTTGCTTGTAGAGCATTATTAATATCGGGTTCGGATTTTGGTGACAAAACAGATCTCTGAAACGAT
This sequence comes from Rhodospirillaceae bacterium, assembly GCA_002715005.1. Lineage (GTDB taxonomy): Bacteria > Pseudomonadota > Alphaproteobacteria > UBA8366 > UBA8366. The sequence continues at coordinate 4,262 of PAXN01000022.1, forward strand.
GCCGCATACTATTTTAAATTTTTAGTTACGCAGCGTAGATGGGCGCAATAAAAAATCCTACTGCTATTCAACAATTATCTTACCGGTTTTGGGTTCAACCGTCACTTTTTCTCCTGTTTTGATCATCCTTGTAATATCGCCATCGAACCGATCGATCATGGGTAAATTAGCATGTGCAGCACCTTGCGCCATAATCGGATTAGCATAATTCAATAGCAATGATATCGGCGCCATTTTTCGGGTGACCATCTCATATAGCATCCAAGCTGATGCTACGCCNCCTTTGGCGATGTTTAGGACTAAAACTTTGTTGAGATAATTCTCGCCGAAAAGCTTGTGGGTAGGGCGCGAAAAAACGCCCTCAATTCTGTCCAAATCATAGCGAGCACTAAAATTATCTGATGCAACTAACGCTGTTCCACCAACGGTTGGGCCAATGCCGGTATGACCATAAATAATACGTCTGGTCATCGAGTAATCCTTCCGGCGATGGCCGAGGTAACACAGGCCTCCATATTGCCTAGTACTGGCTCGTACCCATAGCCGCTAATAATGTTTGTGAGCTTGGCGGAATTGGTCATCAATCTTTGCCATTTATTGGCGAGTCCCATTTCGCGCGCATGCATTTGATAAAAACAAACGCCTTCTAGAAGCAGCGCGCCTGACCCCGTAATTTTTTTTGTAAACCCCATACGATCTGCTTCAGCTTTGAAAGCTGGTGCAGTGCACACCAATAGTGATGTGTCAGTGTTTACCTTTTGGCCGTCGAGCATTTCGGCCAAACTCTGTAGTTCTACCAATGATAATTGTGGCGCCGCAAATACAACCAAATCTAAGCGGTCATCGTGAGCTCCGTAATCGTCATAAAATTTCTCGATACTGGTTTGCTTTATGCCAATTGGTTGAGGTGGGGCGCTATCGAAGACACTTTTGAGGTCGGGAGCTTCTGGGGTTATGCCGATCATATGGAATAAGGGCGTTGAGCCAAAGCTTGCCAGGGCTGCGCCAAAATGTTTCAGCGCGTCAGATGTAGGAGCTTTCTCAATTCCATCGACGACCGGCACCTCGAAATATGAACGCATTTGGCGACCGATTATGCCGCCGAGTGCCCCCCAATCAGTGAGGTTTTGCGGTTGATCTTGTATCTCAAACAAGGTCGTACCGCGCCTGTGTTCATCCAGGTGAAAGCCGTAGCGTGGTGTCCGACCGGTAAGAGCCGCCGCCAATGCGGAAGGGCCGCCTTCGTAATTGGTGCGCGCACCGAGAACGCTGTTGGAATAAATGCATACTCCTGTGTCACCGAACGCCAAATTTTGCCCCTGCACCGGTGGCATAAAGAGCTGATAATTGATACAGGTATCTGTCATCATAACGCCGAGTGCTTCAAAGGCGGCAATAGTGCGCCGCTCTAAATCGATAAAGGCTTCGTCCTGGCGAACTATTGTATACTGTTTGAGATCAGCCCCCCGAGGATCGGTGATCGTTGGTATTGCCACGTGTCGGTCCTCTTCGGGGTAGGACGCGACCTTTTCTAGATACTCGACATTGGCTGAGCCAAGGGCTTCGGTGTCCGCCATGATATGCGCTTGAGCAATTTCCACCATATCCGCTGCATCGAAAAACCGCCCCACTTTCTGTTGGTGTTCGAGGGCTTGGCGGCGTGGTTCGCCCATTTCGCCTGCGAGCATTGATTTTTCGATTTCGTTAAGCAGCATAATCCCCCCCCCTAGTTGGATGAAGTGTGTATTCTTCTGGTTCAAACCGATTTATACACCCCTAAAAGGAAAAGCCGGAACCAAAACGAGGTAGTAATGAGCGACCTAACGAATTTGGAGACTATAAAACGTGCCCGCGCAGCATTGCCAAATGTAATTCGCACAACGCCAATCATTCCGCTAGCGCAAGATGCAGCTGAAATTGGTAATGAAAACCTATTTCTCAAATGCGAAAATATGCAGGTCACCGGGGCCTATAAAATTCGTGCGGCATTCACAGCACTGTCAGCTTTGAGTGATGAAGCCCGTTCCAAAGGGGTAGTAATGGCATCATCCGGTAACTTCGCTCAGGCCTTTGCCTATGCTGGCCGGGAGATGGGCGTGCCGGTGGCTGTGGTGATGCTGGACTCGACCAGCGATTATAAAGTTGCCCAGACAAAAGGCCACGGCGCTGAAGTGATATTTTGTGGCGATGATGCTATGGCGCGTCAACCGACTGTAGTGCGAGTTGCTGAAGAGCAAGGTATGACCGCGATCGATACATGGGAATTTCCCCCGATTACAGCGGGTCATGCGAGTATCGGTATGGAAATTCTTGAGCAGTGTCCGGATGTAGAACAAGTGTTAGTGCCGGTTTCGAGTGGTGGCGCAGCAGCGGGAATTGCAACGGCGATTAAGCTTCAGAACTCGGGCGTGAAAATGATTGGTGTCCAGCCGGAAAAAGCTAATGCCGCCTATGTTTCTATGGGAAAAGGCGAGTTGGTAACCATTGATTACTGGGACAGCATCGCTGATGGATTGTCAGCGCGCTGTCCAGGGTCTTTTCCTTTTCGCCACTTGCAGGCCTTTATGGATGAGATTGTGTTGATATCAGAACAAGAAATTGCCGAGGCATTTCGGACAATTCTACTGCGAGCCAAGCAAATAGGCGAGCCGGCCGGCGTGGTTGCGCCAGCTGGGTTTTTGTCAAGTAAAATTGATACGAGCTTAAAAACCGTGGCTACTTTAACCGGAGGGAACCTTTCAATGGAGGTGGCTGAGAAGATGTTGACCATGAGTGCTTAAAATTAAAAATTATCAACAAAACCAACATAGATACTTTCGAATGGCCCATAAGCGCATTAATATTAGCTAGGATGGGAGCTGCAAAGCGGTATGAATATGAAATGAATAATATGTGGGTTCGAGGGAGTTCTTTGCGAAATGGGCTTAACGTCTTGTTGATAGCTATAATTACAATAATTGGCTTTTCCGAGAGTGTTTGGGCGGATGCTTGCGATCCCGAGAAACTTTCCCAGGCTGAAATTTCTAAGGAAGTGCGAAAGGTTCAAACCACTTTAATGGTCGCCGCCTTAAGCTGCGGAAGCCGTGATAATTACAATAAATTTATCGTCAAGTTTAAGGGTGTTTTGCAACGGCATGGGCAGGTGATTGAACGGGATTTTATCAAACGCTATGGGGGGGTGGCAGGCAAAAAAAAGCTTGATAAATATGTGACTGCCTTGGCTAATGAAGCATCTTCCAGGAGTAATTCGGATTATAACGCTTTTTGCTCCAGGGCGGGTTATTTTTATAGTAGCCTAAAAGATAAAAAGCCGAGGGAATTAGGGTCGTTTGTTTCCAAACTGCAATATGCGGCATCTAGTGATACGTTTAGGCCCGATGAATGCAAACCGAGAAAGCACTACTCCGATATTGGAAGCGCTGGTCCTCTCGGCGAGAAGGCAACGTCAAAGATTAAGAAAAAGGACTGAGTTTTGATTTTCTGCGGTTCCACCTGGGGTGGGGCACCGTCAATTGAGTATGTTTTCCAATATGTTGTCGAACAGGAAATATTAGAGATCGAGAGGTCCCGGTGCGCAAACGACTTCGCATCGTGCTTACTTATGTGACATGGCCTGCCTTGCTTGGTGGTTGCTTAATCTTGACCCATGTCGGGATAACTTCTGGCCATCCATTTCTATATTTTAATTTTGCTTACATCTGTTTGGGGTCTTCTATTTTTGCAATAGAGCGGTTGATGCCATTTGAGCGCCGGTGGCTGGAAAATGATGGACAAATGGTCTCGGATCTGGGCCACACAATTCTAAGTAAACTTGCCGCCCAGCTATGGGTGGTTTTCATGCTATATGGCGTGGTGCAAGTCTCAAGTAAAACTGGCGGGGTATTTTGGCCCTCACAATGGCCAATGTTTTTCCAGGTATTGACGGGCTTGGTAATAGCAGAATTTGGTCTTTATTGGGCCCACCGTTTAGCGCATGAATGGCCTTTTTTATGGCGATTTCATGCAGTTCACCATAGTGTCGTGCGTCTTTGGTTCTTTAATACGGGCAGATTTCATTTTGTCGACGCGGTGGTTAGTGTGACGCTCGGTCAGATTTTATTGCTAATGGCAGGCGCTTCGGAATCCGTTATGTTATGGGTGGGGATGATCACGCCCTATATTGGCTTTTTGACCCATTGTAATATTGAAATGCGGTTTGGACCGATTAGTTATGTTTTCAATACACCGGGCCTGCACCGTTGGCACCATTCACGAGAGAAAGAAGAGGGTAATAAGAATTACGGCGAAAATTTGATGATTTGGGATCAGCTGTTTGGGACATTTTTTAACCCTAGTCGTAAACCGCCAGCCAATATTGGAATTGGCGATTATGTACCCCAAGGGTTATGGGCGCAGATTAAATCTCCTTTTGTTTGGGGTCGCGTACAATCGAAAAATCCCGCCGATGCGCCGGATGCCATGAACCGGCTCTCCATTATGGATCGCCAACATAACCTCTAGTGATGCACAAATAATGTCTTTTCCTGCAGCTCTACATTTCAACGATAGAAAACCGGTAGATAATCAGGTTACGGGTCTCCACGTGGCGGTTGACGGGATTACTGATGCTTTTCTACGTTATGCGCCTCAACAAAAATTCTACTGTATTTCCCCTGATGAGAAGATGTTTGAAGCGTTCCAGGCATATGCGAAACGTGCCGGTCGTCGCGCGGATGACTGCGAATTTGTGCAGGAGACGGACGTGACACGTTTTGCCGAAATTGGTTGTTTGCTGAAACCGGAACCCTTTATTTCCCCCTTCGCCTGGGTACGGCGGCAGTTTGATCAAAAAGCATACAGTATCTGTGGTGTAAGCCACACTATGTCCACAGCGAAAGCGATGGAAACGGTAGGTAATTGCGTCGCCAACCCAATGCAAAGTTGGGATGCGATAATTTGTCCATCTGTTGCTATTCAAAATGCCATTCGTGCACTTTGGGCTGGCTGGGAAGAGTATTTTGATAAGCGGTTTGGCGGAGTTTCGAAGTGTCCTATGCAAACGCCGGTTATACCATTAGGCATCGACTGCGCTCATTTTGCGCGCAACCGGGCACCGGCCCTTCGCGCAAAGCAGCGCGCACTGCTTGGTATTGATGATGATACGGTGGTGATTCTGTTTCTTGGTCGTCTTAGTTACTATTCGAAGGTTCATCCGTTTCCCTTATTCTTTGCAGCNGAACGAGCGGCCTTGGAAACCGGCAAGAAAGTGCATCTAGCATTCTACGGTTATTTTGTGAGCCAAAAATTCGGCGAAGATTTTAAGTCTACAGCTAGAGACATTTGTGACCGCGCGACGGTTTCGTTCACCATCAATACAGAAACGGACTTCCCTGATGGAATCTGGGCCGCCGCGGATATTTTCTCGTCACCATCAGACAACATTCAGGAGAGCTTTGGTCTTACCCCCATTGAGGCAATGGCATCAGGGTTGCCAGTAGTGATTTCCGATTGGGACGGTTATCGCGATGCTATTACTGATGGCGACGAGGGTATCCTGGTGCCAAGTACTTCACCTCCCCCTGGTACTGGTCTTGATCAGGCATACCGGTATTTAACAGAAGAAGATAATTACGGCGAATATCTTGCTGGAGCATCACAAGCTACCGCGGTGGACCTTGAGCATATGACTAAGTCGATTGTGATGTTGATTAACAACCCGCAGAAACGGAAGAAAATGGGGGAGGCCGGCATCAAGCGTGCGGAAACCTTTTATGACTGGAGCCATATCATACCGTCTTATTTNNCACTTTTTGCCGAGTTGGCTGAGCGGCGACAAAAAGATAAGGAAATAATACCNCGNGGCAAAGGTNAGCCNGCCCATCCNTCCTATCCCGATCCCTATACAATGTTTGCCTGCTTTCCTAGCGAGCCACTCGCCCTTTCAGATCGCTTGGAAGCGGTCTATCAATCACCTGCGGTGCTTGCAGGGTTGATTAANAACCGGATGAATTATTTCACGCCGGCGCTGATGGTGCCGCCGGAACAGTTGCCGAAGATTTTGCACGCGGTGCGAACTTCTCCGGATATAACCATCGCTGATCTTGCTAATGCTATAGACAACGTTGACCACCCNACAGTTATTCGGACTGTTGGNTGGCTGATTAAGCTTGGTTGTTTGCGTCGACAGAAAATGTGATCACTTAAAGCGATACGTAATGCGCCCTTTAGTCAAATCGTAAGGCGTCATTTCTACTGTCACACTATCACCGGCCAACACGCGGATGCGGTTTTTGCGCATTTTCCCGGATGTATGGGCGAGCACTTCGTGCTCATTCTCAAGCGTTACGCGAAACATGGCATTGGGCAATACCTCGGTAACAGTACCCGAAAACTCAATTGGTTCCTCTTTGGCCACGAAAACCCCTTTCGGCCTTTGGTGTTGAGACGGAACACTATTCCAGTTGACCAAAATTTCAAGTATTCACTGGTTTTTTTTTACCTTATGCATGTGCACTGTCACTTAATGGCAACGCTGTACCGTATTTCACTTGTTTTAAGGCAAAGCTCGATTTAATCGACGCGACTCCGTTTAGCCGCGTCAGATGATCCATGAGGAACCGCTCATAAGCCGACAAATCGGCGACTACAACGCGCAAAAGATAATCTGAGTCGCCTGTCATTAAATAGCATTCCATCACCTCAGGACGGGCAAGGACAGTTTGCTCGAAGGTTTCGAGCGCGGTTTCGATTTGGCGTTCTAAGGTAACTTGAATAAAAACGCTTACTGGCAGGCCGACTGCTGCGGGGTCAACTAAACTTACATGTTTGGCTATGACCCCTGAATCCTCCAAGGTTTTCACTCGCCGCCAACACGGTGAAGGCGATATCCCTACTTGCTCAGCTAGATCTATGTTTGAAATTCGTGCTTGTTTTTGTAGGACCGCAAGAATTCTACGATCAACCGCATCCAATTCATAAATCCGCAATTAATTTCTCCAAAGGTTAATTTTTAGAAAAATTATTGCTTAATATCTTTTATCTCTAGGACTAAAAGCAAGAAAAATTTATTATTTAGGTCGTATGTTGCTGTTTCGATAGAAATTTTATATTGGACCTTACCCATGGCTCACGGTTTCAAAACCTTCGAAGAGGAGGATAGTGCCCTCAAGCCAGCAGATCGGTTGCATGGTTTAGGCGAGGTGGAAAAGAAGGCGCTGTGGTTGTCTTCCTGGATGATTCATAACGCTAACCATATTCGTCCTTCTCGGGATGGGCTTAAGGTTGGTGGGCATCAATCTTCCTGTGCCTCGTCCGTGACCCTATTAACGGCGCTTTATATGGATGTGCTTCAGCCGCAGGACAGGGTTGCGGTAAAACCGCATGCCAGCCCTGTGTATCACGCCTTAATGTACCTATTTGGTAAGCAGGACCAAGCGAATCTAGAAAATTTCCGCGGCTTTGGCGGGGCGCAATCCTATCCGTCACGTACTAAGGATAGTGATGATGTGGATTTCTCGACAGGGTCGGTGGGGCTGGGTGTGGCACTCACTCTCTGTGCGTCCTTGGTCCAGGACTATGTGCACTATCACAAGCTTATGGCCGAGGGTGTCGAGCCTGGTAAATTAGTTGCCGTGATGGGTGATGCGGAACTTGATGAGGGTAATGTGTTCGAGGCGCTCCTTGAAGGTTGGAAGCATGACGTTCGGAATTTATGGTGGATCATAGATTATAACCGCCAAAGCTTGGACGGTGTAGTGAACGATCAGCTTTTCCAAAAAATTCAAAGCTTTTTCGATACAGTTGGTTGGAACGTGGTGACGCTTAAATACGGCAAGAAACTGGAGGCGGCCCGCAACGGCCCGGCAGGCGAAGCTTTGCTGCAATGGATCGACGATTGTCCGAACGATCTTTATTCAGCATTGACTTACAAAGCAGGCGCAGCATGGCGCAAACATTTGCAGGATGGTTTGCGTGGCACGTCTGGCATGCCGGAATTGTTGGAATCCCATGACGATGATTCATTGCATGATTTGATGACCAATTTGGCCGGCCATGACATGGAAACCGTGTTGGAGGCGTTCCATGCCGCACCACCGGAAGAACCCACTTGCTTCGTCGCTTACACCACGAAAGGCAATCAACTGCCATTTGCGGGTCATAAGGATAATCACGCCGGTCTTATGAATCCGGTTCAGATGGCGGAATTTAAATCGGAAATGGGTATTGCGGACGGCGAGGAATGGTCGGTCGATGCCGGACTGGAAATAGCGGGAGATGCGTTGCGAGACTTGATAGAGGCGGCCCCGTTCAATAGTGATCAGAATCGCTGCCACACGGCGCCGGTCGTATCGGTGCCCGAGCGGTTTGAGGTTACCGGTGATGGCCGGAATTCAACCCAGCAAGGGTTTGGCCAGGTGATGAATGAACTCGGCCGTAGCGACGGTGATTTGTCGAAATCCATTGTGACAACATCGCCGGACGTTACCGTCTCGACCAATCTCGGAGGCTGGGTAAATCAGCGCGGGCTTTTCGACCGCAAAGGCAAAGCGGACGTATTTCGCGAACAAGATGTGGCTTCCATCCAGAAATGGGTGAAGTCGCAAACCGGTCAGCATATCGAATTGGGAATTGCGGAAAATAATCTGTTTTTAATGCTGACGGCCATGGGCCTGTCTGAATCGCTGTTTGGCGCGCGGCTTCTTCCCGTGGGGACGCTCTATGACCCTTTCATCAATCGTGGTCTCGATTCCCTATTTTATGGCTGTTACCAGGATTCACGGTTCATGGTGGTGTCTACGCCATCGGGCATCACGCTTGCCGCGGAAGGCGGTGCGCACCAATCGGTCAATACGCCGTTGGTCGGCATGGGCCTTGGTAGACTAGCCTATTTCGAGCCGGCGTTTGTCGACGAACTGGGAATTATTATGGCTTGGGGGTTTCGCTATATGCAGGCCGATGATGGCGGGTCGGTCTATTTGCGTCTTTCCACTCGGCAGATGGATCAGGCTGCACGCGACATTACGCCTGATTTTGTAAAGAATGTGACAGAGGGGGCTTACTGGTTGAAACCGCCTGCCGTCGGCGCTGATGTCGTAATTGCCTATTGTGGTGCGGTTGCACCGGAAGCCATCGCCGCCCATGAAGCGCTTTTAGAAGATGTGCCGGGTGCGGGTCTGCTGGCTATCACTTCACCGGACCGGCTGCATGAGGAATGGATTAAGGCAAGCCGGACGCCGGGGGCGATATCACACATCGAGACGCTATTAAAGCCGCTAACCAACGACGCTGCCATCGTCACGGTGCTGGATGGTCACCCTGCGACCTTGTCGTGGCTGGGTTCTGCGGGCGCGTATCGCGTTTCTGCGCTCGGCGTGGAGGGGTATGGTCAATCGGGCGATGTAGATGATCTGTACCGAGTGCATGGGCTTGACGCGGATTCAATCCTGGATGCGGCGGCAGCGGTTTGCTTGAAGCGCCTGCGGTAAGGGGAAAATCAGCGCTCTAACGCTTTACGACAAAGCGTGTCCCGCGCTTGACACCCAGCGCGTTCCAAATCAGGTACTATGTCAGTATCGCTTGGCCAGCCGATGTACAGTAGCGCAGTGAAACGCCAGTTCGCTGGTACCTCCAAGCTTTGAGTTGTGCCCACGGGGTCAATTATCGATACCCACCCTACACTCAAGCCTTCGACGCGGGCTTCGAGCTATAAGGNATGAATGGAGGAAACGGTTGCATAGTTCAGCGTTTCCGGCATGGTTTGACGACCGAGGCCCTGTGTGATTAAGCCTTCGGTAAAAATGGCGAGCAGGATTGGTGCTTCTTACAGACCTGAAAGTTTGAGGTTTGCGCAGAGCGCGGCCTGTTCATCTTCATAACCGTAGAGCGCATTTTTATTGGCNGTCTTGAAGTTGTGTAACAATACGATGCGCCCATGGCTAGATGAGACCCTTACAAATTGCCAGGGCTGACTATTGCCGACAGATGGCGCGAAGCAAGCAAGGCTAAAGTTTATCCAACAATGGAACCGGTGCCGGATCGGTGCGAAACCGGCGCACATCCCGTCGCCAGCCTATCAGTTCGGTCAATTGGTCTCGGAAGACTTCATTAAACTTAGATATCGAACTCTTTGTGTCCGGACCGGAATCTGGCAAAGCTTAGCTGCCGGCAACCGTCATGCCGTCGATGCGGAGCGTCGGCGCGTTTGTGCCGTAGCGGAATTCCAGATCATTTGCGGGCGTGAGGTTTAGGAACATATCCTTGAGGTTTCCGGCTACTGTCATTTCGCTGACCGGATAGGCAAGTTCACCTCCTTCAATCCAAAAACCGGATGCGCCTCGGCTATAATCGCCGGTGANGCCGTTAACGCCGAACCCCATCATGTCGGTTACATAAAGTCCACTCTCAATTTCCCCAATCAGGACTTCGGGCGAAAGAGCACCTGGTGTCATATGCAAATTGGTAGTGGATGGACCTGGTGGTGAGGAGGTTCCGCGCGACGCGCGGCCATTACTGGTAAGGCCCAACTGACGAGCGGAACGTAAATCCAAAACCCATTGTGTTAGCGTCCCGTCTTCGATGAAGGAAATGGGGTTGTTGGCCAGCCCTTCCGCGTCGAACGGTTTGGACGATAATCCTCGGATTCGGTGNGGATCGTCGATGATGGAGACGCCTTCGGGAAAGATTTGCTTGCCCATGCACTCTTTCAAAAAACTGGTCCCGCGCGCAATAGATACGCCGTTGATGGCGCCAGTTACATGGCGTACGATGCCGTTTGAAACGCGTGGATCGTAGACCACAGGCACCTTCGCGCTTTTCGCTTTTTTGGGATTCAATCGTTCGATTGTGCGCTCGCCCGCTTTTTTGCCGATTGTTTCGGGGTCCTCTAGATCACTGGCAAAAACCGTGGAAGAGTAATCATAGTCGCGCTCCATTTCAGTACCCTTACCGGCTAACACACAGGCACTGACACTAAATGACGAGCCGCTATAAGCGCCGGCGAACCCGTTGGTGCCGGCGATTGCTACATGGGACTGGGTCCAGTCTGCCTCGGCTCCTTCGGAATTGGTGATGCCGTCCACCGCAAGAGCGGCGCCTTCGGCGGTTTTTGCCCATTCGATCAGTGTTTCCGTGGCCGGTTCTGTTGGGTCGAATATTTCGAGATCACTAGCATCGTTGGTCGATAAGACACTCGGGTCTGCCATTCCGCAAAATTCATCTTCCGGTACGGCACGTGCCATGGCGACGGCGCGTTCGGCCAGTTGGTTCAGCGCTTCGGGTGATTGGTCAGACGACGATACTATGGCTTGGCGTTTGCCGATGAACACGCGCAGGCCTAAATCTTCGCCTTCCGCGCGCTCCAGCTTTTCGATCTCGCCGAGACGCTGAGCGTGGCTCAAGGAGANGTGGCGTACATGGACTGCATCTGCGGCGTCCGCGCCCAGGCCGGTTGCTTTTTTAAGCAATGTTTGTAAATGATCGAGTGCGTTTTCACTCATAGATTCGGAACCTTCCGTTAAAGACCGCTAAAGGCCGCCGCGCACACAGCTGACGACGCTTAACATGACGATTAGCACCAAAGCGACGAAGCACAAAATTATTTGCCGCCTCCCGCGTACCCAATCCTCGGGCGTCATGTGTTTTTTGGGTTCTTGGTCTTCCTCCACGTCTTCGAGGCTGACTTCGTGAGGGGGACGTTTTTTTGCCAACCGTTGCGCGAAACCACGACTAACGGAGCGATAACTAGAATCCGCTTCTTTTGAGCGGCGTCGGATGCGGCGAATAATCCAGATAGCCACAATTATTAGAACGACCCATAGCCCTCGCTCGATATTCACCGAATTTATTTCCATATGGACGCACCGGAGCCGGGAAGGCCAAGCTCATCCCATAGGGTATCGATTTTCTCAACCACGTCATCGCTCATGCGAATAGTGCGGCCCCAGTCGCGCTTGGTCTCCGGTGGCCATTTGTCGGTGGCATCGAGGCCGATTTTGGATCCCAATCCAGGCAACGGGCTGGCGAAATCGAGATAATCGATGGGGGTGTCCTCGATCACGGTAATGTCGCGCGCCGGGTCCATACGTGTTGAGATTGCCCAAATCACATCTTCCCATTTGCGTGCATCGATATCTTCATCCACCACCACAACCCATTTCGTATAAGTGAATTGACGAAGATAAGACCAGACCGCCAGCATCACTCGCTTAGCGTGGCCCGGATAGGCTTTCTTGATAGCGACGACTGCGAGCCGATAGGAACACGCCTCCGGCGGCAACCAGAAATCCGTAATTTCCGGGAATTGTTGTTGGAAAAGCGGAATAAAAACTTCGTTTAAGGCTTCGCCGAGCACACTCGGCTCGTCGGGAGGCCGGCCGGTGAAGGTGGAATGATAGATCGGCTCTTTACGCCGGGTGATCGCTGAGATTGTTAACACGGGAAACGGCTCTTGCGCATTATAGTAGCCAGTATGATCACCGTAGGGGCCTTCCGGCGCGGTATCGCTGAGCGAGACATGGCCTTCGAGAACGATCTCGGCGCTAGCAGGTACTTTCAGAGGCACCGTCTTGCAATCCACCAGTTCGATACGTTTGTTCTTTAATAATCCCGCAAATTGATATTCAGACAATGTGTCGGGCACCGGCGTAACGGCGGCCAGCAATGTCGCTGGATCGGCGCCAATTACGGCGGCTACAGGAATCGGTTCCGATGCTACCCCTGCCCAACGTGCTGCTTGTTGCGCGCCGCCGCGATGATCGAGCCAGCGCATCAAGGTGGTGTTTTTACCGGTCACCTGCATGCGGTAGATGCCGAGATTAAAGCCATCCGCTTTGTTCTTATCCGGGTCCGGCCCTTGGGTGACCACAAGTGGAAAGGTGATGAGCGGTGCCGGCTCGTTAGGCCAACAGGTTTGGATGGGCAATTGCTCCAAATCGATGTCGTCACCTTGGAGTACGACTTGATGGCACGGGGCGGATTTAACCGTCTTGGATCTCATGGCNATAACGGTTTTGAGCAACGGTAACTTTTCGAGCGCGTCCCCGAGACCGCCCGGCGGCTCCGGCTGACGCAGGAANGCTAGGGTCTCGCCGACTGCGCGCAATTNGTCTGGCATCCGGTCCATGCCGCGGGCAACGCGCTCCACTGTGCCGAACAAATTAACCAGCACTGGCATATCGTAAGGCGTACCATCGTCGCGGACGGGGTTTTCAAAAAGAACGGCCGGCCCTTTGTCCGCCAGCAAGCGTGTTTGAATTTCCGTCATTTCCAGATTGGGCGATACCGGTGTGGAAACCCGTTTGAGGTCGCCCGAATCTTCCAGGGCGGCAATGAAATCTCTGAGTGAGGCATAAGACATGGGCGTAAATTAGAGCAATTCTCAAGGGAACGAAATAATTCTCGGTAACGAATTTTGTTTGCAGAGGCGTAATGCTCGGTGTAGCGAAGTGGGGAAGAGGATCGCTATGACAACCACTGATGAAAAAGAAGCCTTATTGAACCGGGCGCGCGATTACCCTTATTGGGCGCCGTCGCAATCCTACGTCTGGGACCCGGACGACGATCCGCGCAATTTGCAGCCTTTTGATCCTGAACTGACCGAAGGCCGTTGGCCGGTGCTGGCGGTTGGCTCCAACCGTTCACCGGAGCAGTTGGCGCGCAAATATAACGGCACCGGCTGTGAACCGTTGGTGGTGCAATATGGAAGACTGTCAGGCTTCGATGTGGTCTACGCCGCCCATATCAGCCAGTACGGCGCCGTTCCCGCCATGCTGCAGCACGCACCGGGCGTTCATGTGAAATTGGCGGTCACCTGGCTCGACGATGATCAATTGCAGATCATGCATGAAACCGAGGGAAATTATCATTTCGGTGAGATTGAACAAATAAGCCTCACCCTGGAACGAGGCGATGCGCTAGATTCGGCCTATCTCTATGTGGGCCGCCAAGGTAGCCTGACCATCGATGAAAAGGCGACGGGCCTTGAGGCAATCATCGCCCATAATCGCCCCTATGACAGCGCCACAACCGCCGATATATTGGAGGTTTTGCGCAAGAAACTGGGTGCCGCTGAAGACCCGGATGCATTCATAAACAGACTCGTTACTGACGAAGCATACCGCCACGCTATCATTGGCATCATCGGCGCAAAAGCAGTGCCATTCGCCTATCCGGTCAATATCATCCAAGCAGATTTAGGTACGGTTTAGCCTTCCATCTGCCATACTTGCGCGTTCAACAAATCCGTATCTTCCAAATGCGTCGTGGTTTTGACGCTGTATTTGGCGAGTTGCTCTAGCCCTTCTTTGGGCAAGTAAAGGCGTCTCGGGTCGCCGATATACACGCCGGTGTTGGATTTGGCGAGCGCTCGTAACCATTTGGCAACCGCGCCCGACATCGGTTGTTCGTAGCAGACGTCGGCGGCGAGGACCGTCTCCCAACCGTTATCTACGCCGGTTAGATCTTCATTGGTGATGTCGATCTCTACGCCGTTTGCTGCGGCATTCACCTCTAAGGCGGCGATGGCGTATCCGTCGATGTCGCTGGCGGTAACTTTTGTTGCTCCCATTTTGGCCGCTGCGATGGCGGCGATACCGCTGCCCGAGCCGAAATCGAGGACGGTTTTGCCGCGGACAATCTCNGGGTTGTCGACGATATAACGCGCCAATGCTTGNCCNCCTGCCCANGCGAAGGCCCAAAAGGGCGGCGGCAGNCCCATNTCGTCCAGTTGGTCGGACGTCTTATGCCAGAGCGGATAATCCGCGCTGGCGAGGTACAGTTTTATCTCAGGTACCAAAGGCGTTGGTTGGAGGGCGGTATTGGCGCGGATGAAGTCGGATTTATTTTGCATCCGTTTTTTAGAACTGTCGGCCAATGAGGATGGCCGCGAGCAACCACATCCCAATCCGTGCATTGGACTTGAAATGGTCGAGGCAGTCCTGTGGGTTGTCTAGATCCACCTGACGGACCTGGGTAAAAAGCAGCGTGGCAGGGAACAATAAGGCGACGAAATACACCATGCTAAGATGCGCTATTACACCGGCGACGGCAAAACAAAGCACGGTGCAGGTGTAAAAAACACCAATCCAAATTTTGCTCGTATCGCCGAACTTCAGCGCCGTAGATTTAACGCCGACCATCGCGTCATCTTCTTTGTCCTGGTGTGCATAAATTGTGTCGTAGCCCAGCGTCCAGAAA
Organism: Rhodospirillaceae bacterium; assembly: GCA_002715005.1. Classification (GTDB taxonomy): domain Bacteria; phylum Pseudomonadota; class Alphaproteobacteria; order UBA8366; family UBA8366. The sequence continues at coordinate 19,433 of PAXN01000022.1, forward strand.
AAGGCCCCGGCATAAAGAAAGAGCACGGCCGGATCGAGAGCCTCAGTGATCGCAGCATACCCTACCATAACGCCCCAGTTGAAGGTGAGCCCCAGAAAGGCCTGCGGCCAATAGGTTATGCGCTTCATTAGCGGGTACAGGGCAACCAGTACTAGGGATGAGACCGCAAGCAGTTTCGTGAAGTCGTTGAGCGCCAGCAAGACGAGCGCGGATAAAGTTAAAAGCAGAACTAGGAAAAAGGCGGCGTGTCTCAGCCTCAATCGCCTGCTGGCCAGCGGCCGATTTGCGGTGCGCGCGACCTTGGCATCAATGTTACGGTCCAGAATGTCGTTCCACGTGCAGCCTGCGCCACGCATGAGAAAGGAGCCTATTAAAAATAGTAGCGCTAATTTGGCTATTTCATGAGGTGACGCGCCGACAATCGATGTAAATGCAAGGCCTAAGCCCCACCAACATGGTATCGCCAGCAGCCAAACACCGATAGGACGGTCGATTCGGGCAAGCCTGCAATAAGGCTTTAGTGCCTCGGGTGCCTTGCGGTCAATCCAATCGCCTTGGGAAATGTCACTAGCATCGTTCATGTCGATTATACTGCGATGGTTCCGTTTCGATCTCAAGAATGCTCGCTCGCACTTTCTGAGAATTGATGGCAAATTGTGATGATGAAAATCTTTGGGTGATAATTGCTTTTCTTATTGGGTTAGCCCAGTTCGACATGGTGTGCGCAGCAAATTAAGAGAGAAGTTACCGCTTAACCGGCAATGGGAATGATTGTTTTAGCCAATGGGTAACCGCGGGATTTATAGAAACGCCTTAGGCAATGCAAATTGAATCTTGATTGCTTGGCTGTTTAGCGGAGACTAATGTTTGACAGTCCAATGCTGGCGATGTGACTGGGGGTATGAAATCGGGCTAAATCTCTGAATAGATAGTCGAGTGTTTTAGGCTAAAACAGAGAGGGTGTGTTAGCGAAGGGGCTAGGAATTTGGCGTTCGGATTGGACGAACCTCTAAAACCCAACAAGATGAGTAAATAATGCCATGGCAAAAGTGCAGCCACGTTTGTTTGTGGAAGATAGTTTGGGTGCAGGCCTGAATGTGAATTTGGGCAATTCGCATGCCCATTATTTAAAGAATGTCTTGCGTTTGAAAGTTGCCGCTGAGGTTTCCTTGTTTAATGGTCGCGATGGAGAGTGGCATGGCAAACTTAATTCAATCAGAAGGTCTCGGGTGGTAGTTGATCTCGTGCAAATGGTTTATCCGCAGCCGGACGACGTCGGGCCGGCATTGATGTTCGCGCCTGTGAGGCGAGGGCCGATGGAAATAATGGTGCAAAAAGCAACAGAACTGGGTGTAACGCATTTACAGCCGATGATCACCGAATTTACAGATGTTGTGCGCTTTAATGTGGATCGAATGCGCGCCACTGCAATTGAAGCGGCCGAGCAATGCGGAAGAATGAGCGTACCATTGATCGAAGAGCCGCAGCCGTTGAACGAGATTTTGGCGCAATGGCCAAACGGGCGCCGCCTTTTATTTGCCGCTGAATCCGGCTCTGTACGCCCGATTTCCGAGGTGCTTTGGGGATTTAAAGATCACTCTGCACCGGATCAGTGGACTATTGCAGTTGGCCCAGTCGGTGGTTTTAGTCCTGCAGAACATGGATTATTGCGCAATTTGCCATTTGTTGTTGCTGTTGGGCTGGGGCCTAGATTGCTAAAGGCGGAAACTGCCGCTCTAGCGGCGTTGAGTTGTTGGCAGTCTGTTTTGGGCGATTGGGAGAATCGCCCCATTGACAGAATCCATCAATAGCTTAGGTACAAGTGCGGATTTTATCTGATTTGAAAGCTTCAATATAAATGGTCGCAATCACGTCACCCGTTGAACCACTCACCGATAAAAGGACGCTTACCGATTATCTATCCCAGGGCGTGAAGGCGCGTGATGCTTGGCGGATCGGCACAGAGCATGAAAAGTTTGCCTACCGGTTATCTGACTTTACGCCATTGGCCTACGATACTAAGCCTGGTATCCGGCAAATTTTGGAAGGTCTGAAACGCTTTGGCTGGGATTCGATTTTGGAAGGTAGCAATATTATTGCGCTCAAGAAAGCAGATGGCTCGTCAGTGACCTTGGAGCCTGGCGGTCAATTTGAGCTCTCCGGTGCACCAGTTAAAACTATTCACAATACCTGCGATGAGGTGCACTCCCATCTGGCAGAAGTGAAAGAAATTTGTCAGGAAATTGGCGCGGGGATGATTGGTATAGGTTTCATCCCACAATGGCAGCGCGATGACATCCAATGGATGCCAAAGGGCCGTTATAAGATTATGCGGGAATACATGCCAAAAAAAGGGACACTCGGACACGATATGATGTTGCGCACCTCGACGGTACAGGTCAATCTAGATTTCGACTCCGAATGGGATATGGTGCAGAAAATGCGAATTGCTGTTGCATTGCAGCCCGTTGCGACAGCATTATTCGCAAACTCGCCTTTTACAGAAGGCAAACCTAACGGTTTTTTGAGCTATCGAAGTCATACATGGACCGATACTGACCCAGATCGAAGTGGCATGTTGCCGTTTGTGTTTGATAACGATTTCGGTTTTGAGCGATGGGTAGATTATGTGTTGGACGTGCCCATGTATTTTGCTTATCGGGGTGGCAATTATCTCGATGTGTCAGGCCGTTCTTTCCGTGATTTTATGGGTGGCAAGTTAGAAGGCTTTGAAGGCCAATATCCTAGCCTGCGCGACTGGGAAGATCACATGACTACGCCGTTCCCAGAAGTTCGCCTCAAACATTTCATTGAAATGCGTGGCGCGGACGGTGGACCGTGGAGCCGACTTTGTGCGCTTCCCGCGCTTTGGGTGGGGCTTCTTTATGATAGTGTTGCGCAAGATGCAGCATGGGAACTAATAAAGGATTGGACGGTTGACGAAATGCAGTCGCTTCGTGACAACGTGCCAAGGATGGCTCTAAAGACGCCTTTTCGGGGCGGGATCCTTCAGGATATTGCAAAGCAGACCGTTACTATTGCGTATGATGGGTTGAAGAGACGCGCGGTGCCCGGTGGGAAGAGCGTGGACGAGACACAATTTCTAGAGACACTCAGAGAAATTGCAGACAGCGGAATTTCGCCAGCCGAACGCCTGCTTGAGAGTTTTGAGAAAGAATGGGGTGGCGATATTCGTAAGGTATATGAGGAAACCGCATATTGAGGACGGTGTTTGCAGTGCTATTTCACTGTTACCTTAGCGCCTGATGTTTCTACGGTTCGCCTAATATGGACCGGCTCACCATTGTCGGCAGTACCCCAATATTCGATGGTAATGTTATCTTTATTTAGGATAGTCGCGACTTTGTGATTAGGCTGCGTTAGGGTCTTACCAGCTTCAACGCGATATCGAACTGCAGATTCCACGCAATTTTTGCCGTTTTCAACACACACCTTGCCCCGAGTCAGGGTCACCCCGATACCACCGGATTCTATATAATTTCGATTTTGATAATAAGTGTTTCGGCCCTTCTCGACGGCAAAACGAAAGGACGAGAGGTCGAGTTTGAGCTCTGATCGAGTACTCAGGCTTTGTTGTCTGCTTGTTTCTTCGTCTTCACAGGCTGCCAACAGTAAAAATGCTACTGCGCAACAGCATCTTGTTGCTGAATTTGTTATCATTTTAGGCCGCCGTTCCGCCAACTGTAAGGCCATCAAGCCGCATGGTCGGCTGACCGACACCAACTGGGACGCTTTGACCATACTTACCGCACGTGCCCACGCCAGGGTCTAATTCCATATCATTTCCGATCATCGACACTTTCGTCAGCGCGTCCGGTCCATTACCGATTAGTGTCGCGCCTTTTACTGGGGCCCCTTTTTTCCCATTCTCTATTTGATAAGCCTCGGTGCAACTGAAAACGAACTTTCCACTGGTGATATCCACTTGACCACCACCGAAATTGACTGCGTATAAACCATTGTCGACGGACGCGAGAATTTCCTCGGGGTCTTTGTCGCCGGCTAGCATGTATGTATTTGTCATCCTTGGCATTGGGGCGTGAGCGTAGGATTGCCGCCGACCATTTCCGGTAGCTGTCATGCCCATGAGCCGGGCATTCATGCGATCTTGAATATACCCTGTCAAAATACCATCTTCGATAAGCGTTGTTGCTGCCGGTGCAGTTCCTTCGTCGTCGATAGTGATAGAACCGCGTCGGTCGGCAATCGTGCCGTCATCCACCACTGTGACGCCGGGGCTGGCCACCCTTTCTCCCATTAAATCTGCGAAAGCCGATGTTTTTTTGCGATTAAAATCACCCTCTAGCCCATGACCGATTGCTTCATGTAATAAGATGCCAGGCCAGCCGGGACCCAGTACTACGGTCATTTCACCGGCAGGGGCGGGTCTGGAGTCCAAATTCACCAATGCTTGACGAAACGCTTCATCGGTTTGAGCTTTCCACGAACTTGGATCAAAAAAAGTTTGGTAACTGGAGCGCCCCCCTGTGCCATGGCTTCCGGTTTCCATGCGATCTCCATCCGCGACTACTATAGAGATGTTGACCCTGACCAAAGGACGAATATCCGCGCTGCGGGCACCATCGGGCCGAATGATCTGTACAGCCTGCCACTCGCCAGCGATTGAAGCCATAACCTGTGAAACTCGCTTATCCAGGCTTCGGGCATAGGCGTCGATTCCCGTCAGTAAATTAATCTTACCGTCGAAATCAAATTCGCTAAGCGGGTTCGCATCAGAGTAAAGGTTTTGGTTAGTGACTGCTGGTCCTTCGGCCCATTTGCCGCTTCTGCCCGCCGCTACCGCTTGCACGGCGCTCGCGGACCGTTTGATTGCATCTTCCGAAATTTCGGAAGAATGAGCATATCCCGTTGCCTCGCCGGAAACTGCGCGCAGTCCAAATCCTTGAACTGTGTCAAAGTTGGCACTTTTTACTTTACCGTCGTCGAACGCAATGCTTTCGGACTGACAATATTCGAGGAATAGCTCACCATCATCTGCGTTGTGCAAGGTCTCGCGGACCAGCGCTTCCGTGCGCTCCTGATCAAGGCCAACGCGATTGAAGAATAGGTCGTTTGTTGTGGAAAGATGATCCATAGGTGTCTCCCCGTTTTCCAAATTGCATGCCTCCCCCTCGCAAAAAAATAAGACGAAGACTTTGACTGATCATAGGGCCCTTTGAGCGAATAATTAAGTTGTTTTGAATAATTTTAACAAGTGTAGCTTTGAGTTTTTTACGGGTTTACCCAGACACTTCACTCTACCTAGAAATTTTGCGACATAGTGTCACGCGCGATAGGATGGCTTATCACCGAATGCTATATATTTAAGATCAGATTTGTTAGTGGCTGATCCCATTCTTCGGCTGCGGGAAACATCGGACGGCAGCTGATTTTATAGTTAAAATCTGCTGGGGGGAGAAAGAAAAGTGAAACGGATTTTAGCTGCAGTTGCAGCCTCAGGCACAGGGTTGATTGCATCTACCTTGCTGGCTGCCGACAGTCCTAAAGTAGGCCCACAGCCATGGCAGTTGGGGCTGCAGCCGTCAGCATCTCCGACAATGGATTTTATCGTGTCCTTTCATGATTGGCTTGTCATTGTAATTACTGGGATTTCCCTATTTGTTTTGGCATTGCTGCTTTATGTGGCCTTTCGATTTAGGGAGTCAAAAAATCCAACGCCGTCTAAAACAACGCATCATTCTCTTCTGGAGGTGGCATGGACTGCGATTCCAATTATAATCTTGGTTGTCATCGCGGTCCCGTCCTTCAAGTTGCTCTACTTTGCAGACCGTGTCGAAAAAGCTGACATGACTCTAAAAATTATTGGCAATCAGTGGAACTGGACATATCAATATCCTGATCATGGAAATTTTGAGTTTACAGCTTCAATGCTTCAGGGAGATGAGCTGAGAGAAGCAAAAAAGACGGAGGCCGCTAAGAATTCGGGTCGGCCAATACTGCGGCAGTTAAGCACAGATAATCCAGTAGTTTTGCCGGTTGGTAAGAAAATACGACTGATAATGACTGCGACTGATGTCTTGCACGCTTGGGGAGTTTCGCCGTTAGGCGTTAAATTGGACACTGTGCCAGGCCGTTTAAACGAGACTTGGGTAGAAATTAAGAAACCAGGCGTTTACTACGGTTATTGCTCGGAGCTTTGCGGTGCCGGACATGCCTACATGCCCATTGAATTACATGCGGTCAGCCCATCGAAGTTTAAGGAATGGGCGGCCGCAAAGAAAAAATCAGCTGGGCTTGATCTACCGTCAAAGCCTGTTGCTGCGACACCAAACTCATTAGAACTCGCGCGTTCAGCGCAATAATCGCTATTAGGTAAGGGAAGAATCATGGCCGAAGCACATACAGCCGGCACACACGGACACGATCATCACGATAATAATCCAACCGGATGGCGGCGGTTCGTTTATTCCACGAACCATAAAGACATTGGCACGATGTATCTCGTATTCGCCATCTTGGCTGGCCTTATTGGCGGCGCCTTCTCCGTATATATGAGAATGGAGCTTCAGGACCCTGGCGTCCAGTTCATGACCAATGAGGATGGTTCACCAGATGGACATCTCTGGAATATGTTCATTACCGCTCATGGTTTGATAATGGTATTTTTTGTGGTTATGCCAGCATTGATCGGCGGGTTTGGTAACTGGATTGTACCCCTTATGATCGGCGCTCCTGATATGGCGTTTCCACGTATGAACAATATCAGTTTCTGGCTATTGCCGCCGGCCTTCCTTTTGCTTTTGGGCTCTGCGTTGCTTGGTGGCGGTGCTGGGACTGGCTGGACAATCTACCCACCCCTATCGAGTACGCCCGGACATGATGGACCGGCAGTGGATATGGCGATTTTTGCGCTCCATGTGGCGGGCGCGTCTTCTATCCTCGGTGCTATCAATTTTATCACTACTATTTTTAATATGCGTGCTCCCGGTATGACACTCCACAAAATGCCGCTTTTCGTTTGGTCTACGTTAGTCACTGCGTTCTTATTGCTTCTGGCCTTGCCGGTATTGGCTGGTGCTATCACAATGTTGTTAACTGACCGTAATTTTGGCACTAATTTCTTTCGTCCTGAGGGCGGTGGCGACCCGATTTTATTTCAGCACCTCTTCTGGTTCTTCGGGCATCCGGAGGTGTATATTATGATTTTACCCGGTTTCGGTATCGTTAGTCATGTGGTGGCTACCTTTTCAAAAAAGCCGGTCTTTGGTTATCTCGGAATGGCCTACGCAATGGTAGCAATCGGATTCATCGGATTCATCGTGTGGGCGCATCACATGTATACAGTGGGTATGGATGTAGATACTCGAGCTTATTTTGTCGCGGCGACTATGGTCATTGCGGTGCCGACGGGCATTAAAATATTTAGTTGGATAGCAACCATGTGGGGCGGGTCTATTCGCTTTGATACTCCCATGCTATTTGCCGTAGGCTTTATCTTTTTGTTTACAGTTGGCGGCGTGACCGGGGTAGTTCTAGCGAATGCTGGCGTCGATTTGGTCTTGCATGACACTTATTACGTGGTCGCGCATTTTCATTATGTATTATCGCTAGGGGCGGTCTTCACCATTTTCTGCGGTCTGTATTATTGGCTCGGCAAAATGTGTGGGCGTCAGTATCCAGAATGGGCCGGTAGATTCCATTTCTGGACGACCTTTATCGGCGTTAATATCACATTTTTTCCACAACATTTCTTGGGGCTCGCGGGTATGCCGAGACGTTATATCGACTATCCCGACGCTTTGGCGGGCTGGAACGCAGTATCCTCTTACGGGGCCTATATGTCATTTGCCTCGACTTTATTCTTCATCTGTATGTTGATCTATACGGTGAAGTGGGGCCGAAAAGTGGGCGAAAATTATTGGGGCGAAGGGGCTACTACACTCGAATGGACGTTGCCGTCGCCGCCTGACTTCCATAGCTATCACGAACTACCGCAAATTAAATAACGGCGGGGTCTGGGGGCATCCGTGGCTGACACTGCCTACCGTATAAATTCGACGGGTAGCGCCGAAATAATTGGCGCCGAACCTGCGGATTTTATTCAACTTTTGAAGCCGCGCGTTATGTCGCTTGTCGTGTTTTCTGGTCTTGCTGGGCTGTTAGTGGCGCCAGGCACGCTACATCCAATACTGGCGGTTGTCGCCGTACTTTGCATTGCTGTAGGTGCAGGTGCGTCCGGTGCTATTAATATGTGGTATGATCGTGATATTGATGCGGTGATGGAACGGACCCAAACGCGTCCTATCCCGATGGGCCGCATGATTCCGGGCGACGCTTTAGGATTCGGGGTTGTCCTGGCAATTGGCTCGGTCACTGTGATGGGTCTAGCCGTAAATATTGTGGCCGCGTCCCTTCTAGCGCTGGCAATACTCTTTTATGTTTTCGTTTACACTGTTTGGCTCAAGAGGCGGACACCGCAGAATATTGTGATTGGTGGCGCGTCCGGCGCGTTCCCACCTATGATTGGTTGGGCTGCAGTAACTGGCAGTGTGGGTGTTGAATCGTTTGTCTTGTTTGCGATGATTTTCTTTTGGACGCCACCGCATTTCTGGGCGCTGAGCCTGCTGGCCCATTCGGAATATGAAAAAGCAGGCGTGCCGATGTTGCCAGTAGTCGCCGGTCAACGCGAAACCAAACGTCAAATGTTATTATACACCCTTTTGCTGCTACCTCTTGCGTTGGCACCTACATTCATGGGGATTGCTGGATGGTTGTATGGGGGCGTAGCCGCTGTTATGGGGGTGCTGTTTTGTATGGCGGCTCTGGCCGTCTGGTATGGCGAAGGCGATCGCGCACCTAAACGCATGTTCGGCTTTTCGATATTCTATTTGTTTGTTTTGTTTGCGCTGATGATTGCTGACCGTACTGTCAACGGTGGCGTTTGAGGCATGGCTACTGGATTTAACGATGACTGAAGAGCCCGATAACGTAAAAGGTGAGACCGGTTTGAATAGCCCTGCTGAAATAAAGCGCCGCCAGCGATCAAAGAATTTGGCACTTGCGGTTGTATTGGTAGGGCTTGCGATTCTGTTCTATCTGGTAGCCATCGTACGTATTGGCGGGATGTAACGGATGACGGACAGTTTGAGAGTAAAAAATAGGCGTATTCTTGGGGCGCTTACCGTTATTGTCGCTGGAATGATTGGTATGTCTTATGCGGCAGTTCCGCTTTACGATCTGTTTTGCCGGGTTACCGGCTTTGGTGGCACAACACAAGTAGCAAGTGCTCCAAGCGCGAAGACCGCAGACCGTATTATAAAAATTCGCTTTGATGCTAGCTTGAGTAACTCAATGCCTTGGAAGTTCCAACCGGTACAACGAGAAATGAGTTTGTCGGTGGGCAAGACGGGCATTGCTTTTTATCGCGCCGAGAATCAATCGGAACAAACCATTGTGGGAACGGCAACCTTCAATGTCACTCCCCTTAAAGCCGGCATCTATTTTAGCAAAATTGATTGCTTCTGTTTCAAGGAGCAGCGATTAAAATCCGGTGAAAAGGTGGATATGCCAGTCACATTTTTTGTCAATCCTGAAATTATGATGGATCGGAATTTAGATGATGTAGATACTATTACCTTGTCTTATACTTTTTTCGAAACCGCTGGCTCCTTGAGTGCTGTGGAGAATACCGTTAGGACTGTAAATTAATTTAATGAATTGCCCCTAGGGGCGATGGTATCAAGACCGAAAAGGAGAGGTCAGCCATGAGTGCCGATGCACACCACGAACAACCCCACGATTATCATTTAGTGGATCCGAGCCCTTGGCCAGCTGCTGGCGCTGCTGCGGCGTTTATATTGTTTTTCGGGCTTATTCTATACATGCACCCAAGCACTTTAGGCGATGGCCTTGAAAAAACAGTTGCTAGCTTTGGCTTTTGGATATTTATGCCCGGCTTGCTAATGGTCATGGCGACGATGTGGGTGTGGTGGCGCGATGTTATTCACGAGTCAAATGTTGGGGGACATCACACACCTGTTGTGCAGCTAGGGCTTCGTTACGGGATGATGTTGTTTATCGCCTCGGAAATTATGTTCTTTGCGGCATTTTTCTGGGCTTTTTTCGATGCTAGTCTTTATGCGGGTGAAGCCCAGCAAGTAGCGCGTACAGCGGCGACGGGCGGCGTATGGCCGCCGAAAGGTATAGAGACTTTCGATGCCTTCGACATACCGTTTATGAATACGCTGATTTTACTGTTGTCTGGTTGTACCGTGACCTGGGCTCATCACGCTTTGCGTGAGGGTAATCAGAAAGATTTGGTACGGGGCTTGGGCTACACGATCGTCCTCGGCATCGCTTTTACTGCTTTGCAGGCTTACGAATATGTTCATGCAAGCTTCACGATAGGGAGCGGAATTTACGGTTCAACTTTTTATTTGGCGACGGGCTTCCACGGCTTCCATGTCATCGTAGGTACCATTTTCCTGACGGTGTGTTATTTCCGTGCGCGTGGGGGCCAATTCAAGCCCGATCATCATTTTGGACTTGAAGCAGCAGCCTGGTACTGGCACTTCGTTGACGTGGTCTGGCTATTCCTCTTCTGCTGTGTTTATTGGTGGGGCGGCTGATCTTTTCTCAGGTTTGACCGGCCGGCTTCTGATATCACGGTTTCTGTCGAATTGCGCTACCGATGCCCTAGATGCGGCATCGGCAAGCATCGTATCCGTTTTTTAATCGTGTCTGATATTTATGAATATTGTAATCTAGCTTCTAAAGCCGGGGCGAGCGGTGTCAGGTGGGCGATTTTTTTATGTTTATCATTGCGTCGGCCGCCGCCGGATTGACGTTGGGGGTCGGTTCGGTTTTTGCTCTGCCCAAGTGAGTGCATATGTTTTTGTGCATACCGTTTATACTTAGTGGATCGGGTTTCTTGCTACGCCCCTTTAAGTCCGTTTTGATTGCGCTACAATATCATCTTAAAGCTAACGATAGCTGCCTTGATACGTTTAGTGAAGAGGACTAGTGAATGGCCTTCCGTCCCAAATTAGTGCCAACCCTATTTACCATACCCGCTTTGATTGCGCTGTTGGCGCTGGGCTCATGGCAGGTGCAACGGTTATATTGGAAAGACGCGCTGATAGATAAGCTGCAATCTCGAGCCAGCGCTGCCGCAATCGAGCTGTCTGCCAATCCAGAAGACCTAGATGCCCTCGAGTATAAACGTATTTCGGTAGAGGGTCAGTTCGACCATGCTAATGAATTTCATCTAGTCAATCGGTCGTTGAACGGCAACCCCGGTGTTCACATTATTACGCCATTGATCCGCGCTAATGGAGATGTTGCTCTTTTGGTAAACCGCGGCTGGGTGCCGTTTGATAAGAAATCGCCATCGCAAAGAGTAAACGGTCAAATCACGGGGTCGGTTAAGGTGGAGGGAATTGTCCGGCTCGTAAAGGGACCGGGACTATTTACGCCCAAAAATGAACCGAAGAAAAATTTTTGGTTTTTCATCGACCCACCCACCATGGGGCGGCTTGCCAAGCTTTCTGTTCAGTCTCGGTATTACTTGGTGGATGGCAATAAAGCCGTGCCTGGCGGTTTTCCTATTGGGCGCCAATGGACGCTGAAAATTCGGAACGATCATCTGCATTACGCTATCACGTGGTACGCGCTAGCAATTGCTCTTTTGGCGATATATGTGCTGTACCATAGAAAGTCGTAGTAAAGAGTGATCGACGGAAGCGACGCTTATGATGCGTTAGAGCGGCGCTTTCGGCGCCTCGATATTTTGCAGCAAGCCGTAGGCATTCTGCATTGGGATCAATCGGTTTTCATGCCGTTGAAGGGCACTTCTGCGCGCGGCGCGCAACTCGCCGAACTCAAGCTAATCGGTCACGAAATCATTACCAATCCAGAAATAGAGCGTCTTTTAGGCGAAGTTGATCCGACAGCGTTGGACTCCTGGCAGCAGGCGAATGTCCGCGAAATGCGTCGCATTTGGGCGAATGCTAACGCTGTTCCAGCGGATTTAGTTGTGGCGCATAGTAAAGCTTGCACGGCATGTGAAGCGGTTTGGCGCGAGGCGCGGACAAACAGTGATTTTGCTTCTGTGTTGCCGACCCTTGAAGAGGTGTTAAGACTAACGCGGGAAATAGGGGAGGTTAAAGCATCTTTTCTAGAGTTGGGTCTTTATGATGCGCTATTGGACCGATACGCACCAGGTATGCGGATCGATGATATCACGTTAGTTTTGAACGATTATGCCGACTTTCTACCCTCATTCTTAGACCGTGTTTTGGAACGACAAAATACGGAACAGCCGGCTATTGCGCCGATGGGGCCGTTCCCGCGGGATAGGCAGCGGAAGTTGATGCGCCGGTTAGCCGAAACAGTGGGGTTGGATTTCCAATCGGCCCGTCTTGATGAAAGTTTGCACCCATTCTCCGGCGGAATACCAGAAGATAGTCGTATTACTACGCGCTATGACGAAGATGATTTTGCCGACGCTATGATGGCGGTGCTGCATGAGACTGGGCATGCGATGTATGAGCGAGGGCGACCGGCTGCTTGGCGAGGCCAGCCGGTGGGCCATTCTCGAGGAATGGTTATCCATGAGAGCCAGTCTCTATTAGTTGAAATGCAGGTATGTCGGTCGCAAGAATTCATTGGCTGGGCTGCGCCAATGTTGAAGGCTAGTCTTTCCGGTGAAGGTCCAGCCTGGGAAGCACACAATTTATATCGCCGTGCAATTTATGTGAGGCCAGGCTTTATCCGTGTTGATGCAGACGAAGTAACCTATCCGGCGCATATCATTATGCGGACAAGGTTGGAACAGGCCATGTTGTGCGGCGATTTGGTGCTACGGGATTTGCCGGGCGCTTGGAATGATACTATGCAAGGGTTACTGGGCATTGCACCGCCCGAAGATAGGCTTGGTTGTTTGCAAGACATACATTGGTATGACGGAGCTTGGGGATATTTCCCTTCCTATACATTAGGCGCTATGGCAGCAGCGCAAATCTTTCAGACGGCCCGAACGGCCGATTCTGATATTTTGCCGTCTATCGCGGGGGGAGATTTTAAACCGCTGATGGATTGGTTGCGGAAGAACATACATAATTTGGGCTGCTTTTATACGGCGGATGAATTGGTTGAGCACGCGACTGGTCGACCGCTCGACCCATCATCCTTTAAGGCGCATCTGCAAACAAGGTATCTGGGCTGATGTGGGAAATTAGCGCTATCATTATCGTCGCTTTCACATTTCTGTTGGCAGGGTTTACGAAAGGTGTGGTCGGATTGGGTTTGCCGACGGTCTCACTGGCATTATTAACAGTGTTTTTTGGCCTTAAGGAAGCCATGGTGTTGATGCTGGTTCCGTCCCTCGTGACTAATGTCTGGCAGGCACTAGATGGGCCCCACTTTCGCACTATAGTAGGTCGGTTTTGGCCTTTATTGTTAGCAGGGTTTTTAGGAACATGGCTCACTGCGGGCTTAATCACGAAGGCGGATGCCACGCTGCTAACAGCCATTCTGGGTGCGTCTATTATCATTTACGCGGCCTTCGGCCTGTCGTCGGTGAAAATTCCAAACCCCAAAGTTCAAGAGCGTTGGTTATCGCCTTTGGCCGGTGGCCTTACCGGCGTACTAACTGGATTAACGGGGTCGTTCGTTGTGCCCTCGGTATTGTTTTTTCAATCGCTTCAGCTGCCGCGTGAGTATCTCATTCAGGTGATGGGCACGTGGTTTTCAATGGCGACGTTCGCTTTGGGCATGGCATTGGGGTGGCAAAGCTTGCTGCCGCTTGATCAAGGCATTATCTCGGCCGGGGCGCTTTTACCTGCTGTTGGAGGCATGTTCCTCGGACAAATGGTCCGTCGCCGCTTGTCGGAACAGGTCTTCCGGAAGGTTTTCTTTGTTTCTTTGCTCGCACTTGGTCTGTATATCGCTGGCGTTGCGCTTATATAAGGTCTACTTGCTCCGGAAGCGCGTCGCGATTAGGGTATCGCCTTCTTAATTCGGGGAGAGTGCATTTTGCACTATATCAGCACCAGAGGTGAGGCGCCGGCTCTCGCATTCGATGATGTCCTGCTTACGGGGCTTGCTCGTGATGGCGGCCTCTATGTGCCCGAGAGCTGGCCGCAATTTTCCGTTGCTGATTTGGAAGCAATGCGTGGCCTTTCTTATTCGGATTTGGCCTGCCGCATTATGACGCCGTTTCTCGGCGGCACGATTCCGGAAGAGGACTTCGCGGAAATGGTCGCTGGAGCCTATGCATCTTTTGAATCTGAAGACGTTGTGCCCATGGTCAATATGGGTGACGCCCAATGGCTAATGGAACTCTTCCATGGGCCCACCCTAGCTTTTAAGGACGTGGCGTTACAATTGATGGGTAGACTGTTTGACTACGTCCTGCAAAAGCGCGGCGAGCGGGTCACTATTGTGGGGGCTACGTCAGGAGATACTGGATCTGCGGCTATTGAGGCCTGCAAGGACCGTGCGGCAATTGATATCGTCATGCTGTATCCGTTTGGGCGTGTTTCTGAAGTCCAACAACGGCAAATGACTACCGTAACCTCCGCAAACGTCCATAACGTTGCCATCGAGGGGACGTTCGATGATTGTCAGGATTTGGTGAAGGCTTGTTTCAATGACCTTCCATTCCGTGATGAGATGCATCTCTCGGCAGTGAATTCGATCAATTGGGCGCGCATTATGGCGCAAATCGTTTATTACTTCCGCGCCGGATTAATGTTGGGCGCACCGGAGAAAAGTATCGGCTTCACAGTGCCGACAGGAAATTTCGGCAATATATATGCCGGTTACGCGGCCCATTTAATGGGCCTGTCTGTGGAACAGTTCGTCGTGGCTTCGAACCGGAACGATATCTTGTTCCGCTTTTTCGAAAAGAATGCCATGGAAATGGAGATGGTAGTTCCCACCTTATCGCCAAGCATGGATATTCAAGTCTCTAGTAACTTTGAAAGGTTGCTGTTCGATCTGTTCGATAGGAATGGTGCTGAAGTTTCTTACGCTATGGCCGAGTTTCGCGATTCTGGCAAACTCACTATTGCGGAAACCGTTTGGGAAAAATCACGGGAACGATTTGATGCTTGCCGTATTGATGATGTGATGACGAGTGAGGTTATTGATCGTGTCTATCGTGAACATGGAATGCTGATTGACCCGCATACTGCAGTCGCTATGGAGGCTGCGTGCGTGAAACGACGTAACCCCAGCCTGGAAATGGTTTCGCTTGCAACCGCGCACCCTGCTAAGTTTCCCGATGCGGTGAAAAACGCAACAGGTATCACGCCGGAATTACCAGTGCATTTAAGCGACCTTCTTGAGCGAGAGGAACGGTTCACTCTGCTATCTAATCAGCTCGATCTATTGCAAGAATTTATCCGCTCACGGGCAAACGTTTCATGACCGTGCGAATGACACAGCTGGATAATGGTCTGCGTGTGGTTACCCATGAGATGGCGAGTGTAGAAAGTGCATCCCTTGGTATTTGGGTTGGTTCTGGCACCCGGCATGAAGCTGACGGTAGCAACGGTGTTGCGCATTTGCTCGAACATATGGCTTTTAAGGGTACAGAGAGGCGAAGCGCGCAGGAAATTGCTTCTGAAATAGAAGCGGTCGGCGGGCATTTAAATGCTTATACGGGCCGAGAAAGCACCGCTTATTTTGCTAAAATATTAGCGCCAAACATTCCCCTCGCTACAGATATTCTGACCGACATTATTCAAAACGCTACCTTCGAAATAGTGGAGCTAGAGCGTGAGCGCCAAGTGGTCTTGCAGGAAATCGGTCAGGCCGCCGATACTCCAGATGATATTATTTTCGATTATTACCAGGCTACAGCATTCCCTGACCAGCCCATAGGCTTGCCTGTTTTGGGTGAACGCGAGATTTTGAAGTCCATTTCACAGGAAACAATCCGTGAATACCTAGCCAGCAATTATAGTTTTGGGCGCTCGGTCTTCTCGGCAGCCGGCAAGGTTGAACACAACGCAATCGTCAAATTGGCGGATGATTTGTTCAAGAGACTGCCGGCTCATGGCGCTCCCGAAAATGTTCCGGCGTGTTACTGTGGCGGCGAGAAACGGGTCGAAGCCGGTTTGGAGCAAGTCCATTTTTTGCTCGGATTTGAGGGTTTACCTTATAGCGATCCGGATTTTTATGCATTGAGTGTTCTCTCTATGGTTTTTGGTGGTGGTATGTCATCTCGTTTGTTCCAGGAAATTCGGGAAAAGAGGGGATTGGCCTACTCAGTTTATTCTTTTTCCGCTTCTTATTGTGATAGCGGTACATTTGGGATCTATGCGGGGACTGGACCTAAACAGATAGATGAATTAGTTCCGACACTGTGCGATGAAATTATACAATTGGCCGGCAGTATAACTAAAGATGAGGTCGCACGCGCCCGCACGCAGTTAAAAGCAGGTACTCTGATGTCATTGGAATCCACCAGCGGTCGAGCTGAACAGTTGGGTCAGCAAACACTTGTTTATGGCGCACCGGTATCGATGGACGAACTCGTGAAGAAGATTGAGAGCGTAGATCTAAATCAGGTATGTCATACAGCGGAGCGGTTGTTTTCGGGGCGGCCCACATTGACTGCGATCGGGGCCTTAGAGAACCTTGAAAGCTACGAAAGCGTATGTGAAAGGTTGGCCGCTTAGTCCGTGCTTAAGGAGATATCGCTGTTTTTAAGATCAATCTTTGAACGCCAAACGCCACATATCACTGGCACACGTGTCTATATTCGTCCGCCGAGCCGGTGGGATTGCAAAGAATGGGTCGCGTTACGACGTGAAAGCCGAAGTTTTTTGGCCCCTTGGGAGCCTAGCTGGCCTGCTGACGCATCGACATCGGTAGCTTTTCGACGGCGTTTGCATCGGTTTAAGTCTGAATGGAGATATCGTACAGCATATCCTTTTTTCATCTTCGAACACGAAGAAGGGCGGCTGGTGGGGGGTATTACGCTTTCTAATCTCCGCCGGGGTGTTGCGCAAAGCGTTAGCGTTGGCTATTGGACCGGCGCTGCTTATGTGCGTCGGGGCTACATGTACGATGCGCTGCGATTAACTGTTGGCTACGCATTTGATGAGTTGGGTTTCCATCGGATGGAGGCCGCCTGTTTACCCCATAACGCACCGAGCCGGAGACTTCTTGCGAAAATTGGTTTCCAAGAGGAGGGATTGGCACGGGAATATCTTTGCATAAACGGTCGGTGGCAAGACCATATTTCTCACGCGTTATTGAATACCGATCCTAGGCCCGCACCGGAGTTGCCCTAGCGGGATTTTAGAGACCATTCGCAGATTACAGAAGCGTGCTAAGTTCGGGCATTATTCACATAATTAAGAGACCTTTTGGTTTCGGAAGGCGTCAAAAATTTCAATTGCCCGTACTTTGGCTGGTTTCCTATGCGACGCAGCCTATACTGATCTCTCCTCGCAATCGACCGATCATGCGGCAATGCTGATTGCGAGTACTATTGCGAGTGCAGCAGCTGGCCGAGATATTACGTCTGCTTCGATTATCCGAGAGCTAGTGATGGAGCGTGGGGGCTGGCCTGACGGGACGGTTTGGTTTGCCCATGGCGTCAAGCTACCAGTTATTAACGCAGCGAGGGCTAATGCACTAATGAGCGATGCGGCGGCATCCGATGATAGTGATCTAAGAAATATTACCCATGCGGGCACCCCGCTTACCTCGGCCACGCTTGCGACAGCTGAAAAAACCGGCGCCTCGGGTAAGGACGTATTGGCGGCTATTGTGCTCGGTTATGAAGCGGCGGGTAGGATCGGCGCGTCAATTACACCTGGTTATCGCCGGCGTGGCTTTCATGCCTGTATAATTGCAATTTTTAGCAGTGCTGTAGCGATGGGAAAGTTGCTGGGCCAAGACGAGGTTCAAATGGCTAGCACCTTGGCATTATCGGCCACCTCAATCGGCGGTTTGGTTGCTGCGGGTAATGAAACAGTTTCGCGTGAGTATTATGCGGGTCTGGCAACTATGCTGGGTATGGAGGCGGCGCTTGCGGCGCACCGAGGCTTTGCTGGCGAAGAGCGGGTGTTTGAGATGCCAGGTGGGTTCTGTGAGACTTATGGTGCACCTGAAGCGGGGGGCGATGAAATCTCTACAGGTATCGTCAAGGAGATGGGTGATGAATGGGATATCGTCACCGATATGGCAATTAAATTAGTCCCTGGCAGTCACTTTAATCATGCAACAGCGGAAGCGGCCGCTAACGCTGCGCGGAAGGGCAATATTACGCCAGATGAAGTGGCAAAAATCATAATGTCCCGACCTGGTACAACAACGTTCTCGGGTCCCCTGCATCCAAGAAACCTCATCGATATGGCCCACAGCACTGCTTATTTTTTGGCCGCCAGCGTGGCCGATCATGATTTCAATTGGAGCCATGCCACGCAGGAGAAAATCGATGATCCGACTATTCACCAGTTGATTGATAAAACGGAAGTCGGCCCGGAGCCAACTGAGAATTTGACAGCCTATCGTCAAGGCGCGGCGGTCACTATCGAAACCACGGATGGGAGAAGTTTCTCTGATACGGTTTTGGTGCCCAAGGGCGCTGGATGCCGCGGAATAAATTGGTCGGATGTGGACGCTAAATATCGCTATTTAACGCCCGCGGCGCTAGGGTCGGCAGAAGTAGAAGAAAGCCTGAAAGTAATCCACGATTTTGCCCAACTATCGAGTGTTACCGATCTGATGATACTTCTACAATAGGTGCAATCTCTGTAATCAAATTATGCGTGTCCGGCGTCGCCTGATAGTAGACGAAGATCAACACCTAACTTAGAAATTGCACGCTCCCACTTCTCATCAATGATATTATCGAAAATTAGCGAGTGGTCTCCAGGGACATTTAGCCAAGCATTTTGATAAATTTCCTTGTCCAATTGTCCGGCCCCCCAACCCGCGTAGCCTAACGCCAGCAAAGATTTCTGCGGCCCCTGTTTTTCAGCAATGTCGCGCAATATATCCGTAGTAGCAGTCAATCCCACATTGTCGGCGATTGAGATAGTACCTTCCTGGCAATAATCCTGCGAATGTAGAACGAAACCGCGACCTGATTCCACCGGTCCCCCATAATGAATAGCCGTTGGCGGCACTGTATCGGTGCCTTCAATATTCAATTGGTCAAGCAATTCGGGGAAGGTAAATGAATCTAGAAGCTTGTTAACCACAAGCCCCATAGCGCCCTCATAATTATGGACACAAATATAGATTACCGTTTTAGAAAATCGTGGGTCACCCATGTTAGGCATGGCGACAAGCAATTGCCCCGTGAGGTAACCCTCTTGCAATTCTTCACTATCTTTGTCGGAGATATTCATAAATGACTGTTTAATTGCTCAATGATCTGGATCTTCATGATAACTGTAGGCTGATCAGAAAGAAACTAAACCAATGTTTTGTTGATGGATGCGATATTAGGCCGCATGCGTTGTGTATATGGAAAGTTTTCAGGATATGGGACGAATTCTGCCTATATTGAGGCATAGAATGGACGACAGGTCTGCATGAACGAAGAGAAGTATGTTGTTGAAAAAGTTTACTTTAATTTTTTGGTTGTTGGCTCCGTTTGAGCACGCATTGGCTGCGGCCAGTACGTGGGTAGTTGAGGATCAGGTGTCGGTGCGTTTGCTGAGTGCTGTTGATAGGATTGGGGATAATAAATTTATCCCAATGGGATTACATTTTAAATTGAAGCCGGGCTGGAAAATTTATTGGCGTTCTCCAGGTGATGCAGGCCTACCGCCACGAATTTCGTGGAAAAATTCTAAGAATGTGGCAAGTGCCAAAATCCAATGGCCCGCTCCATCACGATTTTCTGTATTGGGGCTCGAGACCCTCGGCTACAAGAAAGAAGTCGTACTGCCAATAAATGTGTCGCTGCGTGAGAAGGGTGCAACTACGCTGAATCTTAAGCTTGACTATTTGGTTTGCGAAGAAGTCTGCATTCCCTATAGCAGTAAGCTATCTCTTACCCTGCCCAGAGGAGACGAAAAGCCGTCTTCAGTTGCAAACCTGTTGGCACGATACCAGGCAACAGTCCCAATGCGCGATGACCGCCATGGAATATCGGTAAAGGGTGCCATGTTCCAAAAGGTGGAAAAGGGTATTCAGGTGGCTCTCGTTGCGGATGCTAAAGTGCCGTTCGTTGCGCCGGATGTGTTTATGGAGGGGCCGGACGGTAGCTATTTTGGTCGACCGGAAGTCATTTTTTCAGAGGATAAAAAGCGCGTGTGGCTTACGCTAAAAGCCAGTGGGGTGACGCCGTCCGGTTTCGAGAAATCGGGGTTGGTTGCAACGTTGGTTGATGAGGAGCGGTCGATGGAGGTGAGTATCCCGGTCGATTTTAAGTTGACTGCGCCAGCACCGCCCAATGCTGTTTCTAGCTCTGATAGGAGTTTGTTGGTAATACTTGTATTGGCCGTTCTGGGCGGCTTAATTTTGAACGTGATGCCCTGCGTTTTGCCAGTTCTGTCGATTAAGTTACTGGGGGTCATTGGCGAAAGCGGCAAAGATCGAGCGACCATCCGGGCTGGTTTTTTAGCCTCTGCAGCGGGCATTCTTTTCTCATTCCTCCTGTTAGCTGGGTTTTTGATAGCTTTAAAATTAGGCGGTATGGCGATTGGCTGGGGAATCCAGTTTCAGCAACCTGTTTTCCTCTCCTTCCTCGCTGTCATACTGGCTTTTTTCGCTTACAACCTCTTCGGTATATTCGAACTTACTGTGCCGGCTTGGGCGGGCAATTTGATCGCTGGATCCGGGTTGGAACAAAATCTCACAAGCCATTTCATGACCGGCGCATTGGCTACGTTAGTGGCAACGCCGTGCTCCGCGCCATTCCTCGGGACGGCTGTCGGTTTTGCCTTGAGCAAAGGGTGGCTCGATATTATCGCGGTATTTTCAGCCCTTGGTGTTGGCTTTGCCATCCCGTATTTAGCGGTCGCTGCTTTTCCCGTGTTAGCGCAAAAACTACCTCGTCCCGGCCGCTGGATGAATTGGGTGCGCATGGCAATGGGAGGGGCCCTCACTTTAACTGTTCTATGGCTTCTTTACGTTATGGCTAATGTGATCGGCCAAGAGGGAGCGGTGGTGCTTTCTATATTCCTCTTGCTCATTGGGGTGGTGCTATGGTTACGCCGTGTGCCGGCATCGAAATTGGGTCGCAATGCGAGCAAAGCCCTTATCATCTTGAGCGTCGCGGCCATAACCTTTCCCGCCATGTGGGAGCGGTCACCTGAACAAGCTCGGGATCAAGCTTTCAATAGTGTTTGGCAAAACTTTGATCGGGCTGAGATTCGTAAGCTTGTTGCAGATGGTAAAACCGTCCTTGTTGATGTGACGGCTGATTGGTGTGTCACCTGTCAGGTAAACAAGCGCCTTGTGCTGCATGTAGGCGACGTCGGAGAAAAGTTAAAATCCCGCAAAATTATAGCGATGCGTGCTGACTGGACCCGGCCGAGTGATAAGATCCCTGCATATCTTGCGAGATTCGGACGTTACGGAATTCCGTTTAACGCGGTTTACGGCCCAGAAGCGCCAAATGGTATAGTGCTACCCGAGTTATTAACCTCTGGGCTGGTATTGGGGGCGTTTGAGAAAGCATCCGGCGAGACGGTTGTGTCCAAGTAACTAAACCGCAATTTCTGAGTGTTACTTGGCAGTCTTGGCAGATTCGTCTATCACAAATCGCTATTTTAACTTTTGAAAAACCTGGGAGAATAAAATGGCTATTTCCACCGGAGAATCTATGCCGTCCGTAACTCTATTCGAAATGGGTGAAGAAGGACCAGGGCCTGTAAGTACCGATGATTTATTTGCTGGGAAGAAGGTTGCGGTATTTGGTGTGCCGGGGGCGTTTACCCCAACCTGCTCCGCTAAGCATTTGCCCGGCTTTGTCCAGAATGCTGATGCACTTAAAGCTAAGGGCGTGGATGAAATCGTGTGCGTCTCCGTGAACGATGTATTTGTTATGGGCGCTTGGGCAAAGGATCAGAATTCTGGCGGTACCGTTCGTCTATTAGCTGATGGCAGCGGTGAACTTGCCAACAAGATGGGCATTGAGCTTGACCTGAAAGATAAAGGGCTTGGCATGCGCGGTTGCCGGTTTTCAATGATCGTCGATGACGGGAAGGTGAGCGTCCTAAACCTGGAAGATGGCGGTGGATTTGAAGTGTCCAGTGCTGAACAACTTCTCGAAGCTCTTTAGGGCAGGCGAAGCGGCGGCTAATTCACCCCGACCTACTGATCGAGAGATGCTAGTCTCGCCAGTTCGTCGGCGCGCTCGTTTCCCGGATGTCCGGCATGGCCTTTTATCCATTGCCAATCGATAGTGTGTCGTTTCGCGGCCAGATCGAGCCGTTGCCATAAGTCGACATTTTTTACGGCTTTTTTGGCAGCGGTTTTCCAGCCGTTCTTTCTCCATCCATGAATCCATTTTGTGATGCCGTCGCGGACGTAGGTGCTGTCGGTATAAAGGCACACCTTGATGGGTCGCTTTAGCGATTCGAGTGCCATAATGGCGGCCATCAATTCCATGCGGTTATTTGTTGATTCCGCTTCTCCACCCGACAATTCTTTTTCGGTATCACGGTAGCGTAATAGCGCCCCCCAGCCGCCAGGGCCCGGATTGCCGGAACAGGCACCGTCGGTAAATATCTCCACCGTGTTTTCGTCGATTGTCATAAAAGACCGTATTCGCCTGGATCACTGACTTTTTGATGAAAACTCAGAATCTCAATATACTCCAACGGGTTTTTAGGCTGCACCATGGCGCCGGCCGGATGGTTAATCCAATCATAGAGGCGAGTTAGCAAGAACCGCACAGCGCTGCCTCGCGCGAGTATGGGCAAGGCGAGCAATTCCACCTCTTCTAAATTGCGTGTTTTTCTATAGCTATTCAATAGCTGCCGAGCCTTAGACACGTTAAAGCTGCCATCACGTTCAAAACACCACGCATTCAGACAAATGGCCAAATCGTATGCAAGGAAATCGTTGCAAGCGAAATAGAAGTCGATCAGGCCGGATAGCTTGCCGCAGAGAAAAAAAACATTATCTGGAAACAAGTCTGCGTGACAGATGCCGGCCGGCAAATCCTTCGGCCATGAGTTTTCTAAGAAATCGAGTTCAGTAGTTAATAAATTTATCAATCCGTGCTTCACCTTATCAATTTGTTGGCCGCAGGAGACTAACAACGGCCGCCAGTTGTTCAGGGATAGGCTATTTTCTCGGGACATTCCAAAGTCTGCACCGGCGATGTGTAACAGTGCCAATGCGTTGCCGAGTTCACCGCAATGGTTGGGTTGTATTCTTCGTGGTGACATACCCTCCAGAAAGGAGAAAACAGCTGCAGGACGATTACAAAGTTTGCGCAGAGCTGAGCCGTCCCTGCCGTGTAATACAGTAGGGCAGGGAATTGCGTTGGTAGCTAAGTGCTCCAGCAAACCTAGGAAATAAGGCAAGTCTCCTGGATTGACCCGTTTTTCATATAAGGTCAGGATGTGATGGCCTTTCTCTGTTTGAAGCAGATAATTACTGTTCTCCACCCCTTCAGCGATTCCCTTGCATGATAGCACGCGACCAATATCATATTCGGCAACAAACGCTTCGAGTGCATCGTCAGTAACTTCGGTGTAAACAGCCATATTACCCTCTTCGGCATTACCCACGCTTGTGGTGGTGAAGCCGCTTGTCTAGACTCCATTCTCATCGACCTGCAATGTGTTTCCAGGCGATGTTTTGATATAACGCTCTAGCTTGGCGAAAGGAATAAACATGTCGGATCCAGTTGTCGCCCAAAAGTCGCCCTTTGAAGTGCAAGTGGAGGCCGGTGAGACCTATTGGTGGTGTGCCTGCGGCAAAAGTAAGGAGCAGCCCTTTTGCGACGGTAGCCACAAAGGTATGGATTTTAGCCCCATAGAATATAAATGTTCCGAATCCGGTACGCAGTATTTTTGCGGCTGCAAATATACGAAAGATGCGCCAATGTGCGATGGGTC
This sequence comes from Rhodospirillaceae bacterium, assembly GCA_002715005.1. Lineage (GTDB taxonomy): Bacteria > Pseudomonadota > Alphaproteobacteria > UBA8366 > UBA8366. Next base: position 43,465 of record PAXN01000022.1, read on the forward strand.
GCACAAAGTCTTATAAGCCATATTATAGTTTTCAATCAATTTCATACGGGCGCACCATGGAAAGCCTTGTTAAACCGTTTCGGAAAACACTCGTGGCAATCACAATGCTGCTGGCTACAGGCTGTGCAGTACTGGATGATTCGTACGAGGCGCCAGATGTGTGTCCACTGCCATCGATTTTGGAGGACTTGCAGGAATTGGTGCGGTTTAAACCCGGTGGTGGGACAGATATAAGCCAGGCACAATTTCATGTGAGGTTGAACACTTTTAGCGGTGAATGTGAGATCGATAAGAAGCAAATTACGCTTACTATACATATGGATATGACAGCACTTCGCGGCGCAGCCTTGGTAGAGGCTAATACGGAATTTGCTTTCTGGGTATGGATTTTGGACCGGGAAAAGAAGGTGCTTGCGCGGCACCGGTTCCCGATTCTCGCTAAATTCGAAGGACGTGATTCGCGAATCGACTTTTCTGATATATTTGATGTCATTATTCCACAGCGCAAAGATCATTCGCCGCCTGACTGGCTCATCTATATCGGACTGGACCTTAGCAGAAAAGAATTAGCATATAACCGGCGACGACTCGGGAATAAATAGAGTGAGTAGGCACTTAGTCCGTTAATTTGATACCACGGTGTGCGTAGAGAGCGTTGCGCAGCAATTCTGAGCCGGTTAAACTAACCCTGAATAAACCTTAAGACCCTAGCGGGAGAGACCGATGTGGTTCGGGCTACATCGGCGCCGAAGGAGCAACCAGCCCTGGAATCTCTCAGGCAAATGGACCGTTAGGCGAGGGAACTCTGGAAAGCAGGCTCGGCATGGGTATGTCGTCCTCACCGAAGGGGTAAACCGGGAAATACCGGCGATACTCTCAGGTTCCGTGACAGAGCTGGGCGGCGACCCTAACTCTTGGGGTCGTTCGTTGTTGGCTTTGAACGGAGATATTTAAAAGTGTCGGACGGGTTAAACGTCGCATTGAAACAAACACCTTTGCACGCACTGCATGTTGCGAAGGGCGGAAGACTGGTGCCGTTCGCAGGATATGATATGCCGGTGCAGTATAAGCTTGGCATTTTGAAAGAACATTTGCATACGCGGGCTGCAGCTGGATTGTTTGATGTGTCGCATATGGGCCAACTGGTGTTGCGGGGAGCAGGTAGTGGCGAGGCACTCGAGAAACTAGTGCCAGCCGATGTATTGAGCCTTGCTGAGGGACGTATGCGCTATGGCCAGTTTACAAACGCGGCTGGCGGCATTCTTGACGATTTTATGATTTCAAATTGTGGTGACTGTTTAGGTTTAGTGGTCAATGCCGCGTGTAAAGAAGCCGATATTGCGCATCTCGAGGCGAACCTCCCAGAGGGTTGTACACTTGAATATCTGGAAAGTAAGGCATTACTTGCCTTGCAAGGGCCGAAGGCAGCCGAGGTGCTGGCTCAATATTGTGACATTTCTTTCGAATGCTTTCCGTTCATGTCATTGCGTGAGGCAACTGTGGCTGGAATAGCCGTAACTCTTAGCCGCTCAGGATATACCGGCGAGGATGGGTTTGAAATTTCGATGGAAGGCGATGACGCGCATTTGCTTGCGGAAACTCTTATCGGCGAGGAGGATGTGGAATTAATCGGCCTGGGTGCCCGTGATTCTCTCCGTTTGGAGGCGGGGCTTTGTCTATACGGGCATGATATCAATGAAACCACGTCGCCGGTAGAAGCGGGGTTGAGTTGGTCCATCGGTAAGCGGAGGCAAGAAGAGGGCGGATTTTTAGGCGATGAGACCATTTTGCGCCATCTTTCTGAAGGCACAGAGCGGAAACGAGTAGGCTTGAAACCGGAGGGCCGGGCGCTACTTCGTGACCATGCAGTTTTGTCGACCGTTAACGGTGAGCAAGTGGGTGAAATAACCAGCGGTGGCTTTGGCCCGACGTTAGGCGGGCCTTTAGCAATGGGCTATGTGCGCTCGGATAGTGCGAAGGTCGGAACCATATTGAGCGCTGAGTTGCGTGGTAAATCGGTTGTGGTTGAAGTTGTGGCGATGCCAGCGGTACCGGCACGCTTTTTCAGGATGAAGCACTAATTCTATATTTCCGTAGGGGAAGGAATTTGAACGATGAGTAAAATGCAATTTAGTGAAGATCATGAGTGGGTAGTCGTCGATGGAGATGTTGCAACCGTTGGGATCACAAATTTCGCCCAGGAACAATTGGGCGACATAGTTTTTGTTGATTTGCCTGATACCGGTAAGACGGTCGCTAAGAGTGATGAGGTTGCGGTCGTCGAATCCGTGAAGGCCGCAGCTGAGGTCTACACACCAGTTTCTGGTGATATTGTCGAGACCAACGACGTGCTTGATTCAGCGCCCGAGACAGTGAATAGCGATCCACAAGCGGGTGCGTGGTTCTTTAAAATTAAAATGTCCGACCCTGGGGAGTTGGACGGTTTGATGGATGCGGCAGCATATGACGTATTTGCGTCGGATGAGGGCTGACGCATGCCAAGGGGAGATGAGATGACCGTGGCTAGGCGAACACTAGAGCAACTTGAACAACACGATGATTTTGTTAATCGGCATATTGGTCCGAGTGACGAAGATATTCTCCAGATGCTGGAAACGCTCGACGTCCCCTCTCTGGACCAGTTGATTGAACGTGTCGTGCCGGATTCGATTCAGAATATGGAAGCCCTCGACCTTGCCGGTTATCAACGAGAGGATGCGGTCTTGGCGTCCCTTCGCGAAATAGCGTCGCGGAATCAAATAAAAAGCTCAATGATTGGATGTGGCTATTATGACACAATCACGCCGACGGTTATCCTCAGAAACGTACTTGAAAACCCCGGATGGTATACCGCCTATACGCCTTACCAGCCCGAGATTAGTCAAGGCCGGCTCGAAGCATTATTGAATTTCCAAACTATGGTTGCCGATTTGACCGGCATGGAAATCGCCAATGCGTCGCTTTTGGATGAGGCATCGGCGGCCGCGGAGGCGATGACCATGAGCTATCGTTTGGCCAAAAATAAATCAGATCAATTCATCGTAGCTAAGAATTGTCACCCGCAAACCATTGCGGTCTTGGAAACTCGTGCCGAACCGCTTGGTATTGAATTGGTTGTTGGCGACCCTGCTACCGTCCTGGGTGATAGCAATCCATTTGGCGTGTTGTTGCAATATCCGGCGACTGACGGCGGGTTGGCGGATTATGCGGCCCTTGTGGCGGATATTCATGAAAAAGGCGCGCTGGTTTGCGTCGCAACCGATTTGCTGAGCCTCATGCTTCTTCGCCCTCCAGGAGAGTGGGGTGCGGACCTTGTATTCGGTAGCGCGCAGCGATTTGGTGTACCGCTTGGTTTTGGCGGTCCGCATGCTGCATTCCTGGCAACCTCCGATACATTCAAACGCTCTTTGCCCGGCCGATTGGTGGGCGTGTCGGTCGATAGCCGCGGCAATCCAGCACTTCGATTGTCGCTGCAAACACGTGAGCAACATATTCGTCGTGAAAAGGCGACGAGTAATATCTGCACCGCCCAGGTTTTGTTGGCGGTTATGGCTGGTTTCTATGCTGTTTATCACGGGCCGGATCGGTTGCGGACCATTGCGGAGCGCATACACAGACTAACCGGAGTATTGGCTACGGGGCTTAAGGAACTAGGGTTTTCCCTCGCCCATGGTCAGTATTTCGACACGGTATGCATACAAACAATCGACGCTGCAGCAGTTGTGAAACGTGCGGCACAGGCAGGCGTTAACATTCGCCTTGTTGATACGAACCATGTGGGCATATCGGCTGACGAGAAAACGACAAGAGCTGATGTAGAGAGCCTATGGCGGGTTTTTGCGGCGGCTGATGAAACCGGATTAAATTTTGATGACTTGGAACGGAATGTTTTGCCGGCAATTCCGGAAGGTCTGCGCCGTGCTGGTCCTTGTCTGACCCATCCGGTGTTTCATCAGTATCATTCGGAGACTGAAATGTTGCGCTATTTGCGGCGCTTGCAAGGAAAAGATATAGCGTTGGACCGATCTATGATTCCACTCGGTTCTTGTACGATGAAACTGAATGCTACTACAGAAATGATTCCGATCACCTGGCCTGAATTCGGTGGAATTCATCCCTATGCTCCCGCCGACCAAACCAAAGGCTATAAAGTACTAATCAATGGTTTGGAAGAAATGTTGTGTCGGATAACTGGTTTCCATGCTTTTTCTTTGCAACCGAATGCTGGTAGCCAGGGCGAACTGGCTGGCTTGCTGGCTATTCGTGCTTATCACGAAAGCAATGGGGAAGCAGAACGAAACATTTGTCTTATCCCAAACTCCGCACACGGCACTAATCCAGCCAGTGCGATCTTGGCGGGCATGCATGCAGTCGTTGTTGGCTGTGATGCCGAAGGCAATGTTGATTTATTAGATCTGGAATCTAAGGCTCTAGAACATAGGGACGATCTAGCCGCTTTGATGGTGACTTATCCGTCTACTCATGGCGTTTTTGAGGCAGGTATTACCGATATTTGTGAAATCATTCATAAAAATGGCGGACAGGTTTATATGGATGGGGCGAATTTGAACGCTTTGGTCGGGGTCGCCCGGCCTGGTCGATTTGGGCCAGATGTTGCCCATGTCAATCTTCACAAAACCTTCTGCATCCCCCATGGTGGGGGTGGACCGGGTGTTGGGCCGATTGGGGTCGGCGAACATTTAGTACCCCACTTGCCGGGACACGCACTTGGCAAGAAGCATGGCGCGGTGACTGCGGCCCCATGGGGGAGCGCGGGAATATTGCCGATCTCGTGGGCCTACATTGCCCTCATGGGTCGGCAAGGGCTGAAAAAAGCGACCTCGGTCGCTATTCTTAATGCTAATTACATGGCGAGGAAGCTGAGCGCCCATTACCCCGTTCTTTATTCGGGTCCGGATGATTTAGTGGCACACGAATGCATAATTGATGTGCGCCATTTGAAGGAGAGCGCCGGTGTTTCGGTAGATGATATTGCCAAACGTCTGATAGATTACGGTTTCCATGCGCCCACTATGTCCTGGCCAGTAGCCGGTACTTTGATGATTGAGCCCACTGAAAGTGAATCCAGGGCTGAACTGGATCGGTTCTGCGAGGCTATGATTGCTATTCGCAGAGAAATTGCCGAGATCGAGAGCGGCACTTTTGAGATGGAGAATAATCTGTTAGTCAACGCGCCACATACGATGGCGGATTTGCTCGATTGGGACCGGCCCTATTCCATAGAGCGGGCTGTGTTTCCCACGGCTTTAGCAGCCGTAGATAAATTTTGGCCGACCGTCAATCGTATCGATCAAGTCTATGGTGATCGTAACCTCGTGTGCAGTTGTGTGCCTCTTGAAGCCTACGGAGACGCTGCGGAGTAACCTGCGGTGGGTCCAGTTGCTTCAGTTGCGGCCCGGTACATCGCCGCGGCGCGGGATCGTTGCTATCCACCGGAGGTTATTGACGCAGCGCTTAAATGCTTGACCGACTTAGTTGGCGTCGCGGTTGGAGGGCGGCGGGAGCCGGTCGTTCAACTGGTGTTGGCGGAAGTCGATCGCTGGCGGTCCAACGGCAACGCACCGATATTCCTAGGGCCGCGCACGGCCCCTCCTATTGCGGCCATTGTTAATGCCACGATGGCGCACGTAAATGATTTCGATGACACCCATATTCCGACGGATGCGCATTTTAGTGGACCTATATGGCCCGCCTTGCTAGCGCTGGCCGATGAGGTAGGCGCAAACGAGATGCAATTGTTGGGCGCATTTGTTACCGGTTTTGAGGTGGGCGCAAAATTGGGTGGGCGCCGTCTCGGCCATGCCATGTTGGCGCGGGGCTTTCAGGCGACGGGTGTCATGGGTCGCTTGGGTGCTGCGGCTGCGGCTGCAGCTCTCTTACAACTTAACGCCGAAAAATCAGCCCACGCGCTGGCATTGGTTGCGACACAAGCAGGAGGCCTGTCTCGGGCCGCAGGTTCCATGTCTAAGGCATATCAAAGTGCCAGGACAGCGCAGGACGGCCTCGTGGCTGCTCGGATGGCCGCCGACGGTTTCGTTGCTGCGCCTAATATTTTTGAGGGGGATGGAGGTCTGGCGCGTGCCTTTGTGCAAGACGGATTTGCGCAAATTATAGTGCCTGATTTTGACGCCGGATGGGAAGTGCTGGCAAATTCTTTTAAACCCTATGCTTGCTTGCACGGTATACACCCTGCCGTCGATGCAGCCCGTCAATTGGCGCCGCAAATGAGGAGCCGTGAGATTAAAAAAATAGAAGCATTTGTTGCCCCAGGTGTCGCTCGAATAGGCGGCATTAAAGAACCTGACACCGTTCTTGAGTGTAAATTTAGTGTGCGGTTCTGCGTTGCCTTGGGTCTCGCCGGTTCTATGGTCCATGGCCGAGATTTCACGGAAGCTGCGGTGCGGGAGTCAGGCACTAGGATGTTGATGAGTAAGGTTAAGGTTGTGCCTGTCGAGGGCCGAAAGATGCTAGGCGCAGCGGTCAAAGTAACGTTCGCGGATGGTAGCCTGGTTGAAGCCGACGTGCCGTTATCGCTTGGACACCCCGGCAATCCGATGGGGTGGACCGATCTTGAAACAAAATTTACTCGCTCTGTGGAACCTGAATTGGGTGCAAAAACCCGATCGCTTTTTAATACCCTAAAAACTTTTCAGGCTCCGGGTAGCTTGCAACAAGTCTGGCAATTACTGTCGCCTTTGGGGTAGAATCGAAAGCAAATTATTGGACGGGAAATGCTCGACGGTAAAACCTTTCAGGGGCTGAAAGTGCTGGATTTGAGCCAAGGTGTGGCGACCCCCCATTGCGCGATGATGTTGGCCCAGCACGGTGCTTCAGTGACGAAAGTGGAGCCTCACGACGGTGATTGGAGTCGGATCATTGGCAAGCGCTATGATGATTTTACCGCCGCGACCGTGATTTTTAATCGAGGCAAGCAAGGTTTGGCGCTTGATCTAAAATCTCCGGCGGGTTTAGCGATTGTCAAAAAGCTTGCGGCGGAAGCCGATATTTTTCTTCAAAGTTTTCGCCCTGGTGTAATTGAACGGCTCGGTCTCGACTATCAGACGGTGAAGTCGTTCAATCCCAATGTTGTCTATCTCTCTTTGAGTGGTTTTGGGGCCGAAGGTCCCTATGCAGAACTACCAGGTACGGATACGGTTATGCAGGCCTATTCGGGTTTCATGTCTATTAACAAAGATGCGACCGGTATGCCGCAGCGTGCGGACATATATGTTGTTGATTTGGCGACTAGTCTCTATCTCTACAGTGCTGTTACGACCGCGCTCTATGGCCGCCAGGCCAGTGGGGAGGGCTGCCATATTGAGACGAGTTTGGCCGAAGCGATGGGAGCTTTCCAAGCCTATAAAATGGTCGAGCATCACCTCCAGGGCGAAGAGGTGGAAATCATTGGCGCGCCGGTAGGCACCTTTCAGACCGCTGACGGCTATATGAATATCAATGCGCGGCGGGATACGCAGTTCCCTGGCTTCTGCAGAGTGGCGGAGCGCGAGGAATGGCTTGAGGATCTTAGATTTTCAACCTACGAGGGACGTAAAAAGAATGCAGCGGAGCTGTTGGAGCTCGTTCGAGAGGTCATTAAGTCCAAGCCCACGGTATTTTGGCGGACTGGGCTGGACGAGGCCGGGGTGCTGAATGCCAGCGTCAATACGTTCTCAGATTACTTCGAAGACGAACAAGTAAAGGCATGCGGGTTAGTCTCTTGGGTCGAGCACCAGTCTACCGGGTCTATTCCAATGTCTAAGGTGCCCGCCCTTCCGGATTTTGAAGAAGGAACTCCTAAAGCGCGATCACCTCATATCGGCCAAGATAGTCGTGAGGTCCTTTCACGCCTTGGATATGGTGCAGACCAAATTGAAGCGTTAATTATTGATGGTATCGTGAAAGTCTATGGAAAATGAGTATATTTGATGTTGCGGCTATTTTAGTTGGTCTCTCGGCATTATTTGGCTACATGAATTACCGATTTTTGAAATTGCCGCATACGATCGGGCTCGTGGTGGTAGCAATGGCCGCATCAATTTGTGTTGTTATTTTGGATAAATTTTTGCCCGGAATGCAGGCGGGGCAGCATCTAAGTGGCGTCCTCAGTCAAATCGATTTTCACAAGGCTCTTATGCACGGGTTCTTGAGTTTTTTATTATTTACCGGCGCTTTGCATGTGGACTTTACGGCATTAGCGAGCCGCAAATGGGCTATTACGCTCATGGCCACGGTCGGTGTTACTCTCTCAACTGTTATGATTGGGGGTGCAGTTTGGGCCATGGCCGCATTAATCGGGTTAAATCTTCCATTTTTGTGGGCACTCGTCTTTGGCGCCTTGATAAGCCCCACCGATCCGGTTGCTGTGCTTGGCCTGTTCAGAACCGTAAAAGTGCCAGCGTCTTTGGAGGCGAAAGTGGCGGGAGAGTCCTTATTCAATGATGGGGTTGGCGTTGTGGTGTTTACGGTTGTGGTCGCCATCGCGATCAGTAGTTCCGGTAATGGCGAAGCGCTTAGTGTCAGAGATGTGGCGCAACTATTTGCAAAAGAAGCTGTGGGAGGCGCCATTCTTGGGCTGATTGCCGGCTATATTGGGTACCGAGCTATGTATCAGATTGATGAATACAATCTGGAAATTTTGATTTCGCTTGCTGTTGTTATGCTCAGCTACTCGGTAGCTATTACGCTGCATATGAGTGGCCCTATAGCGGTTGTCATCGCCGGCTTGCTGATTGGAAATCGGGGGGTTAAATATGCGATGAGCGAGACCACACGGTCTTATTTGACGCGCTTTTGGACCCTGCTGGACGAGGTGCTGAATTCGGTCTTATTCTTACTGATAGGGCTGGAGGTTGTCGTTGTAGCAGGCGGTATTGGCAATGCTTGGCCTCTGGCCTTGTTGGCCATTCCCATTACTCTCGGCGCACGGTTTTTCAGCGTTTCAATTCCGGTGCTGATGCTTTCGCGCTCGGAGGAATTTACCAAAGGTGCCATTCCGGTTTTGACCTGGGGCGGGTTGCGCGGCGGTATTGCGGTTGCGTTGGCCTTGTCTCTGCCGGAGAATGAATACAAGCCGACGATTCTCTCTGTCACTTATGCGGTGGTTTTATTTTCAATCATCATACAGGGATTGACAGTGAGACGTCTCGTGGAGAAGGTGGTGCACTAGTTATTACTCCAATTTTGGCCCAGACGACCTTCAAACGGGATAGGCTTGTACCGGCCTAGTAAATTTTCAGTGTGATCCTTGGGAAACGTCGGATGAGGTGGAAGCGGCATACGATGATAAAGAGGGGTTCAATCACATAAGCTGCGTACCTTGCAGGGCGAAAACGGGCTTTACTGCAGTTTGTTGGGAAGGTCACCTATGGCGTTATCAATTAGGCCTTTTCCTGCCTTACCGGTAAGCCGTTCCATCAGAATCTTTTCTGTCGCGGATATAGCAAGATTCACTGCCATAGATTGAACTCGTGCTATGGCCGCCGCCTCGGCTTGTGCGATTTTTTCACGGGCGATGGTTTCTTGTCGCTTAATCGCTTCATCAAGGTCATTCTTCGCTTCAGTTCGCATACGGGATGCATTTTCTTCGGCGCGATCGACAATCTCTTCTGCTTCTTTTAGGGCTTCACGCTGTTGGCGTTGATACGTTGCTAGCAGCGCTTGTGCTTCTTCGCGAAGCTGTTGAGCTTCTTCCACTTGGGAACGAATTTCATCTATCTTGGCATCAAGTCCCGAGAGAATGAAATTCTTTGCAGGTTTAAAGATAGCAATAACGAATAGAACGAAAGCTACCGCTGTCCAGTCTGTCGGATTCATTAGCTTGATCCCCCCAGGACGGCTTTTACGGCTGCCGTTGCCTCTTTTTTCGCAGTTTTGCCGGCCTCCAATTGAACCGTAGCTAGCTGCACTAAATCGGCTGCAACATCGCTAATTAATTTAGCAGCCCGGGTTTCTTCTGCTGCGATGAGTTTTTCGGCTTCTTGGAACTGGCACGACAGGTTATCTGCTACTTCGTCTAGTTTGCGATTCCGTTCGGCAATGAGCTCATCTGAGATTTTTCGATGGATGGCCTGAGCCTTTCCAGTCGCCTCAGCTAAGGATTCCTCATGGGCTGCAAGCACTTCCTCCGCTTCTTCCTTTAGACTCGTTGCTTTTTCGAGGTCGGTATCAATGCGAGAACGCCGGACATGCCGAATGTGAGCGATGCGCGGTAGCGCTAACTTCCAAACGACGAGAAAAAGCAGCACAAACACAACGAACAACCAAAAAAGCTGCGTCGGGAAAAAGGTGGGGTCTAATTGCGGNATCTTTTGAGAAGCCTCTCAATTTATGGCTATTGGAAATTAACCGAATAAAATTAGGAGTGCGATAACCAAAGCGAACAAAGCGATAGCTTCTACCAGCGCGAAGCCNAGCATGGTCATGGTGAACACTTCTCCACGAGCAGCCGGGTTGCGTCCGACGGCCAGAATGAAAGATGAAAAAACGTTGCCGATACCGATACCCGAGCCGATCATGCCGATAACGGCGAGGCCGGCACCGATGAGTTTTGCGGCTTCAATATCCATGAAAATATTCCTCTTTGTTTGTGTTGGTTAGAATAAGTTTAGCGCGATGATCAATGAAGATGTAGCGCATCGTTAATGTAAAGACATGTCAAAATCGCAAACACATAAGCTTGCAAAAAGGCGATCAGAATTTCTAGGCCAGTTAACGCGGTAACCAAGGCAAGCGGCAGGACGCCTGCGAACCCTAGTAATCCGACAAAACCCGCAATTACTTTCAGCAGCGTATGACCGGCTAGCATATTTGCAAACAGTCGTACTGAAAGACTAATAGGCCGCGATAGATAAGAAATTATCTCAATCGGAATTAACAACGGGGCCATCAGCCAAGGTGTGCCCGGCGGCAGGAAAAAGCTGAAAAAATGCAGGCCATGTTTAGCGATAGCAATGATTGTGACGCCGATGAATATAAAAAATGCGAGGGCGAAGGTGACAACGATGTGGCTGGTAAAGGTAAAACTGTAGGGCGTCATTCCAAGTAAATTGCCAATGAGGATAAACATGAATGCTGTAAATACGAAGGGAAAGTATTTCCGTCCTTCTGAGCCAATCGTGTCACGGATTAAACTAGCAATGAACTCATAAGACAATTCAGCCATTACTTGCCATCGCCCAGGCACGGTCGCACGCTTCTTTGTGCTTAGAAGCAGAAAAAAGGTAATCAACAAAAACGCTAACGTCATAAATAGCGCGGAATTGGTGAATGAAACGTCGTAGCCGCTGAGCTCAAGTTTATAGAGCGGCTTAATTTCAAACTGTGCTAGCGGGCTATGCCCGGCTCCAGATGCCTCCGCCATGACCTAACGGTTCCCCTCGCTATTTTTGGTACCCTTTTTGGGCNCCTTTTGCTGATAACCGGCAGCATAACCATAGCCGCCAACAGCACGAAACACATTCAACATACCGGCTGCAGCTCCCAAAATGAAGAACACAATCAGTAGCCAGGGTTTTGTGCCAAGCCAATTATCCAAAAGCAACCCGATTCCTGCACCAACGACAATCGCTGCAACGATATCCACCCCAATTTTTAATGCAAAACCAAGCCCAGTACCCCGTTCGTTGGATCTAGCGTCTTGGTTTTTTCGTTTGGCTGTGGCCTCGTTCAGTTTGTCATCAAGTTGGTCTAACGAAGGCGGCAATTGTTTATCATTCATAGGGCATTACTCTCCCGCGAAAGACTACCGATGACGAACATGCTTTGGATGATTTACTCCTTACGCACCCCAAAATCGCGCGAACGATAGGGGCCACTGTTGGGACTGTCAAGGCAACCCAGCTGTGGTGAAATACCGCACTATACCCAGCCGAAAATTATAAAATCAGAAGGTCTATGCGCTGTCACGGAGTTCTTCTGCGCGCCTGAGGTCGACGGAGACTAGTTGACTGACGCCACGCTCCCCCATTGTGACGCCAAAAAGCCTATCCATCCGTGCCATGGTCATGCGATGATGGGTAACACAAAGGAAGCGCGTACTGCCCCCATGGGCGATCTCTTCCAACATTGAGCAAAACCTGTCAACATTGGCGTCGTCTAAGGGTGCGTCGACCTCATCCAGTACACAAATCGGTGCTGGGTTTGTAAGGAAAACCGCAAATAGCAAGGACAACGCGGTTAACGCTTGTTCACCACCTGACAAAAGCGACATGACTTGTAGCTTTTTCCCCGGAGGGCTTGCCATAATTTCTAATCCGGCATCTAACGGATCATCTGCTTCGGTCAGTTGGATATAGGCACGACCGCCGCCAAACAGACGAACAAACAAATGCTCGAAATGGGTTTTTACTTCTTCGAATGCGGCCAGCAAACGTTCGCGGCCCTCTCGGTTAAGCGAAGAGATTCCTTGTCTGAGGCGTGCAATAGCGGCCAGCAGGTCTTCGCGCTCCATCTCCATTGAGTTGATACGTTCTTCGATATCTTGGAGCTCTGTCTCAGCGCGAAGATTAACGGGCCCAATTGCATCGCGTGATCGGGTTAGTTTTTCTATTTCGGTTTCAGCTGCCTGGCGAATTGGCAGTTTTGTATCCTCCCCCNGGCCCACCTGACTGAGCGCTTNTTCGGGTGCGCAGTTTAACTTTTCGCGAATGCGCTCTGCTACGGCTTCACAATCATGATAGGTTTGTTCTAGCGTGCCTTCGCAACGGACGCGGTCTTCACGAGCTTTGGCGAGTTGCGCCTCTGCTGCTTTAAGGGTCTGGTCAGCCTGGTTCTGTGCATTTTCGCCGGTGATTAGATTGTCTGATGCTTCCTGTTGAGCCGACTTAGATTTTTCGGTCATTTCCAGGAGCCGTGTTCGTTGTTCGATAATCTCCAAAGGGCGTTTGGATAAAGTTTTTGCTTGGGCTTGGATTTCTATTTTGCGATTTTTTAAATCTTCGAGGCGTATCTGGGCACCAGTTTTACGGTTGGTCCAATTTTTTGCCTCTNCTTCAATCGCTCTGACGCGTTGGCTGCGCATCGTGGATTCCGATTGAATTCGGTCATATTGGCTGCGTTTTTCAGCTTCTGCTGCGCGATGTTGGGCAACTAAGGTCTGTAATTTATCGATAGCTGTTCTTGCCTCTGAAGAGTCGGTGGCAGAAGACAGCGTTTGTATGATATCAAATTGATGGGTGCGCGTAGTTGTAATGTCNCTGGCTACTTCTTGCGCTGCTTCTTCAAGTGCCGTCAGGCGACTTGTGGCGCCACTTGCTTCGCTCATCAAACTCGCGTGAGCATCCCGCGCGCCCTCCAATTGACCTAAAATTGTTTCGACCGTTCGACGGTTTGCTTTTTCTAATCCAACAGCCCGCGTGTGTCGCTGCTCTGCTCTAAGGAATGCTGTGTCTGCGGATGTAAGAGCGGTATTAGCTACTTTTAGCTCTTCGGCTAAAGCGGTTAGCCTATTTCTCTGGCTTAGACGTGTAGCGGCTGCACTCGGGACGCCGGCGGCTACTGTAAAGCCATCCCATCTCCAGAACCCGCCGTTCTTTGATGCCAATCGTTGGCCAGGCTGAAGGCTATCGCGCAATTTTGTTCCTGTCGCCGAATCTTCAACAACACCAATACTGGCTAGACGTCTGGCAAAACCTGGTGGGCCGTTAACATAATGTGATAACGGCGTGGCGCCGACTGGCAGAGCGGTCGGTTCGGTAAGAGGTGCCAATGAAGCCCAATGGCGATCGGCTGCTTCGTCGATTGGAGCCGTCAGGTCCTCACCTAACGCTGCAGCGAGTGCGGTTTCAAAGCCTTCGGTTACGTCTAGTGCATCAATTAATGGAGGAAATAGGTCGGAATCAGGATCTCCCAGAGTTTCCTCTAAGGCTTTGATTTCGGCGGCAATCTCCCCCCGGGCATATTTGGCTTCAGTAAATCTACTCCTAGATTGTGTAAGTGCCGCGTCTAGTTTCGATCTATCTTCTTCCGTTTTACGCAGTGACGTGCGTGCAGCAGCGAGTGCTGCTTCTTTCTCAGCAATTTTTGATTCTGTTTTTTTTAACCGCAGATCAGTACTGATTTTTTGGGATAGGCTCTCCCGTTCGTGTTCGATCTGGCGTGCCCGTCCTTCCAAGCGCGCCGTTCGCTCCGTAAGCTCCTGACTTTGCCTCTCTAAGGTGCTACGCCGAGCCTCGGTAGCCGCAACTTCCTGTGCAAGGTTGCTGAGTTCATCTTCTTTCGTGGCAAGCACCTCTTTTGCGGTGTCGAGGTTCGTTTTTGCATTCTCAATAAGTTTTGCTTCGCCCTCTTGCGCTTTCGAGATAGCATTGAGTTCTTCGTTCAGATGTTTAAGGGCGCTGTTTGCATCGCGGGCCAGACCGCTTTCGCGCTCAATGTCGCTACCGATTTGCTCTAATCTACGTGTGATTTCGGCTTCGGCGGCGGAAATTCGTGCTTCTTCATTTTCTAATTGTTGGGACGCAAGGGTTAAGCGCTGCAATTCGGCAGCAGCTTTAGCCGCGGCATCACGTAGTGCGGGCAAAGCTGCGTGCTCTTCCGCTTGCTCGCTGGCTGCTAGACCTGCCACTTTGGTGCGTTCGGCAACTGTCTTCTCCGCTGCTGCAAGTTTCTCGGCAGCAGCTTCTTTGGCACTTACGGTCTCGGACCAGCGCAAATGAAGTAAAATTGCCTCTTTTTCTCGAATTTGCTCTACCAACCGTCGATAACGTTTAGCTTGGCGCGCTTGACGTTGTAGTCCTTGACGTTGGCTTTGTAACGCGCCAATGACATCATCAAGGCGTCCCAGATTGGTTTCAGCGGCCTTTAAGCGAAGTTCCGCTTCATGTCGACGTGAATGCAGTCCGGTAATACCGGCGGCCTCTTCAATTAAAGCGCGCCGTTCGGCTGGTTTAGCTCCGATTAGTGCGCCGACGCGGCCCTGGCTAACCATGGCAGTAGATTGGGCACCGCTCGCTAGATCGGCAAATAAAAGTTGAACGTCACGGGCACGAACGTCCGATCCATTGACGCGGTATTGCGAGCCGGAGCCCCGCTCAATGCGGCGGGATATTTCTACCTCGTCTGCTTTATTAAACTGTGCCGGCGCGCTGCGGTCCTTATTATCAAGCGATAAGATAACTTCGGCGATATTCCGAGCAGGCCTGTTGCCGCTTCCACCGAAAATGACATCATCCATCTCGGCTCCCCGCATTCGTTTTGCGGAATTCTCGCCCATGACCCAACGTAATGCTTCGACAATATTTGATTTACCACAACCGTTCGGGCCGACAATACCGGTCATTCCCGGACCGATTGAAAGTTCGGTCGGTTCGACGAAAGATTTAAAGCCAGTTAGGCGAAGTCTGTTAAAATGCACGTTCGCTCAGACGTAGTCTCAAATGAGGCAATCCCGATTCAAATGAATGATTGATAAGAGCTACTCTTTCAGTGCCTTTTCGATCGCTTCATATGTACCGTCCACCTTTTTACCGTTGACAATAATTGTTGGAGTGGAGTCAACAGCAAAATTTTTCGAATCTTTATTTTGCTTAATTCGCATGGCCCGAAACAAATTTTCATCCTTCAGGCAGGCGTCGAATCTTTCAGAGGTCATACCCCCTAAACGAGCGATTTGTCGGAGAGTAGCAATGGGATCGCTACTATTGGTCCAGCGTTCAAAGTTTTGGAATAGCGTATCGATATAAGGATAATATCGGTTTTTCGGAGCGCACCGAGCCATCAAATGACCTAAGATAGCGAGATTATTTAGCGGGAAATCTCGACCGATAAACTTCGCCTTCCCAGATTCAATGAAGTTTTTCTTCAATTTAGGCAATACGTTATTGTGAAATAGAGCACAGGAGCCGCAGGTGAGCGAAAAATATTCGATAATTGTGTTAGGTGCTTTCAAGTCGCCAAGAACTACGTCCTTCAATCGTTCCTCGGCTGTAGAGGGTTCCCCTACAGATGGGCTGACGCTGAACACGCCTATAAAGATTATAGCTGATTTTAAGATGCGTCCCGCCATTTGATCCTCTTTTAATTTTTCGTCCAGAGTAAGTATAGAGATGCTTTTATGGCGTAATCAAGGCAAGCACGGGAATCGAGCTATACGTCTATATTTTAGCAAATTTATGGCGCTTTAGAGGTAAAATTAACTTTTTCTGCCGCGCGATTCGCGCATTTGTATCGATTGCCCGAGTCGTTGAAGCACATTTCTGAGTTTGGGTTCGGTCACTTTGGGGGGGGGCGTCGTAGTTTTACGAGTCGGCTTTTGTTTAGCGATGGGCCGCGTACTCTCACGCTGGACAGGCCCGTTTATTAATTGAAGACGGGCGACGGCGCGGTAGCCAAAATAGCTGTTGATTCGTTCCAGAATTTGCGGTTCCAAATGTTGAATTTCCAAGGCGGCGCCGCTCTCAGCGCGCAGACGTAGAACGCCCGAGTCCCTTTTATTATGTGGGAATGTAAGTTTCTCTGGCGTGCTTGCGCGCGCGATGTTAGCACCGACAATGGTTTCCCATTCGGTAATCAGCCCTGCATAGGAAAAACCGTACTTGCCAAGTGCCTTTCTTGTCAGCTTTGGTACCAAGGTTGCTATGGGAAGCGGTCCGCCCGTGCGGCGTTTTCTAAAGTTTTTGGTCGATCGTTCGCTTGGCACTGGTTGCTCTGTTCTTATCTAATAACTTCTTGGGTAAGTATGCCTTAAATAAGTATTGGTCAGTATCTCTTTCTAGAAATAGGACGTGAAAAGTTGTCGAAGCGGAAAAAAACGCAAGCTGCAGAGCTATTATTGGGCTGGTATGATCGGCATCGTCGCCATCTTCCATGGCGTTCGGCACCGGGCGAAACACCCGACCCGTATCACGTTTGGCTGAGTGAAATTATGCTTCAGCAAACTGCGGTGGCCACTGTTGGGCCGTCTTTCAAAAAGTTTTTGAAACGTTGGCCCACCGTGGATGGTCTAGCTGCGGCGGAGCTGGATCAGGTTCTTCAGGCTTGGGCGGGCCTGGGATATTACGCGCGTGCGCGTAATCTTCATAAATGCGCTGTTGTTGTGTCACGGGATTACGGTGGTCAGTTTCCGGAAAGTGAAGCCAAGTTACTCGAATTACCCGGTATTGGGCGATACACGGCTGCTGCGGTTGCGGCGATAGCGTTTGGGCACCGTTCCGTGGTTATGGATGGCAATGTGGAACGCGTTATGGCGCGAATATTTAAGGTTTTAGAGCCTTTACCTGGTTCTAAGCCGATTCTTTATGAGCATGCGGCAGAGCTAACGCCGATGGTGCGTGCCGGAGATTATGCTCAAGCTGTAATGGATCTGGGTGCTACTATTTGTACGGTGCGGAAGCCTAAATGTATGCACTGTCCGCTGGAAAGTCTGTG
Source organism: Rhodospirillaceae bacterium (assembly GCA_002715005.1). Lineage (GTDB taxonomy): Bacteria > Pseudomonadota > Alphaproteobacteria > UBA8366 > UBA8366. The sequence continues at coordinate 60,850 of PAXN01000022.1, forward strand.
TGATGGAGAAAAAATTGCTGGCGTTTTGCCTCGGCGTCAGCCGAGGCCGGAGAAGCCGACGCGTCGGGGGATAGCGATTTGGTTAGTGCGAGACGATGGGGCAGTATTGCTACGTCGTCGATTAGAAAATGGGCTTTTAGGCGGTATGATGGAAATCCCCGGAACCGAGTGGGCCGAGGGCGATTGGCCGAGTACAGACGATGCGTTTAAGGTGGCCCCAATAGCCTCGTCGCCATTACAGATGCTGGGGGGCCATATACGGCATACTTTTACTCATTTTCATCTTGAATTGAGGGTCGCTATTGCATGCTCCAATCAGGCTGCACCGAAGGGGTGTTTGTGGTGCTTACCAAATTCATTTGGTGATCACGCCTTGCCGTCTGTTATGAAGAAAGCAATAGCCCATGCCATTAGAAAGTCTTCAGTAGGCATCAGCTAAGCTGCGCTCGCAATTGCTGGCGCAATGAATCAATAGGAATGTTTTTTCCTTCCACATTCATGCACCAAAAGGTCCAGCCGTTGCAGCTCGGTGCGCCTTGAACCGCAGCGCCAACCTGGTGGATTGACCCTCGGTGTGTGGAGGAGATGACGGTACCATCCGCCCGAACTTTTGCGCTATGACGCTTACACGGGCTAACCAGAATATCGCCTGCGGAAAGCAGGCCGCGTTCTACGAGCCATCCAAACGGAATGCGCGGCTGACGCCGCTTTGAGGGGGTATCCACAAGGGTGAGGTCGCACGGTGGCGGAATGTCGGCCAATCGTTGGATTGCGGTTTGCACATAGTTCGGGTCACGTTCAATGCCAACATAGAGCCTGCCAAGTTTTTTAGCGACGGCGCCCGTGGTACCCGTGCCGAAGAAAGGATCAAGCACTGTATCGCCCGGGTTTGTTGCGGCCAAGATAGTTCGATAAATTAGGGCCTCCGGTTTTTGTGTTGGATGAACCTTCGTTCCCGCATCGTTACGCAATCGTTCGGGCCCGGTACATAACGGGATGAGCCAGTCGCTGCGCATTTGCAAATCTTCATTTAGTCCTTTCATGGCTTCGTAGTTGAACGTGTACTTGCTAGTCTTGGACTTTGCTGTCCACAATAATGTTTCATGGGCGTTGGTGAAACGGGTGCCGCGAAAGTTCGGCATCGGGTTTGATTTGACCCAAACCACGTCATTCAAGAACCAGAAATCCATATCCTGAAGAATGGCGCCAACCCGATAAATATTGTGATAAGTGCCGATGACCCACAATGTACCGTCATCTTTTAGCAACCTCCTCGCGCCCGCGAGCCAAGCGCGAGTGAATCTGTCATAGTCTGCGAAGCAGCCAACTTTATCCCAATCATTGTTTACTCCATCGACCTTTGTATTGTTTGGCCGGAGCAATTCGCCTTCAAGCTGTAAATTGTATGGAGGGTCTGCAAATACCATATCGACTGATTTTGGCGGTAATTCGGACATAACCGAAATGCTGTCACCTAAAATTATAGTCGAATCGATTTTGTCTTTAGGACAGTTTTTCTTTTTATTCGTCATTTTTATATCCCTGTGAGGACTTAAAGTAATAAGACAAATAAAAATTATCAATACTAATAAATATTTTATTAATAGACTGGGTATATAATAATTATACTTATACTATATATAGTGTTGGGGAGTTAGGATTTATTAAGTATTGCTGAGATTGGGTTAAAAGATTTGCGATGGTGTGCGGTCACGCCGAGTCTTTCCAGTGCTTTTTTATGCTCAGCGGTGCCATAACCGGAATTGTGTTCCCAGCCATATCCTGGAAAATCCCGTGCGAGATTCTGCATCAGACGGTCCCTTGTGACTTTTGCGATAATTGAAGCAGCAGCGATGGATAAAGATTTTGCATCACCTTTGATCATGGTTTCGACAGTACACGGTAGATTTGGCGCATGATTACCGTCCACTAATGCGACGTCTGCCATCCTACCGATATTCTGGTAAGCGCGGCACATCGCTAACATAGTAGCCTGAAGAATGTTGATTTCGTCGATCTCTGCCACTTCAGCCTGCCCAATCCCAACGGATGCGCACAATGGCAGTGCCGCAAAAAAGGCCTCGCGTCTGTTGGCGGACAATTTTTTAGAATCGTCCAATCCCCGTATTAATTCCTCTGGAATGCGGTCGTAGTTGAGAATAACGGCGCCGGCGACGACCGGACCTGCCCAAGGGCCGCGTCCGGCTTCATCAAGCCCGGCGACAGTGGAGCCAATCGCAAATTCACGGCTAAAATCTGGCATGGGTCCGTCGTTTTGCCGGAATCGTGTAGTAAGTGAATTAAGCTATGGCTAAACCGGATAGTGCTGGTCCAACGCCGGGCTGACATTCCAGCGACCAAATTGAATCAACAACATGGTTGGTGTTCGAATGACCAATTAGTGGCTCTGCTAATGCACGGAATTTGCCCTCCAATTTTTCACCCTGGGTTCCGAAATCTTCAACAGGCGGCCCCATGTCACCGTGTTCAGTGATTACTGTCTTTTCGCCGAGGTAAACGAATACGTCGGTTGCATAACGATCGAGATTTTTTGCTGATGTAACCGAAACCTTGTCGCGCATAGCGATTATGTCCGCGCGTTGTGTCATTTCATCACTGTAGCTTTGTAGGCTGCTTGTTTCTTCATTCAAAAGTGATAAAGCCGCATTGAAGCGAAAGCTGAACTTGCTCTCGTGGCCCGTAACAGGTTCCAGAATATTGCACACATCTAGAGATGAGATCGGGACACGTAACTCTATACGTTCAACTTTTTCTTGATTATAGGCGGGGTTACTCTTGATTATCGAGAGAGCATCGAGCATCGCGTGTGTGCCAAAGCAAGACGCATGATATTTAAATTTTACATCCAATGTATGAAATAATTCGCCAAGACCCTCAAGCGCTTGGTTAGGCTTAAAGCTATCGGTTTGAGTATCAGCAAATCCCAGTCTGCATTCGAGTACATCTGAGCGTGTCGTAAAGCTCCGCGAAGCTAACTCGGCGGCAACAATGCCGTTCATCGCGGCCTTGCCCGCATGAAGTGGTTTGCATTCGGTGCCAATCATACTTCTAAGGCCAGCCGCTTGGGTTGCCGCTATCCCGAAACATTGTGCGGTTGTTTCCGCATCGAGCTGCATCATGTGTGCTGCTGTTGCGGCAGCTCCGAAAGTACCTACGGTGCCCGTAGCATGCCAGCCTTTTTCGTAGTGTTTTTCACCCATCATGGAGCCGACGCGCGCGGCAACTTCGACACCCGCAACGAACGCAGCGATGATACCTTTACCCCCGACACCAAGTTTCTCACCTAATGCCAGGGCGACGGGTAAGATTGCTGCTGTAGGGTGCCCAAGTATGGGCCGTAAAATATCATCATAATCAAGGGCTTGTGCGGCTGATCCGTTTACCAGGGCCGCTTGAGAGGGAGATAACCGATCGCCAAATCCCAAAACTGTAGATTGCGGATATGACCCTTCGGCGCGTGCAAAACTAATTAATTTTGCTGCTAGCGGGTCACGNGATCCAGCAAGTGTAACGCCAAGCCCATCTAGTACGCATTGTTTAGCAACAAGGACAACGTTGCCTGGTAAATTTTGATATTTCAGGTTACTCGAGAAAATCGCCAGGTTTTTCGTGAGATCTTCAGCTATCTCTGCCGTATTTACAGCACGTTGCATTCGGTCCTCCCACTGCGCATTTCTCTGCCAAATAGTCAGTAAAGCGCCACCGATAGAATAAAATCCAAACCCTGTGCAGCTTCTTTTAATTCGATTGGTCGGATAATTTCACATTAGCCAACNTTATTGCTGCANCCTTANATTATCAAAATTTTCAGTAAATGTCGCTGAAAATTTTTATTCTACAGTTTCATACTGAAATAATTTAATTTTACACTTTCGATGGAAACGTTGCAGTACAAGCTAAAAAGTAATTCCTTACCTAAGGTTGCAGGCATAGGTCAGTAGTCAAATAATAATGTGGCTTGCTTCGACTCTGACGGTTGCGCTCTTTACGCGTCTAACTTTCTTCGCCTGGCCGAAATGAACGTTTCTCGCTTGGCTGTGAGGGGTCGGTTGCGTCAATGCCCTTGGTTGGCCGAAGAATGTCTGGGGAAAGAGTAGCTTTCTTTTCAGCCAAATGATTGCGCTTTGATGTTAATTTTGTTGTTAAATTCGACAAAGCGCCGTCTCTTTTTTNGGTTATGTCCTTGATACCATCAGTTGTGCGTTGCTTAACGCTGGAAAAGAAACGTCGCTCTCGGTAATAAACAAAGCGCAGCAGTCTGCTAAGACTATCTATTCGTCCAGCAGCGCGATGTTGCAAACGGCGCATCGTGGTGAGCCAAATTGGGCCTGTAACTAACGACATAACGGTAATTGCAACGATCAGCCGATGTGTGTCACTCTGGATGATACCATGATCGATAGAGGCAGCGCCGAGCACAAAGGAAAATTCACCGATTTGCGCTAACATTAAGCTTGCCAAGAAAGCTCTCCGCCAGGGTTCGCCGAATAGATGAAGCAAGCCAACATTTAGCGCGGTTTTGAATACGGTCACAAACAGCCAAAGCGCTAGAACGACACCGATATTTTCCCACAAAAACCGCAAATCGATCAAAAGGCCAATTGACAAGAAGAAAACCATCAAAAGAATATTCTCGATGGGTTTTGCAAGATCATAGAAAAGCCTGCGTTGGCGGCTATTGCCAACCAACAAGCCTGCCATGAAAGCGCCAAACGCTGGCGATAGGCCTAATAATCCCGCGAGGGCTGCAAAGCCGAAACAGGCGGTGAGTGCCGCTAAGGGGACAAGTTCTTTTTTATCGACTGCTATTTTCCCTAAAGGTAACTCTATCGCGCGTCGTTGGCTGAAATAGAGCACCGCGGCGATAATCAGCCCGATGGAAAGAGCAAGCTTGGCAGCCACGGTGATAACTGCGGCTTCTTGGGTAAAGCTTTCCAGCACGAGGAGCATGGGGGCGACAGATAAATCCTGGGCGATTAAAACGCCAACGGCAATTTTGCCGACGCGAGTGCGTAATTCATGAGCATCCTCAAGCATCCGGATTGCAACTGCAGTGCTACTTAGCGCTAGGACGAAAGCAAATAGGATTGCATGCTCAATGGGCCACCCGAGCGCAAACCGGAACAATAGCATGATCCCGACGCTAACAGTAATTTGCAGCATTGAAACGCCGACCGCGATTTTCCAAATACGCCGGAAGCTGCGCAATGATAGCTCCATGCCGATAAAGTAAAGTAACATGAGAACGCCAAGTTCCGCGAGCGGTCCCACGAGAGATCGATCTTGAACAAGCGCAAAACCGGAGGGGCCCAAAATTATGCCTGCCAAAATATAACCAACGATGGGCGGTTGCTTCAGGCGCGCTAGCGCCATGCCGCACAGTGTCGCTGCGGCTGCTACTAGGGCGAGGCCAGTGAAATCGGTTCCTTGTTCCATCTTGTGCAGAGCCTATAGGCTAAAGTTTTTCAAGACTGTGAGATATAACCAGCTATTGTGGCGAATTTTGGGTCCCCTGGAAAATTAGAATCTACTGATCTTCGGGCTATTACGAATTTCTAGAAAGATCCTTATCAACGACGAGGCGGCGCTTATAAAATTCAAGCTTTATATTTGTGGCTTTAATGGTTCGAAAAACGGCTGTGCTTTGGCGTTACTCTTTCTCATGTGTTCCATTTATGTTCGCAAACGCGATGGAGATTGATCGAGCAAACTGCGTGGCGAGCGATTGGATACAATTAATAACAGTATACCCTTTATCAATTGCTAATTTATTTCTGAGCTTCGAGGTGATTCTCTCATTGATCCTTTATCCATAACGGATCATAGACGGTTCTTACTTGAAGCAACTTACTTTGTTGCTAATAGTGTTTTGGCTTTTCCATAAGATATCTGACAATCGATTTTCTTTTTGCGATCAATAGAATATTCGAAATCATTCTTTTGGCCTGATTTGGATGGAGTGTGCTACAGGGCACTTGCAAAAGGGGAAAACTAACTTGGCTAGCATAAGTATCATTATACCGACTTTAAACGCTGCGGATGATGTGGGAACGACCCTTGGTTCGATCAGCTCGTTGGATGGATTGACTATGATCTGCGAGGTCATATTTTCCGACGGTGGATCATCGGACGCGATCCATGATATCGCCAAGGAATGCGGCATAACTTTGATTACGACCGAGCCAGGGCGTGGCGTGCAGTTGCAGGCCGGTGCATCGGCGGCTAAAGGAGAATGGTTATTATTTTTACATGCAGACACTGCGCTCGAAACTGGTTGGGAAGGGGCGCTGGATGCCTTCATGAGAGAACACACCGACAAGGCGGGATATTTTCGCTTTGCCCTAAATGACATTGGATTAATGCCCCGTTTAGTTGAATGGTTAGTTGCGTGTCGATGCTGGCTGTTTGCACTTCCTTATGGGGACCAAGCGCTTTTCATATCGCGAGCAGTTTATGAAAAGNCCGGGGGTTATAGNTCGATCCCTCTTATGGAAGATGTGGAATTTGTTAGTCGTTTGGGGCGTGGGCAGTTGCGGTTGATCGGTAAAAAAGCGATTACGTCGGCGAACCGCTATAAGGCCCGTGGTTATGGGCGAAGAATAGCACGTAATTTCTGCTGTTTGATTCTTTATTGGTTNGGCATGCGGCCAGCGCGCATCAAGCGGTTATACGAATAGTGACTAAGCATTTAGTGATTTTTGCGAAGGCGCCGATGTTAGGCTATGTCAAAAGGCGACTTGCGCGCGATATCGGACAATTGCCGGCTTGGCAATTCTATAAGAGGACACTCCGAGCATTGGTGCTGCGATTGGCGTTAGACAGGCGATGGCAGACACACCTTGCGATTACAAGCGGTGGTGCCCGTTGGCCCCGCAAGATGTCTCTTATTGATCAGGGGCGTGGCGATCTGGGCAAGCGAATGACGCGGATCATCCGCATAATGCCTAAGGGGCCGGTTGTTATTGTAGGTAGCGACATCCCAGATATTCAGCGATCGCATATAGCGTGCGCTTTCAAGACCTTAGGCCGATACGATGCGGTTTTTGGCCCCGCAGTAGACGGTGGTTTTTGGCTTGTAGGTCAGGCACGTCGCAGATCTATCCCTCATCTATTTAGCGATGTACGATGGTCCACCGAATATGCTTTGGGGGATACTTTGTCTAACCTGGACCCACGCCACAGGCATGCGATACTAGAAGAATTAATTGATGTGGATGATGGGCAAAGTTATGATAAGTGGCGGCAAGGGTGAGCCTTATTTCTCTTGTAAGCGCGGCATTAGCTCGACAAAATTACACGGCCTGTGCTGGTTATCCAGTTGATGAATGAGTATTTCGTCCCAGCCGTCTTTGCAGGCGTTTGGAGAGCCTGGGAGAGCGAAGATATATGTGCCGTCCGCGACACCTGCACAGGCACGACTTTGTATTGTTGATGTAGCTATTTTCTGGAAACTGATCCAACGGAACAATTCGCCAAATCCCGGAATTTCTTTTTCCCAGACTGATGCTAGTGCTTCCGGTGTCACGTCTCGTCCGGTTACGCCGGTACCTCCGGTAGTAATCACAACGTCGATCTGATCATCAGCAATCCAGGTTTTCAATTTGGCGCGAATTTGGTCCACGTTGTCACGCACGATCTCGCGGCTGATCATTTTGTGACCAGCAAGCCTTATTTTTTCTTCCAGAACGTCGCCGGATCGGTCGTCTATTTTCCGTCTTGTATCAGATATGGTTAGTACCGCGATCTGTACGGGAATGAAGGAAGCGTTAATGACCACTGTTCGCAATCTCCTCGGAACCTGGATCTAATGGAACGTAGGTGGACCAGCCACCGGCGGCAAGTTTTACAAGTGATGGTGTTGGTTGGTTAAGTCGGTGCCGATATATCCAGTAATTTGCCAAAACTTGCTCAATAAAAACCCGTGTTTCTCGAACAGGGATACTCTCGATAAACAGCAATGGGTCCNAGCGATAGTCGATATTCTTCTGCCATCTGCGCAAGTTTCCGGGACCGCCGTTATAGGCTGCAATCATATANAATAAATCACCCTTAACAAAATTTTGGTTCAGCAAATGGCGTATATATTTCTCCCCCAACGTTATATTGAGCACAGGGTCGTATAGCAAAGACCGTCGTCCATTCCATTCTTTTCGACTGGCGACGAACCGAGCTGTCTTGGGCATTAACTGCATCAAACCGGCTGCACCCATAGGGCTTCTTGCGCGCGAACTAAAACGCGATTCCTGGCGTATTAGTGCATAGATTAAAGCACGATCGAGTTTGAAACCAGTTTTTGGTGTCCAATCCGGNACAGGATAAAGAGCGGCATCGAGTGGCCGATTGTCGGGATCCATCAGCAGGTGGCCTAGCCTATAGGAGAACCGTGGTAGGGCCCCATGTACCGCAACATTGATGAGAATTCGGTTTTTCTCCTCCGTCCCGCGGAGCGATATATATTTCATTTCTGCTTCGGCTCGGACTTGTTCGCCGATCTGAATGAGAGCGAGGGCACGTTTTAGTCGTCGGCTTTTAAGCATTGCATCAGAATCTTTTTCTAGCAGTGCCGGCGTGAGCCAATTGAATTTAGGTCTGTAACCAAGCAGCTGCATCGCGAGCAAACCGTAAAAAGTTCTGGGGCTTCGCGCAGCAATGGTTAGGTAGTGATTTACCTTTTCCGGCCGTGCTGATTGGAGAAAAGACCGAGCAGCCCAAAAGCTAGCAGCAGTTCGAAGGCTGATCGACTGAGTTTTATCGTTGGCCAAAGCGGCAAAAAATTTTGCAGCTTTTTTGAATTTATTTAGCCGCCAGCTGGCGAGGCCGGCCCACCAATGCGCGTCACCGAAGCCATTTGGGGCACGAAGGGCCTCTTCGCTCGCTAGCGTCAGAGCGCGTTGGTTTTTTTCGATATGGTAAAAGCCTCTTCCGACTGCCACCTTTGCCTGGGTTAGGCCGAAATTGCCCAGAATTTTGCGGTTCCGTTTCTTGGTGATGAGCTGAAGGGCACTATCGGGTTTGCGCCGCGCAACCAGCCTTTCTACCTGTCGCAGCAATCGGCGGGCGCGCCAAGATAGATTTTCAGAAGGAGCTGCTTGTTTAGAATTTACGCCAGCAATAATTTTCTCTTCAGATATCACCCCGGCGATTTTAGGCAGTTTTGGTTGCGGTACTTTACTAGTCATTTTCAGGCGTCGAATTTTTGCAAGTTTATAAATTTGTAGGGCGCCTGGGTGAGACGCGTATTGTTCAAGCCAACGCCGCAATTCTTGATATTTTGATCGGTATTTTGTTGGATGCATGTATTGCTGATAAAGAACATGGCTCTCTAGCAACTTGTCTTCGATGAGCTTGAAATGTTTCTTCGCTTCGGCCCATTTCCCAATGCGCTGCAGTTTGAATACCTCGCGGTAATGCCGAGCGTCTTCTGCCGTAAGTGGTTTCGGTAAAATTATGTTAGAAGAGGCAGAGTGGGAAAACGCGGGCGAAAGCGCGCCGAAAATCGCAATTACCATAGTGATGTAAATAAACCGTGAAGCTGATGTTTTAACCGGTTGAGGCATTTTATGTTGCAGACGAATTTCCAGCTCACTCCCTAATTTTAGCGCTGACATAACAAATTATATTTCATCGAGCAATTTTGATTTCAACGCCAGTAGATCACGCCAGGCTTCTTGTTTCTGTGCAGGTTGGCGCAGCAAAAAAGCCGGATGCAGTATAGGCAAGGCGGGAATGGACGTTTCCAGACCTTCTACATCGTAATTGAACCAGCGTCCGCGCAATCGCATGATGCCTTCGGTCGTGTCGAGCATAGTTTTGGCGGCAGTCCCGCCAAGAAATACAAGGACTTTAGGTTTAACTAATTCGATATGACGTTGTACGAAGGGCATACAAGCGGCGATTTCGGCGGTTGTTGGGCTTCTGTTCCCGGGAGGACGCCAAAAAAGAATGTTGCTGATATAGACATTCTCCGCTCGACTGAGACCAATAGTCGCTAACATTTTATCCAGAAGTTGGCCGCTGGCGCCGACAAAGGGTAGGCCGAGACGGTCTTNATCTACGCCGGGGGCTTCGCCGATAAGCATAACTTCAGCCTCGTCATTACCATCGGCGAAAACGGTATTCGTAGCAGTGAATTTCAGCGCGCAGCCTTCGAAGTTCTCGATCGCTATTTTGAGATCCATAATATTTTTTGCTGTACCGGCGGACTTAATCGCGTCTTTTGCGCCTTCAGACGGTGCAATTTGCATCGGCCCCACCGGGGCGGGACGTCGCGCGATAGGGGGTTTGTCAAGGATAGGTGTCGCCTCCGGCACCGGTGCTGGCTCGACGAACCGTTCAACGGGCGCATCGAGCGTCACTTCGTCAGCTCCCATGGCGTGCAGCCATTGCAAGGCGCTTAACGCATTGCTTCCAGATGGGCCCTTATTCGATGCCATTATTCGCTCCGTTTGTCCCTTTCTATTTAGCAAACCCCAACGCTTTGCTATAGAGAGGATGCGATATATATAAAATATATAAATTGTAAGCGAATCAGGACATAGGCATGGAACGAGATGCAATGGAATATGACGTCGTAATTGTTGGTGCGGGCCCTGCTGGCCTGTCTGCTGCGATTCGATTGAAACAGCTAGGCGCCGAGAAAGAAAAGGAAATCAGCGTTTGTGTTTTGGAAAAAGGGTCCGGGGTGGGCTCACATATTCTATCTGGCGCGGTCATTGAGCCACGTGCTTTAGATGAACTTTTTCCCAATTGGAAAGAAATGGGCGCGCCGCTTAATAGCCCGGTTACCGAAGAAAAATTTATGATCCTGACCGACTCGAGTGGATTCAGCATACCGAATTTCTTGTTGCCACCGGCTATGCATAACAAGGGGAATTATATTGTTAGCCTTGCTAATGTGTGTCGGTGGATGGGCGACCAGGCCGAGGCCCTTGGCGTAGAAATTTATCCAGGCTTTGCTGCGGCAGAAATTTTATATAAGGATAACGGCGCTGTGCGAGGTGTGGCAACCGGTGATATGGGTATTACTCGTTCTGGTGAACAAGGTGAAATGTTTCAGCCTGGCATTGAGCTGCACGCGAAGTATACCTTTTTCGCCGAAGGGTGCCGTGGGCATTTAGGTAAAATGTTGTTTGATAAGTTCGATTTGCGCGATAGTGCCGAGGCCCAAACCTACGGTATCGGACTTAAGGAGCTCTGGGAAATCGATCCAGANAAGCATCGCCAAGGTTTAATTGTTCATAGCGCAGGTTGGCCTTTGCAGAGTGATACGTATGGCGGTTCGTTCCTTTATCATTTGGAAGACAACCAAGTCGCGGTAGGTTTCGTGGTGGGTCTCGATTATCAAAACCCTTATTTATCTCCGTATGAAGAATTTCAGCGGTTTAAGACCCATCCTAAAATCCGGCCTTATTTTGAGGGTGGACGGCGAATTGCCTATGGCGCACGGGCCATAAATGAAGGCGGGTTCCAATCTCTGCCAAAATTGACTTTCCCGGGTGGCGCCTTGATTGGCTGCGAGGCGGGTACCGTTAATATGCCAAAAATAAAAGGTAGTCACACCGCGATGAAAGGCGGCATGTTGGCGGCTGAAGCGGCTTTTCACGCATTAACAGAGGGCGATGGACCTGATGAGTTNATCGCTTATGCCGAGGCTTTTGAAAATAGTTGGGTCTATGAAGAGTTAAAACAGGCCCGCAATGTGCGGCCTGCCTTTAAGTGGGGACTATGGGCGGCAACGCTGTATACCGGTTTAGATCAAGTATTATTGAGGGGTCGTGCACCATGGACATTATCTCATGGACATGCGGACCATCAGACCCTCAAAAAAGCAGCTGACTGTGCACCAATCGAGTATCCTAAACCTGACGGTGAGATAACATTTGATCGCTTGACGAATGTTTCTTTTTCGGCGACCAATCATGAAGAAGACCAGCCAATTCATTTAACGCTCAAAGATGATTCTGTGCCGATTGCTTATAATCTCGCTGAATTTGACTCGCCGGAGCAGCGATATTGCCCGGCAGGTGTCTATGAAATAATTAAGGAGGAAAATGGGGCTAATCCGCGGTTACAAATCAATGCCCAAAACTGCGTGCACTGCAAAACATGTGACATTAAAGACCCAACACAGAATATTAATTGGGTGACGCCGCAAGGCGGTGAAGGTCCGAATTATCCCAATATGTGACCCGCAATTAGGATTTTTTCGTCTGGCTCTTGTCCAGCAGGTGGTAGCACCTCAGTTCTATGAAGAGCTTATATTCATGCAAATAGGTTCTTGGAATGAATGATCGCAGAGGCTTCTTACATTATTTGATGAATAGTAACCTATCCCGCGCCCTGATTGGTGTATTCCTATTTGTTTTCGTGGCGAGCGGCATCAGCTTCTTTTTTTTGGATGAGTACGGTACGCCTTCGCCGCCAAGTTCAATAACGGAAATTCCTGAAACATCAGTTGTTAATACAAATGTTTCAGCCTTCGGCCGATTTCTGGCAGGGCGCTTTGCCGAGAGCNAGAGCGATTTAGAGCGAGCAGCCCAAATGATGGCGTTCGTTCTTGAAGATAAGCCAGACGACCAACGGTTTTTAAAACATGCTTTCGTACTTGCGATGATTGCGGGTGATGCAACACGGGCAGTCAAGCTTGCGGAAGATATGGACGCTGCTGGTATTTCAAATTCTACAGCTCTGATCGTCCAGATGTCCCAAGATTTTAGGAAAGCAGATTTTGCTGCCGCTTTGCTGCGAGTGAAAGATGCAAACTCTGATGGGTTAGGACGGTTGGCTTTACCAATAGCTAAGGCCTGGAGCTTGGTTGGTCAGAAGAAATTCGAAGAGGCTATCGTTGCGATAAATGCTTTAAGCCAGGAAAAGGGTTTCAACGTAATGTATCGTTTGCACGCGGGTCTAATCAACGCGGTGGCCGGTAAACCAGACGAGGCTTTGAAGCAGTTCCGCTCGGTGAATGAAACCAAAAATCTAGTTACGGCGCCCATGCGTATCCAGCGCGCAGCCCTGCCGATTTTACAGAAACTGGACCAAGAGAAAGAAGCTTTGGCTATTATCGACAAACAACTAGAGGCGAATGCTAATAGTATTTTGTTTGGCTCTCTTCGTAGTTCGCTGGAAGAAGGTAAACTAATTTCACCGTTAGCGGTGACGCCGTCTCAAGGGCTTGCCGAGGGTTTGTTTAATATTGCTACCGCATTACCTCGGGACCGAGCCGGTAATGTCGTACTTCTTTATGCCCAGCTCGCTCGAATTTTTCGCCCCGAATTTCCCCTGGCGGAAATTTTGATCGGCGACATCATGTTATCGCGCAAACGGCACGACTCCGCCGCTGCAATATACAAAAAAATTTCCCCCAAATCTGATTATAGCTGGACCGCGCGGCTGCGCTTGGCGGATGCTTTTTATGAGGGAAATCGTTTGGATGAAGCGCGACAATTGCTGAATGAAATGGGAGAAGAGCGCCCAAAACGTCTCGATGCATTGTTAAGACTAGGTAATTATCTTCGCTACAAAGAAAAGTATAAAGAAGCGGTTGAAATTTATGATCTAGCCTTCAAACGTCTTACCGACGTCAAAAAACGCGACTGGAACCTATTTTATTCTCGCGGCATTGCGTTGGAGCGATCAAAACAATGGGATCGTGCCGAGAAAGATTTTTTAGAAGCTCTCGAGTTGGTACCCGAACAACCCTATGTCCTTAATTATCTGGGTTATTCATGGGTGGAGCGTAAAAAGAATCTCATAAAAGCGAAAAAGATGATCGAAAATGCAGTCGCACAGCGCCGTAATGATGGCTACATCATAGATTCGATGGGTTGGGTTTTATTTAGGTTGGGTGAATTTAAGAGAGCTGTACCTCATCTGGAAAGAGCAGTACAGCTGCGCCCACACGATCCAATAATAAATGATCATCTCGGAGATGCATATTGGCGAGTGGGACGTAAGCATGAAGCAAGGTTTCAGTGGCGCCGGGCATTAAGTTTTAAGCCGGAAGATGAAGAAGCGAATAAAATTCAAGTAAAAATTAAAAAAGGCCTCGGAAAGTCGGACATATTGGGACAGGATGGATGACCGTCCGAAGTGGCGACGCGGTGACAGTTCAGGCGCGGGCGAAGATCAATTTATATTTGCATGTGCTTGGCCGTCGGGAAGACGGTTACCATGAATTGGATAGCTTGTTCGTCTTTGGCGAAATTGCTGATTTGATTGACGTTAGGCCTTCGCGATCTTTGCGGCTGAAAGTAAAAGGGACGTTTGGAGGGGCCCTGCCTGAAAGTAATGACAATCTTATTTTACGTGCGGCCAAACTGTTGTCCGATGCGGTTCAAATCAAACCGAATGCGGAAATCACACTTACCAAGAACCTTCCAATTGCCGCCGGATTGGGTGGAGGGTCAGCAGATGCGGCAGCTACTTTGCGTGCTTTGGCAGTCTTTTGGGAAATTCCGCCCAACTCGTTGGATTTGACATTGCTTGGTTTGGGTTTAGGAGCTGATATACCGGCCTGCCTTTTGAGTGAGCCTTGTTTTGTTGGTGGTGTCGGCGAGCTAGTTGAACCTGTTCCAGGTTTTCCTTCGGTACCAATTCTTTTAGTCAATCCGGGGGAAGCCTTGGCTACCGCATCTGTTTTTGCCGGAACCAAACAAGAATTCTCCAAGAAGTCCAGGTTTGAGACAATCCCCGATTCTGTTGATGGTCTGGTTTCCGCTCTTAAATCCAGTCGCAACGACCTCGAGCGTTCAGCAATAGAACTATGTCCCGCGGTAGCGGAAGTATTGCAGGCAATTCGGGCAACCGATGGTTGCCGCTTGGCGCGAATGTCGGGGAGCGGTGCTACATGTTTCGGGCTCTATAGTGATGTAATGGAGGCTAGAGAGGCAGCTAAGTCTCTACGCCAACGTGGCTGGTGGTCCGAGGCCACCGTTACGGCCTCTGCCCAAAGGCCTTGGGCCGATATTTAGCAGGAACCGTAATGATTAAAGAACGGATTGCTAGTAGGTGTTCCGTCGGTACGATTGTAGTGAGTAGCGTCGGTTGGTTCTATTGTGGCCGCTTTGGCTTATTTTAGTTGCTAGCCTCCCTGGAAAATGCGTTAGGTATACAAGCCTCAATATCGATATCTAAAAGATTGTTTGTATCAAACAAATTCCTCAGAGGTTCTGATATGCGGGTTGTTGGAAGCAACATATTCACGGTGGTATCGGAAGATTATATTTCCAAAAATGTTGATCACTCGGGAACAACTGGCGCTTTGCGAACAAAAATACAATTTACGGTTGCGATGCAATAATCTTTCTTGAATCATAATTCATAGATTCCGATCAATGATGCTTGCTCCTAATTCAAATCGCTTTTATCTTCCGCATTCGATTGGGGCGTAGCCAAGCGGTAAGGCAACGGGTTTTGATCCCGTGATTCGCAGGTTCGATCCCTGCCGCCCCAGCCAATTTTAGGCAGAAAATCTTTGATTTGGGAGAACTAAGCCGCCATGGAGCTNGCAACATTTGCACCTTGGTTGGTAATGGCCGGNTACGCTGTTTTGATTTGGCTGATAATGCCGGCTCGCGTTAGTGCTGCCCAATTTTTTAATGGTGAGGGCAAAGGCGGTTCCGAACCGGGTTTACTGTTATTGGTGGCCAGTGCTGCCATCACCTGGATATTTGCGAAATCGATTTCCAATGCGGCAAACTTAAGCGCGGACTACGGCTGGATAGGTGGTTTGGGTTATGCGGCTTATTATTTATGTTTCGTTGTTGTTGGTGTCACAGTCTATTTTATTCGTAGCCGAGGAGGTTGGGCTTCGCTTTCGAGCTTTCTAATCGCAAAATATGGCGTTTTTTGCGCTAAGCTTTTTTTGGCGGCAATAGCCATTCGTTTGTTCAACGAAATCTGGTCTAACACCAAGGTAGGAGGCTTATACTTTGGTGCGGAGGGTAGTTCCGGCTACTGGATTGCTGTAGGCGTAATTACAGTCTTTACCGTATTCTACTCCTGGCGTGGAGGGCTTCGGTCAAGTCTACTTACTGATGGTGCGCAGATGGTCCTAGCCGCTGTCCTGTTGGTTTTGGTGCTGGTGACTGTCGGGCCAGGGTTAGCTANGAAGGGNTTTCCTGAAGTTAGTGACTCCACGATGATGGCCGGCTCCACCTTTCTATGTTTGGCGCTGGTGCAGTCTCTTAGTTATGGGTTTCACGACCCTGTTATGACAGACCGGGCCTTTATCACTAATCCCAGTAGGATGGTTAAAGGGTTTGTTCTTGCGGGACTAGTGGCCGGCGGCTTTATTTTATTATTTTCCTTGGTAGGCCTATTTTCCCGTTCACAAGGGTTAGAGGGTCCCGCTGTTGTGGCTGTTCCCGGTGCTTTTGGCTTACCAATGTTGTTGGTCTTTAATGCGATTATGTTGACTAGTGCGGGCTCGACGCTTGATTCCACTTTTGCTTCCGCAGCAAAGTTGGGCGCGCGCGATTGGAATAACGATTATTCAGTTGCAACTGAAGGCCATGCGTTGCGCGGGCGCATTTTAATGTTAGCTCTCGCTTTGCTCGGCAATTTACCACTGCTAAGCATTTATCTGGGAGATAATTTGGGACCGGCAATAATTGCGGCGACGACTATCAGCGGCACAATGGTAATGGGTTTGGCGCCGATTTTCTTGCTATCGTGGATTAGCTCTGCGGGTAGTCTCAGCTTTCACCTGGCCTTCTGGCCTGGATTGGTGTTTGGAGTTTTACTCACTTTGCAGAGTGTGACGGGCATGACGATTATTTCAGCTACGTTCAATGTTGGCATCGGTAAATATGCGGATGACCTTGGTGTCAATCTTTATGGATTGGCAATTTGTACGGCTGGGTACCTTCTCGGTTCGTTAATTCCAATCATTTTTCCATCCCGGTCTGACCGAGGTGCCTAAGCCGGCTCAGCAGTGATATCTTTGTGCTCTCCAACAGACTCGAAAAATCGGTTCTCCAAAATGTGCTGATTTTCGTATATCGAGCCTTGATGGGGTGCTTCTGGATAGGGCATGCGTACTGGAACATTTGTTAAACGTGGTTCTAAAGTGGGCTCACCGCGAACTAGCAATGCATTAAATTCATCTAGTGTCTGACCCGGCCTAAAACCCTGAATCGGCCAGGCGTCAGCGGCAAAATAGCCCTGCAGCAGCAGGCGTCGTGGCTTTTGAGAATGATTGAGTGCCGAGCCATGGATAGCACGGACATGATGGATGGTCATGGTTCCCGCCGGGCCCATAAGCGGTATGGCGCTATCGTAATCAAATGGCGATTTAATTGGGTCAATAGCACCACAGAAAAAGCCTTTGGAATTATGATCGATAATAGGTCCTTTATGCGACCCTGGAATAATCATCATTGGGCCGTTGTTCTCTGCTACATCATCCAAATAGATTCCTACCGCGCAGCCCACATCATTAGTGTGAGGGTAAAACGCCCAGTCTTGGTGCCATTCTACTGCAGCACCGTAGCCGGGTGCCTTCATATTCATCTTATTGTTATAAAGTCGAATGTTTGGCCCCATCAGCGGTTCAATGACGTCAAGCACTTCGGGGCTTCGAAGGAAGTCGTTGAAGAACGGCCAATGTACAAAAGGCGATTTTAGGCGTCGTATTCTCGGATTTTCGGGGGTGTGGGTTTCTTCCAGGTCATAGCGATCATCATCATCGGCCAAACCACGCGCCCCTTCCACCACCTCGTCAGTTAGCCGCAGCATCTCCGAAAGCATATTGGGGGGTAACGCATTTTCAACCAGCGTAAAGCCTTCTTCGGTGTACTGCTCTATTTGCGTTTTGCTGAGTTTGATAGCCATTATTGAATTTCCAAAGTTGATCCTGCTTGAAGCGCACTCATCCTAAAGGGTGACAGGCTGAACGGAAAGTCTGACGCGATATAAAAATCGAGGTGTGCCTGCATCGAAGGCGGCGCGATGATGAATCACATAGCATTTACCCCACATCATCAAATCNCCGCCGCGCCAGCGTTGGGTCCAGGCAAATCTTTTTTATAAGTGTAGTTTCAAATGAGATCGAGGATAGGTTTGGGTAATTACGCTGTCGTGACCTTGCCATGCCGAGGAGTTATAGTCGCGTTGAAATTCGGTAGGCTTGGAGGAAATAAAATTGACCGACGATCTCGCGTTTGAAGGTGTAAAGGTTCTAGATTTATCACAGGGGGTGGCAGCGCCCTATTGCGGCATGATGCTGGCGCGTAATGGTGCGGACGTAATCAAGCTGGAACCCCCGGGAACTGGTTGCTGGAGCCGTCAATTGGGTAAGCATATGGGTGATCATACAGCACATTCTGTTGTGGTCCATCGCGGGAAGCGCTCCATTGGTGTAAATCTTAAATCCGATGAAGGCATCGAAATTGCACAGAAACTGGCTGCCGAGGCCGACGTAATTTTACAAAATTATAGGGTAGGCAAGATCGACAAGTTCGACCTTGGCTATGACGCCGTGATAAAGACCAACCCCTTGGTAATCTACCTATCCGTCACGGGATTCGGTAATGAGGGGCCGCGACGAGATTTGCCTGCAACTGACTCGGTCATGCAGGCCTATACAGGCATGATGTCGATTAACCGGGATGCCGCCGGTATGCCNCAGCGGATGAATATGCTGACTATTGATTTCGGTGCTGGACTCTATTGCTTTCAGGCTGTCTCTGCTGCTCTTTATCGCAGGGCGATGAAAGGTAAGGGCAAGCATATCCGCACCAGTCTTTTGGAAGCATCGTTGACCTTCCAGGAAGCGGCGATGATGGAGTCATACCTTCAAAATGGAGATGTCGAGCCGATCGGTATGCCGGTTGGCTGTTTCAAAACCAAAGACGGTTATATGAGCATTAATGCTCGACGTGATTCGCACTTTGTGGCGCTTTGCAAACTAATTGGGAAAGAGGAGTGGATCGACGATCCGAGGTTTGTCGCTGCACTGGACCGTGTGAAACATCGAGAGGAATTACTATCGGTAATCCGTCCAATTATCGAGACTAAAACCAGTGAGGAATGGAATAGAGGGCTGGACGGAATCGATGTACTTAATGCCAAAGTTCATACTCATCATGATTTGTTTGATGATCCCCAGGTGATAGCCATGAACGCGGTTCATTGGATCGAAAACGATACGCTAGGCCAACTGCCCATGGCAACCATCGCAGGGCAACCCTTGCCCGAAGACGGTCACCGCCTAACACACAGCCCGCATTTGGGGGAGAATAATGATGAAATACTCGAAGAAATTGGCTATTCGAAAACCGAAGCCGAGGCTTTGAAGGCGAAGGGCGTGGTCGGTGGTTACTACGTTAAAGCAGCAGCGGATTAATCCTTACGCTGCTCGCGGTACAGACCCGCGTACGGTGATTCGTTGCATGCGCCGCCTTAAGGGCAGTTTGAAATTATGGTCAACGGAGTGTTGGGTGGGGAAGTTGTCCCACACCAGTAGGTCTCCTACCTGCCATTTATGGCGGTAGACGAATTCCGGCTTTTTTACATGTTCCACTAGGAAGCTAAGCAATTGTTCGCTTTCCGTTTCTGACAGCTCATTGATACAAACGGTCATGGCCTCATTGCAGAAGAGTATTTTACGACCAGTGAAAGGGTGCTTGATGACAAGCGGGTGGACAACATCATGCAGGGCATCCGCAGATTTTTTGAATTGTTCCCCATGACCACTTTTGAAATAGGCGTAGGCGTGACGGTTAGTGATGGTTTTGCCTTGGATGCGTGATTTGATGTTATCAGGAAGTCCGTCAAAGGCCGCCGCCGTATTGGAAAAGAGTGTGTCTCCTAACACCGTGCCGTCGTCAGNCACNGGAATTTCAAAGGAATAGAGAAGCGATGCNCGGCTCGGGGTTTGGGTGTAGGCGAGATCCGTGTGCCAAAAAAGACCAGCCTCCTGGACGCCGATGGGGTTGCCATCGTCATCTAGGATGTTGGAAAGGATAATAATTTCATTGTGATCAGGATGGGAAAAATGGCCATAGACGTCATTATCAATCTCACCAATACGGGAGGCAAAATCCACGTGGTTCTGCTCGCTTAGACATTGGTTGCGGAACACGACAACTGAATGAGTGTGAAACGCCTCCATGATAGCCTGGAATGTGACATCGTCTAGTGGTTGGCTGAGGTCGACGCCCTTTATTTCCGCGCCGTGTGTGCCCCCTGAGGGTATGACTTCCATGATCACTTTTCCAAATCTCATTTTAACTCAAGGACAACAACGACATAAACTTATCTACTGCAAGGTTTTCTAGAGTATGCTGATTCTCGAATAGCTTGAGCACTTGTGCTTCTTTTTCTGCCCCAAGACGCCCCTCTAAATTACGAAGGAGCTTTGTTGCCAATACCGGCTTACCTTCGGCACGTCGGTTAGGGTGGCCGAGCGGGTATTCGGTTTCTGTAAACGCGCTGGAAGANCCGTCTTTGTAGAATATTTGCATTGCGTTNCAGTTTGCGGTGTCTTCCGGATTATAGAATCGCTCGGTATAGGTTTTATCTTCGCGCGTTACCATTTTCTCGCGTAGCGGATCGATGCGTGAATCAGATGCTACATCGTCTTCGTAATGTGCCGAAATTAGGCCACCATGCAGAAGCGCGATAGCGACAATATATTGCAGGCAATGGTCGCGATCGGCGGGGTTGTAGAGTGGGCCTTTTTTATCGATCTGATTGAGACCATGGCGGTGGCCCACAAGCTCAATGCGTTCTATTTCATCCATTCGACTTAGTGCCTCTTCGTGGAGTTGCACCGCATTTTCGATTGCTGTTTGCGAATGGAATTCTGCCGGCCAGCATTTGAACTGAACATTTTCCATGATGTGGCTGGCGAAAGGGCGAATGAATTCGAATTCGTTGCCGCCGAAATAGGCGTCGTAGAACCCGTTGGTTTTTGTGGTCAGGATGCTCGGGTAGCCCATCTCGTCCTTGACGGCTAATTGGGCATGCCAAAGGCCACGGGCACTAGCGTCGGCTGCCGCCCAGCTTTTTCGCCAACCCGTATTGGGCGCGTGGCGATAGGCCCTCAGAGCCGGCCCGTCACAAAAAGCGTTTGATACTGCATTAACGATTTGCGCGTGGCTACCGCCTAGCATGTGCGTAGTCACAGCAGCGGTGGCAATTTTGGTCAAGTTTTCATTATCGAGGCCGTACCAATTGTATGCATTCATCTGGGCAATATTGCCCTGAACTTCATGGGCCTTGATCATGCCAGTTAAAACATTAGCCATGGTAAGCGGTGTTTCTCCGCGGTCGCATCTTTGTTGGGAGAGTGTGTCGGCGGCAGCAAGGATACCGCAAAGGTTGTCTGATGGGTGACCTCCTTCTTTGCCAAAATAGGCGTCGTTAAAATCTAGCCAGCGGTTGAGAGTGCCAATGTTAAAGGCAGCGGTTACTGGGTCGAGGACATATTTGGTGCCAGGCACACGTGCTCCCATCGGCGGCGACATGCCTTCCATGGCAGGGCCGAGCATATTTTGGCACACCGGGTGGTCGAGTGCGGCAAATCCACAGCCCAGCGTATCAAACAGGCAAAGATGCGCTGTCTCACGCGCCAACGTGCCGTCAGCGGGAAAGTCGCAAATATAATCGGCGATCTCGACCAGAAGCTCGTCCGGCTCCGGTCGTGTGTTGTCGGATCCCAATTTGATACCCATTTATAATTGTCCTCGTTAAAGCATTTTTGTTAACAAGCCCGGCGCGTATCGCCATTGTTCGAGCCGGTCTGGTAAGCGGGGCAACTCTAATACGGGGGTGCCCGGGAGGAAACGCCCCATTACTGCCGCTGTTTCGGCGACAGGCACAGGGCTCTCTTCGGATTCGCTGATGATAATTGCCTTGATTGGAAGATGATACTTTTCTGCAGTTTCCATAGCGGTCAGTGTATGGCTGATGGTGCCAAGATAAGATCCGCTGACCAATAGTGAAGAGCAGTCTAATGCCTTGATCCAATCAAGGACGGTCCTAGTTTCGGAAAGAGGAACCATCAACCCGCCGACCCCCTCGATGAGTACGATATCATCAGGCCCTTCGATAGCTTCTGTNCAGAAGGAAATCAGCTTTTCAAAGTCGAGCACTGAGTTCTCTCTTGCGGCGGCCATATCAGGCGCCAAAGGTGCTTCGTAGCGCCATGGTGAAATATTGTTGATAGCATCTTCGGTTTCTTCAAGATCGAGGCTCCTCAGGATGAGTGCTGTATCGCTCTCATTATACGTGTCTTCTGTAAATCCGCTTATAACTGGCTTTAGTGCGCGTACGGATTTACCCGCTTGCTTTGCTTGCCAAGCGAGTATCGTCGTAACGATTGTTTTTCCGATGCCAGTACCGGTGGCGGTGATGAAAAGCGGTTTCACGAGAATTGATTGATAGGTTTTTCCGGGAGAAAGGGCCGAACAGCTTCTGCTAAGCGCAGAATGTCGGCTTCTTCGTGCTCTGCGGTGAATGTGACTCGCAGTCGCGATGTGCCCTCGGCGACGGTGGGCGGACGGATAGGGGTGACTATAAACCCCTTTTTTTCGAGTGCTTGGCCCGCCTCGAGTGATGTTTCTGCAGCACCTAGGATCACCGGTACGATGCAGCTTTCGGGTTCTGGNAAGCGGAGTGCATCAGTGAAAAGCTTTGCGTGGCGGATTGGCCTAGCGACAAGCTCTTTGTCGTTGGCGATTAAATCTAAAGATACGATAGCGGCCGCCAGTGTTGCGGGTGGTAGTCCTGTTGTGTAAATGAAACTTCGAGCGCGTGTTCGGATAAAGTCGATGACCGGTTGTGAAGCACAGAGATAGCCGCCATAGCCACCTATAGCTTTGGAGAGGGTACCCATTTGTAATGGTACTGGCATTTGGCAGCCCTCCACGTAGGTGCTTCCTTTTCCTTCGGCAACTACGCCCAGACCGTGCGCATCGTCGACCAATAGCCACGCATCATGTTTCTTTGCCAAAAGCGAAATACCCTTAATCGGTGCGCGGTCGCCATCCATACTGTAAACGCCGTCCACTAGAACCATGCATTTTCTGTGATTTCGGCGCTCGATTTTCAATAGGTCTTCTAATTCATCCAAATCATTGTGATGAAANGTTGTAAAGGTCGACCGGCTCAGCTGAGCGCCTGCATAAAGGCAAGCGTGACAAAGCTCATCGGCGATAACTAGATCATCTTTGCCCACAAGGCAGGGTATTGCGCCAAGATTGGTGAGGTAGCCACTGCCAAACACTATAGCATCGTCGGTGCCTTTAAATTTGGCTATTTTCTGTTCTAATTCACTATAGAGTGGCGTGTTACCGGTAACCAGTCGGGATGCGCCGGATCCTACTCCGTAGCGTGTGGCGGCCTCTTGGGCCGCTTGGATGACGTCAGGGTGGTGTGAAAGGCTGAGATAATCATTACAGGAAAAAGAAATCATCTCCTTCCCATTACGACGCGCTTTTGCGGGCGCATAGCGGTAGGTGTCGATGAGAGTACGCCGCAATTTACGGGCCTCCATGTCATCAAGTTTTCCTTGGCAGTAATCGTCTAAAGATTTCACAGCTTAACTCCAAAACAACTTTGCTGAATGTGTGATTTCCAGACCATACCTGTCAATCGCGTGTTTGACTTTAGGCTCCAGCTTCACGAATATGCATCAAATCGTCACCTAATAAATATTAACTATGAAGGCAATTGTAATGAGCCTTGCCGAAATCGATACGATTGCACCACCGCCAACCGATGGTTTACGCCATGACTGGTCGCGAGATGAGATCATCGCTTTGTTTGCTCAGCCCTTTAACGATCTTTTGTTTCAGGCGCAGCAGACCCACCGCCGTTTTTTCGATGCTAATCAAGTGCAGAAAAGTCGCCTTCTTTCTATCAAAACAGGCGGGTGTCCGGAGGATTGCAAATATTGTCCTCAGAGTTCTCATTATCACACGGATTTGCCTGCTGAGAAGTTGATGGAAGTACAGGCGGTTCTGTCGGAAGCGCGTGAAGCTAAAGATGGAGGGGCATCGCGTTTTTGTATGGGGGCTGCTTGGCGTAATCCGAAAGACCGCGATCTTGATGCAATTATCGCNATGATTAAAGGGGTCAAAGAGCTTGGTATGGAAACTTGCATGACGCTTGGCATGTTGACGAAGGCCCAGGCGAATCGTTTGTCCGAGGCCGGTCTCGATTATTACAACCATAATGTTGACACGTCGGAAGAATTCTATGAAGAAATCATTACGACACGAACCTATAAGGACCGGCTGGATACATTGGAGCATGTGCGGGGATCCGGCATGAATGTTTGTTCCGGCGGTATAGTTGGGATGGGCGAGACGCGTGAAGATCGAGCCAGTATGCTGATGACCCTGGCGAACTTGCCAGAACATCCTGAAAGCGTGCCGATTAATTTACTGGTTCAGATAGATGGGACGCCGCTTGCGGGAAATGATGAGCTCGATATCTTCGAATTCATCCGTACTATTGCAGTTGCTCGTATTATTTTGTCAAAGAGTTTTGTGAGACTGTCAGCCGGCCGCGAAAATATGAGTGATGAAGCTCAAGCGCTTTGCTTTATGGCTGGNGCGAATTCCATTTTCTGTGGAGAAAAACTTCTTACGACACCTAACCCGGAAGTGGATGAAGATGATGCACTTTTCGATCGCCTTGGGTTGCAGCCCTACGAGGCATGTCCTTCCGAATGAGTGACGCGGACTGGCCCGATTGGGCGAGAGCGGGGTATCCGCATGTTTGGTTGCCGTATGCTCAAATGCAGACCCAGCCGCTGCCTGAAGCAGCCATAAGCGCCGATGGCGTTCGTATAAAGCTCAGCGACGGTAAGGAGCTCGTTGATGGCACATCCTCCTGGTGGACGGCATGTCATGGGTATGGGCATCCTCATATAATTGAGAAAGTTACAGAACAATTGAATTCAATGCCCCACGTGATGCTGGGCGGTTTCGTTCATGAGCCAGTTTTAACCCTCGCAAAACGCTTGACTGATTTATTGCCGGGTGACTTAAACCACGTTTTTTTCTCTGAATCTGGATCAGTGTCTGTCGAAATTTCTTTGAAAATGGCCATTCAATATTGGCGCAATCAGGGTGATAAACGACGGGTAAAATTTATCAGTTTTCGCGGCGGCTATCACGGCGATACNATGTCGGCGATGTCGGTTTGCGATCCTGAGGAGGGCATGCACAAACTGTTTAAAGGTGTTATTCTCGAGCAATTCGTCCTGGATTTGCCACGAGATAAACCCGGTTTTGTTGGCCTGGAATCATTTCTACAAAGAGAAGCANCGNGCGTTGCGGCGGTCGTACTGGAGCCACTGGTTCAAGCCGCAGGCGGCATGAAGTTTCACACGCCCGAAATACTAGCAAAGATTNCTGAAACGTGCCGACGCTACGATGTACTGCTTATTTTAGACGAAATTGCTACAGGATTTGGGCGAACTGGCAGCATGTTTGCCTGTGAACAGGCTGATGTGGTCCCCGATATTATGACCCTTTCTAAGGCACTCACTGGAGGAACCATGGCGTTGGCGGCAACGGTCGCGACGGACCGGGTTTATGACGCATTCCTTTCTGATGATCCCAGTAAGGGGTTCATGCACGGACCAACCTACACGGGTAATGCGCTCGCCTGCGCAGCGGCANACGCATCTATGGATCTATTTGAGCAAGAAGACCGATTGGGCCAAGTCGCCCTAATCGAAAGGCAATTAACGTCAGAGCTGGCCGATTGCTCCTCTTTATCCTGTGTCACTGATGTCCGGGTCAAAGGTGCGATTGGTGTAGTACAACTAGACCGTATACCTGATTTAAATGCGATACGTCGGCGGTTCGTAGCTGAGGGGGTTTGGGTGCGGCCCTTCGGTGATTTCGTTTACTTAATGCCGCCGCTGGTCATAGGTGCTCAGGATCTTACTTTCCTGACAAAGGCAGTGCGAACCGTGCTGGCTGAGTGGGGCGCAAAGCGGTAACTAAATTTTTGGTTCGTCGTCGGCCTCAAAGGCAAGCGAAGCAGAATTGATGCAATAACGAAGCCCCGTCGGCTCTGGCCCGTCAGGAAAGACGTGTCCCAAATGACTGTCACAGCGTGAGCAAACGACTTCGGTCCGTCGCGCGAAAAAACTGTTATCTTCATACTCATCTACCGCTTCGTCGGCGATGGGGCTAGTGTAACTCGGCCATCCGGTACCGGAATCGAATTTAGTATCAGAAGAGAACAAAGGTTGGTCGCAGCAGATACATTTATAGATGCCCTTGTCTTTGCAATCGTGGAACGCGCCGGTAAAAGCGCGCTCGGTGCCTGCCTCTCGGGCAACGTGGTATTGCTCTGGGGTTAGTTGTGCCCGCCATTCTTTATCGGATTTAACAATTTTCATGGCCATCGAATTTCTCCTGAATTTTATGCATGACTATAGCGGCTTACGCGTTTTTCAAGTGCTTGTAGTTCGGTCGCACGCCAGCCTAATTTTCCCAATTCACATATTGATTGTTTTAGGTAATTGTGTGCTGCTTCGAGACAACCTTCCGCTGTTGTAGGTTTTTACAATTTCGTCATCGGATTGTTTGTCCAAATAGTGGGGGTGATATCGGTTGGCAAGAAAAGTGATGGCAGGCAAGGGTCCGTCTTCGGTTACAACCGTAACCCATGTCGCGTTATAGGTACCGGTAATCATTTCCCGGTCTCAAAGGATTGACAATTCCTCTTCTTCACTTTTGCGGTCGAGGTGAAGCGTTATGCCTGTGACCGAGCCGCATTGGTCCAAACGGAGCGTAAGTCCTAGTTTTTCTGACATGCTACGGCCTATCGGCGATGAGATGCAATAGCAACGGTGCACTCGAAACACTCGCCCAAGACGTTTACCCGTCTTATGCATTGTTACATTCCGCATAAGCGATTCGTACCCAAAAACCAAAACGCTGCCATTTTTTCGACTATCTTCTAGGATTTGATCCAGGGATGCGAGTCGTTCACATTTGCTCGCAATAGTAAAAAAGCCAAAGCTTTCGCCCTCGCGCATTATATCAGTGAAGGTACCTTTTTATATGACGTCGCGGTCCCGTTTTTGCGGTGTAATAAATGTGCCTCATCGGGTTGTCTAAGAAAAATCTGACTATTGCTTGCGAGGGGACAGTATTTCATTATTCATTATGGTAACGCCACCTTGTTAGATGGATAGAAAAGCAAAATACGGAATGAGCGACGGATCGGAAGCTGAATTCGACCGTGCGATGGCCCATTTTGAGGCGGGTGATTGCACCGCTGCAGAAACGGCGTGCCGCGCTTTGCTCGACAGTGAGCCAAATTTAGTTGATGGACACCATCTTTTGGGCGCTGTTCTATTGCAAGCAGGGCGACCAGAAGATGCTATTAAGGCTCTCACTGTGGCTGCTGAACTAGCTCCTAAAGAGCCGGAAATATTGGGTAACCTGGCGGTAGCTTATGAGGCTTCTGGCGCGTCTCAGCAGGCTGCAAACGTCTATCGAACAGCTATCAATTTAGACCCTGCTGACCCTCATTTGAGAGCAGCGTTCGCGGCAGTGTCGCAGAGACTTGGTGAGCATGAAGCGGCGGTGGTTGGGTTCCGGAAGGCCATTGATCTCGGTGAAGTAACGGCCGAAAACCTCTACGGATTGGCGCTGGCGGAAAAAGTGACTGGGCGACGCGAAGATGCCATCGTGTCCTGCCGGCGACTCATTGAACAAGTGCCTGAACATGCGGATGGATTACACCTGCAGGCAATATGTCTTTCGGAAAAAGGAAGTTATGAAGGTGCTGCGGAAAGTTTTGACAAATTGATTGCTCTCGAGCCAGGCTTCTCCGGCGCGCATGGAAACTATGCTGTGGTATTAACTAAACTTAATCGGCGGTCTGAAGCTCACGCTGCATTTGAGTTGGCAGTAAAGGCGCCTGACGTTGACGCGGATTGTTTGCTGAACTTTGCGATGATGCTAGAGGAAGATAAAAAAGAGGCGCGTGCTTACGAGTTTTATCGTCATGCATTCAAGCTTGAGGAGAGTTCTGCTGTGGTTTGTGAATGCCTCGCGAAGCAGGCGATGCGGTTAAACAAAAATGCGGAAGTAGCAGAGCTTTTTACTGATCTTACGTTACGCCAGCCATCTTTACCGTTCGCATGGTTTTATCTTGGTCAAGCTCTTCTTGCAGAAGGCCAAGTGGAAGCGGCGCGGCACGCCATGGACCGATATTTGTCTTTGGAGCCGGATGATAAGCTGGGTAGTCAATTGGTGCTTGGTGCCGGCGGCGCTATTCCGTTGCCTGAAGGACCCGGCGAAGCATACCTGCAAAATTTTTACCGTATTCGTGCAGACCATTGGGACGAGACAGTGGTCGATTCTTATAATGGTCACGATATCATAATGCGTGCCCTTAAAATATGTCTATTAGGTAGACCTGTGATGACACGGTTGCTGGATGCAGGTTGCGGTACTGGTAGTCTTGGCGAGCGAATGAAGCCCTTAGTAGGCTCGTTGGATGGTGTCGATATTTCCCCCCACATGGTTAGCAAAGCGAGGGAAAAGAACATTTACGATAGCCTGGAAACTGGTAATCTATTTAATTTTTTGGCGGCTCGAAAGAATAAGTATGACATTATCGTCGCGGCTGCTATTTTATTCCATTTTCGCGACCTCACGGCGGCCCTGAAACCAATTTTTACAGCTTTGCGACCGTCGGGAGAGGTAATCTTCACGCTTTTTAAAAATACCGTGAACGATCTACGCCTGAATGACCAAGGTTTTTTCGAACATAGTTCCGGAGAAATCAAGGCGTGCATTACGGAAGCAGGCCTGCAATTGATAGATCTATATGAGGCGGTGCACGAGTATAATTCTGATGATGAGCCGCGTCCCTGTTTCTGTGTGCGCTGCGTAAGGAGTTAGCTTGAGGTATTAGGTATCGCCGGCATCCTTCCAGGCTAGATTGGCATAGGCTTCTGCTGTCCATGGCTAGGCCTTGATCAGTGAAAGTATAAACGAATATAAGCGGAAGACTATCGGGCCATATTGCTATGTAGTGAGTTGTTATAAAAGCCGAGCATCATTGCGGCGGTAATTTACAAGACGAAAAGCCAAGTTCACCGAAGTCCGCGACAATGTCCGCTCCAACAGGAGCCGGAATTGGCCCTGTAGCGGCGCCAGTGCTGATCCAGTCACCTGCTTTTAGTTCCATACCGCGTGCCGCGAGCTTGTTTGCGAGCCAACATATAGAGTTAAGAGGATTATCGAGCACATGAGCCCCGGTAGATTCTTTGATCACCTCGCCGTTAACTATGTGTTTTACCCTATGATTTGGCAGATCAAACTTTCTCCAGTCTGCCAGGCCTTCGGCAAAGACAAAGGAGTAATTGCCGGCGAAATCCATAGTCGACCCCGGGCGCCCGAGGTCGGGCCGGGTTTTGAACCGCATGCCAGTCACTTCGATAGCAGGGTGCATGGTTGCGATGGCGTCGGCCCCTTGTTCCATTGTGTAGGGTGCATTGGATAAGGGTAAGTCTTTGCCTAGAATGACGGCAAACTCACACTCGATGCCACCAATAGTCGGCATACCAGCTTCATATACATGACCTGATTCTTGGACGAATTCGGCGAAAATTGGGCCGTATGCTGGCTCGGTTACGCCGGCCTTCTCTTGCAACGCTTTATTAGTAAGCGCGACCTTCCAGCCTACATAAGTTAGGTCCGAATGTTTCAGCATCACTTCCTGTATCAACAGTGCTTCTTCAGGTGAGGACGCTTTGCAATCATCCGGAATATCATCCAGTAGCTCGTTGTTGAGATGCGCTGCTACCAAAATCTCTGCAGCTTTATTGGCGTTGACCATAGTTTTTCTCCCAATTGTGACGGTTGTAAGTAGGTCTAATTATTTGCCGTCTGTCCCCATTCAAAGGACCGAACTAAATTGTCAATAAAATTTGCCGCGCGTTTGGCTTCCTTTGCTAATGCCCGGCCTCGTAGTTGGATGATAGTGTTTTTCCGCTCCATGAAATAAAGCCCGTGCCACAGGTGGTTCTTATTACTTGGCTTGGCAATCAGCCACTGTACTTCCAGGCCTTTCATCCCCGCAGTTTTTGCCGCCTTATAATCGCCCTTGGTGAGACGTTTGGCATTTTTGAGATGGTGTCTGGTCATTGCACGCACCTGATCGAATAGATGGCGTAAGGGTTCATCGCCTTTCGTATAGATGACGATATTGGCAAAAACAGCGCTCTTTCCAAGCCAAGCGGCGTATTTGGCTTGTACATGGCGCGTATTCTTTCCGGCCTGTTTCGCGTTGACCCGTTTAAACTTACCGAGATGGGCGGGAAATACGAAACCCGTGAGCGCGTGCCGCAATCCATAATCCCTATACCGAGGAACCAGTGGACTATTCCGGTCTTGGCGAATCTTTCGCGCCCAACTTTCCTGGCGGGAAATTTCACCTGCATCACCCCCGGTCTTATATAGGGCATGGGCAGAAGATTCGAGTAATTGTCCCCTTAGTTGCGGCAATGGGCTGATCTCATCGGAAAATGCTAGTCCTCGTTTTGCCGCTTCTCTCGCTTTTCCATGTTGCCCCTTGAGAATAAGAATTTCCGCCAATTGGGCGTTATTGATGGCAGCCGGAATCCCTGGGGGCGCATCCTTCAATGCTTTCTCCAAAAAGCCTTGTGATTTCGTTAAATCACCGAGTTCGCGAGCTATTTCGCTTTTACTCATTAGTTTCGACCAGGTTTCTCTCTCTGCTGCGAGTGCTGGGGCAACAAAAACGGACACCCCGACCAGTAGAGAAAATAACCGTTGCAGGCAGTATGCAGACATTAAGCGCTGCAGGTTAGCAAACATTGTCCCAATGGGCCGAAATCAGCAGCGAGTTCGCAATTTTGCGGGACCGGGTGCATGCCTGTGCAGCTTCCCGTCGTAATAAACTGGCCCTCCTCAAGGATAATGCCGTCGCGTGAAAGCCGATTAACCAACCACACAAGCGAAGTGACCGGGTGACCGAGTACGTTTTTGCCACTCCCTGATACAGCCTCCTCTCCGTCAACAGTAAGTGTAATCGGTTGGTTGATGATATCGAGTGTGTGCCAGTCTTTTTTGCCGGTGCCAGTGACGAAGGCGTAGTTACCGCAATGGTCTGCAACTACTGCCCGAGCGCCGACACCAAGCGCACCATCGACGCGAACATGAACTACTTCGATAGCTGGATGCACGGAGACGACAGCTTCGGTGACATCGGCGGTGGTATATTCTTCAGCTTGAGGGACGAATGCAGTGCCCATCTTAAAGGCGTATTCACACTCAATCCGGCGCAAACAATATTCTGGCGATTTCATTATTTCACAGCATTCGAACGTAGCGTTTTCGAACAAGGGGCCGTAGGCGGGCTCGTCGGTCTTCATCATTTCCATTGCGGCGTCTGCGGTGAAGGCCGCTTTCCAGCCTATTATTTTTTCACCATACCCGCTCGCAACCGCTCGTTGCACTTCATAGGCCTCCTCGACGTTTGCTGGGTACTCGTCCAAAGTGATGATACTATCCGCTTTACGGGCTTCGATTAGTTTTTTCGCGGTTGCTGCGATATCCAATGTCTTTATTCCTTTTAGTTTTGTATCTTCGTTTTATTTCTCTCACAAAACGGCTTACGACGGAATACTGCGCGCTTCATTGTGCTCTTGTTCTATTCTGTCGCAGCTTCGTGTTCCGAGATAATAATATCTGCGGCTTGGCATAATAATTCCGCTAAATATTCGAAGTCCCATTTTAAGAGCACCAATTCCATGCTTTCGAGATCGAATTATTCTCGATAAAGTCAAAAAGTTTCGATTGTGGCAAGTGAGCCTGCAACTTGCCCCAATTCTCCACGGCTTTCTTGGATTGTGAAACGCTGAGAAATCGCATCGCGATAATTTAAGAATACTTCGTGAAGTTTAGTGTCTTTTGCTCTTAATTTTCTATGGTTCCAAAATATGGAAGGGTGACAAGTAAAAAGGGTAAATAAAATTTTAACATACCTTCAAGAAAACTACCAAAAAGCTATAGCCTCAGATTAGGTTTGCGCAAGCCCGTTGGATGCGAGCGCAGCAATCTTCTACGACGTCGGTTGCTGCGGCATAGGAAAGCCTAAAGAATGGCTCTAGTCCGAATGCGGCGCCATGAACAATACCGACGCCTTCCGTCTTCAGAATATAGCTGCAGAAATCCTCGTCATTCATAATCACATTGCCGTCCGGCGTTTTCTTGCCAACGCAGCCGGCCACCGATGGGTAGACGTAGAAGGCGCCTTCCGGCGTCGGGCACTCGAGACCAGGTGCCTGATTGAGCATAGAAACAACGATGTCGCGCCTTTCCTTAAAGATATCGACCCAGCCCTTGAGAAAGCCTTGATCTCCTTCAAGCGCCGTCACCGCAGCCCATTGGCTGATGATCGAGGTGCCGGTGCAAGCCTGGGACTGTACCATATTCATGGCGCTGATTAGTTCGGCTGGTCCGCTGCCATATCCGACTCGCCAGCCGGTCATACTGTAACCTTTGGAACACCCATTTAGAATTAATGTACGTCTCTTAAGCTCTGGCGCGACCTGAACAATGGTAGCGAATTTGAAGCCGTCATAGATAATATGTTCATAGATATCATCAGTGAATACCATGACATTCGGGTGTTTGGCGAGCACCTCCGCAAGCGCCTTCAAGTCGTCTGCGGAATAGGCGGTACCAGTAGGGTTCGACGGACTATTGAGCATCAGCCATTTGGTTCTCTGCGTGATTGCCTTTTCGAGCTTCTCCGGTGTTATCTTGAAATTATCTTCCAGACCACAATCGACTACCACCGGTTCGCCGTCACAGAGCAAAACTATATCGGTGTAGCTGACCCAGTAGGGAGCTGGAATTATGACTTCGTCACCGGCACTCAATGTCGCCATCATGGCATTGAAAATAACCTGCTTGCCTCCGACGGTGACGCAAATCTCATCTATAGAATAGTCTAGGCCGTTATCACGCTTAAACTTGGCCGAAATCGCCTCGCGCAGCTCTGGGATGCCAGCCGGCGGCGGATATTTTGTGTCGCCACGGGCCAACGCGTCGATTGCCGCCTGTTTGATATGCTCTGGCGTGTCGAAATCCGGCTCCCCGGCGGCAAGGCTGATTACATTATGCCCTGCCCGTTTAAGGTCATTAGCCTTAGTATTTATAGCAATAGTTGGCGATGGCTTGATTCTTCCTAGGCGTTGAGCAAGAAGCGACATTGTGGGCCTCCAAACCAGGTTCTGAAGATTAATAATCGCGGGACCCTACGCCTATGTTGGGGCTCGTTCAACGGCCTTTATGCAGGTAATGTAAGATTGACCCACAGATTTATGTCAACGTATGGTAGCGGTGAAATTGAAGGAAGAAAAATGCCTAAAATATTGAGTGATGTCGAGGTCGAGGCGTATAAACGCAATGGCTTTCATTTCCCTGTCCGGGTCATGAGCGCAGAAAAAGCTCAAGGCTATCGCCGGTCGCTTGAAGCCTTTGAATCTAGCCAGCTCGGCAATATCCGCAATCAGATAAAAACCAAAATGCATCTGGTGCTTACCTGGATTTATGAAATGGTGTCACATCCGGGAATTTTAGATGCGGTGGAAGATGTGCTTGGGCCTAATATTTTGTGTTGGAATGCGACCTTCTTTATAAAGGAAGCAAATGATCCAGGCCATGTTACGTGGCATCAGGACGCGACCTACTGGGGTATGGATTCGCAGGACATTTGCAGTGCTTGGATTGCGTTATCTCCATCGACTGTGGAAAGTGGTGCCATGCAAGTCATGCCGGGCACGCATCATTCGGAGATACTTGACCATGAGGATACGTTTGATAAACATAATCTGCTGACTCGCGGACAAAAGCTTGCTCAAGATCCTGATGAGTCTAGGGCGGTTAGCCTTGTGCTTCAGCCGGGTGAGCTTTCACTTCATCATGTTGCGCTTGTCCATGGTTCGAAACCTAACCGAACAAATGACCGGCGCATTGGCCTCGCCATTCGCTATGTGGCACCGCATGTAAAACAGACCGGTGACATCCAAGATAGTGCAATGCTCGTGCGTGGGAAAGATCGGTTCGGCAATTTTATAGCAGAGAAACCGCCCGCTTCAGATATGGATGGTGAGGCGTTAGCGTTTCATAGTCAAGTACTCGAGAATTTAGCGAAAGTGAAGTTTGCGGGTACCGGTCACAGTTACAAAGACGCCGTTTAAATGGTTCGCAAAAAAGGGTCGTAATCTTCTAGCGGAACCGCAACCAAACCGTCATGAATATTTCGGTAACACTTCTCATACTGCTCTCGGCATTTATGCATGCATCGTGGAATGCGTTCGTTAAACGTGCACCTGATAAGGTGGCTATGGCGACTTTAGTTTATGGAGCTGGCTTGGTTGTAGCCATTCCCGGTATTTTTTATTTTCCGCTTCCCAATAAAGAAATTTGGCAACTCATCACGATCCATTCCGGCTGTCATGTGATTTATAAGTTGGCACTAGTCGCCATGTATGAAGAAGGCGATCTCAGCCAAGTTTATCCGGCAACCAGAGGCATTGCGCCTCTTGTAACAACGCTCATAGCAATACCAACGATCGGCGATACACCGAATGCCCAGCAGATGGCAGGTATCAGTTTGATTAGCCTTGGCTTGCTGATTTTTGTTTTTGAACCGGGCGTATTTACGAAAAAAGGATCGAAACCGTTACTTATCGCTGCGGTTGCAGGTTTGATGATGAGTATCTATACAATCGCCGATGCAGTAGCTATGCGGACGCCAGGTTTTAGGTTTTCCTTCATTAGCTGGATATTTCTGTTTGATGCTTTGACGATGTTCGCAATCGCCTACTGGCGAAGAGGTAGACGTCTTAGTAGCTTATTGGCAGATCAGTGGAAAGTTGGTTTGGGCTGCGGCGTCGCGGCATTTTTAAACTTTGGTATCATCCTATGGGCGCTGAGTTTTGCGACCGTTGGTAATGTGGCAGCGCTCAGAGAAACCAGTGTAGTTTTTGCTGCTATTATCGGTATGTTTTTTATGAGCGAAGCATTTGGGCCTCGTCGGGTGTTGGCCGCAGCTGTTATCACGTTTGGCATTATTTCGATGAATTGGGTATTTTAAGCTAGCGGCGTTCTTTCTTGGTGTTTGGCTGTTCTCCGCGTTTAGCCCTTTCTGCGACCCAGCCGCGAATATATTTTTGCACCTGTGGGTCGCCTGAGGTTTCGATTTCCTGCGTCGGGCCACTCCAGGAAATTTGGCCGTTATGAACCATGGCGGCATAATCTGAGATGACCAATGCGCTATCGATATCATTGGTAATGGATATAACCGTAGTATTTAGCTCCTCGGTAATATCCGCAATAAGATGGCTAATGCCCTTGCTAAGAATTGGGTCGAGGCCTGCGGTTGGTTCGTCGAGCAAAAGAATTTGTGGGTTGCCGGCAATTGCGCGCGCCAACGCAACACGTTTCTGCATTCCACCGGACAGATCTGCAGGCATAAGGTCTGCTACGCCCGGTCCCATATTGACCAGAGAGAGTTTCTGCAGCGCCAGTTGTCGCCCTTCCGCCGGCGTGCACACTTTTGTTTGCATCAGCCGGAAGACGATATTTTCCCAAACAGTCATACTGTCGAATAAAGCTGAGCGCTGAAAAAGCATGCCAATTTTATTTAGAAAACATGATGATTTATTCGTCTCATGACTATTTGCGACCGCACCGTCAACAAGGACGTCGCCCGCATCCACGTCCAAAAGGCCAAGAATACATTTAAGGAGTACTGATTTTCCGCTGCCCGATGAACCTAAAAGGACCCAGGCTTCCCCGTCACGAATCTCCAGGGCCACACCTTTGAGAATTTGTGTGCCATCAAAAGATTTGTGGAGATTTCGGACGTCAATTTTAACTTTGTCATTCATAGCATGCAAAAACTTTGCGATTTTGCTCATCCTGTCAACTATTCACGCCAATTTACTGCGGAACGATGCCCAATTGTGGCCATATTTTATCGCGAAATCGCCGTAAAACCTCCCTTAAGCAGCCCTATTGAAACGCTTTTATGATTCGAGAGTGAAAATGTTTGAAGGAGTTCTGAGCAATGGTCTCGTATTCGCATAACTCAATTTTTGAGCCGCGTACTGCTAAAGGGCGAATCGTCCGTGACCTCTTATTATTGGCCGCTGGTGCTATTATTTTCGTCGCTGTTGCCATTTTTTGTTTGGTGATATCGGTCGCTGAGGCCGCGCCTCTTTCGAAAAAGGGGTATAATCCAGGCGGCGGATTGTTCTTAGAGCTGGGCACTGGTTCGACTTTGAGCACACCGGCACCGGAACTGAAAACCGATGTAAAGGTAAATGTAACCGGCAACATCGCCCGCGTCACAGTGGCGCAAACATTCATTAATCCCGCACAGGCCTGGATAGAGGGGGTGTATGTTTTCCCGATATCGGATAAAGGCGCGGTTGACCATTTGGTGATGAAGATAGATGACCAAGTGGTTGAAGGTACTGTGCAGGAGCGCCAGGTGGCTAAACGCCAATATCAATCGGCAAAACGCGTGGGCCGTCAGGCAAGCCTGGTAGAACAAGAGCGCCCAAATATATTCACTATATCCGTCGCAAATATTCCGCCAAAGGCTGAAATCTCTGTGGAGATTACTTATCAAGAGGCTTTGCCGATGGAAAATGGAACCTTAGCGCTCAGACTTCCGCAAGTTTTGACCCAGCGTTACGTGCCAGGTACAACGCAGGTGGTCGGACTTGGCGGTGCCGGCTGGGGTATCAATACGAGTGAAGTACCTGATGCGGAACGAATTACGCCGCCAGTACGTGATCTATCGTTGTTGCCAGAAAATCCGCTGTCGTTGCAAATTCTACTCGACCCCGGCATGCCTCTGGCCGGTCTCAAGAGTCGCTATCACCAAGTCTCTGTCCAGGAGCTGGCGCCTGCGTATTATCAAGTAAAAATGCGCAAAGGCTCAGTCCCGGCGGACCGGGATTTTGTGCTTGAATGGCAACCGGAGGCAGGTGATGCGCCAAAAGTAGCTTTATTTGCTGAAGAGAAGGATGGCGCCACATATCTGTTGGCAATGATCGTTCCGCCTAAATCTAGCGGTGCGGAAAAAGAAATTGTCATGCCGCGCGAGGTTGTCTTCATAATAGATGCGTCCGGCTCGATGCATGGCGAATCGATCAAGGAAGCCGCCGAAGCGCTGCGCTACGCGCTCGGTAAGTTGACACCGCGGGACAGCTTCAACATCATTGCTTTTTCCGACCAAGCTGTGTCGTTATTTGGCAAGCCAAAAAAGGCCAACGAGACAGCGCGTAACGAAGCCAAACGCTTTGTCGACCGTCTCACCGCAGCGGGAGGCACCGAACTTTCAAGAGCGCTGGAGGCGGCTCTGGATGATACTGTCGATTCAGGGCGTCTTCGCCAAATTGTATTGTTAACAGACGGGGCCGTGGGAAATGAAGCGGCCCTTTTTCGTTTGATCCGGCGCACTATCGGCGATTCCCGCCTCTTCACCATCGGGATCGGCAGTGCGCCGAACAGTTATTTCATGAACCGTGCGGCCCGGTTTGGGCGTGGCAGTTTTACCTTTATCGGCAAGGCGAGCGAGGTTGCTGAACGGATGTCCAAATTGTTGGCAAAACTTAGCAAGCCGGTTCTGACAGACTTGGAGGCGCGATTTCGGGATAACCTCGTGGTCGATATATTACCGGGTACACTGCCTGATCTTTATAGCGGCGAGCCGATCGTTTTCGCGGCTAAGCTGCCCAAGGGCGCAAAAGCAAAGGGAATGATCGA
Source organism: Rhodospirillaceae bacterium (assembly GCA_002715005.1). Lineage (GTDB taxonomy): Bacteria > Pseudomonadota > Alphaproteobacteria > UBA8366 > UBA8366. The sequence continues at coordinate 98,679 of PAXN01000022.1, forward strand.
TGTAAGTGGTCGCCTGCTAGATGTGAACTGGACCAAAAGCTTGGATATGAGCTCAGCGATCCAAGGGCCGGGAATTGCCAAACTTTGGGCGAAAAGGAAAGTTGAAACGTTGATGGAGGGGCTGCAGGACGGCAAGGATGCGGAACAGGTGCGCATTGCGGTGGTCGATGTGGCCGTCGCCCATCAAGTTACTAGCCCTTATACGAGCCTTGTTGCGGTGGCCAAAAATGTGAGCCGGCCTCAGGGCGAGAAAATGACCCGCCAGGCTGTGCCGGGAAATCCCCCGGCGGGTTGGACGCCGCCATCGGGTGCAAACCAGCAGCATGGAAGCCCATTGCAGAAGACCCAAGCACCTAATTTGGTACCCAATGCGCCGGCTCAGCTTGCTACGGCGCCAACAGCCCAAGTCACGGTTGGTCTTAGGGCCCAAGGGGCGACGCGGGCTATTCTGCAAGTAGCAATCGGCCTGTTTGCTTTACTCATGGCGCTCTGGCTTTGGCTCTTGCGGCGTCGGATCGCATAGTAAGAGCCGGAGTCGTAGATGATCACTAAATTCCTCCTCGCCACTGTGGTCGGGCTGCTCTTACTCTTCGGGGTATGGCAACTCGGCCAAGCGGGCTGGATTCATGCCAAGGCGTCGCTTGCCTACTATTTGATCGAACGAGCCTGGGAGGACGTAAAGAAAGGTGAACGCCATGCGCGTCCGTGGCCCTGGGCCGACACATGGCCCGTGGCGCGGCTTTGGGTGCCGAATCACGATATCGATCAATATGTGTTGTTCGGCACCAGCGGCCGCACGATTGCCTTTGGTCCCGGGCATATGGGCGGCACGGCGCTGCCAGGTGCCCGTGGTACCACTCTCATCGTCGGTCATCGGGACACGCATTTCCGGTTTTTGGCTAAGCTCAAACTGGGGGAGCGGTTATTCGTTACTGACCGTGACGGCAGGCGGCATGCCTACAGTGTTTCGGATACAAAAATTATTGATTCCAGAACGACCAAGTTACAATTGGGCGATGCGCCGAGCTTAGTGTTGATGACCTGCTATCCGTTCGATGCGGTGGTGCCTGGTGGGCCGCTGCGTTATTTGGTTTTCGCAGAAGAATTTGCGCAGTAAATTCCTATCGCAATCAATGTGGCACCGACTCCGTGATAGACGTACAATGTTTCTCCTAAAAATAAAATACCCAATGTGGCGGCAAAGACCGGTACCAGGTGCTGGAAATGCCCAGCTGCGCTGGGCCCAACAGAGTCTATAGACCGGTTAAATAACGCTAAAGCGATCAGGGTCGGAAACAGACCGATATAGGCGGCGGCGAATAAATTTATAGCGTTAGTTGGGAGGATTTTTGCTGTTATCGCTTGCCAAATGAAAAATGGTAGTAGTGCCCCTACAGCGCAAATCAATAGACATGCAAGAAAGAGGTTGGGACACACTGTGTCCGGGCGTTTCTTGACCAAGACCGAATAGTAACTCCAGCAAATCATAGCGCCGATGGCCATCAAGTCACCTGTGGTTAAATCAAGAGAGGCCAGCACATTTAAGTCGCCACGGATGAGAACCATGCCAACACCGATAAATGAAACCACCACGCCCATAGCTTGCCGAGCGGCGAACCTGTCTCCGAGCATGAAGTACGCGATGATAGGTACTACAGCCGGTGTCAAGGACATGGCAATAGCGCCATTCACCGCTGTAGTGGTTTGGAGAGCAGAATAAAGGTTGAAGTTAAACAGCGCTGTGCCGATGAGCCCGGCCGGCACAATGATAACCCAATGAGTTTTGAGTGTTGGCCATAGTTGTCGCCAAGTGGACCGGATGAATAGCAGCATAAAGGTAAGCGCTACGCCATTCCGATAGAAGGCTAGTGTTTCAGCGGAGAAATCGGCGTGGATATATCGGCCTACGGCGATATTGCTGCCCCACAAAGCGGCACACAACATCAGCAGCATATAGGCGACGGCAGGACGAATAGTTTTCTTATCAGCCATGGCGAGGGAAGGTAGACCGGGCTAAGACCGGCGGCAACCATTCGATTAAAGCTTGATCTTCTCTATGTCCAAGTTAACTATTCCAATCATGGCTCGATTAGAGGATATACCTGCAGGCGAACGGGAGATGCTAAAGAAGCTACCCCTGCCCGAATTCGACTGGACGCCGTTTGTCAAACTCGAGAAGCCATTAACTGAGTGCCGCATATCGTTGTTGTCGACGGCGGCGATCCAGAAGCGTGATGACAAATTATTCTGGCGCGGTGCGATGGATTACCGAATAATCCCTGGTGACGTGGACCATGGTGATGTCGTCATGTCCCATTCGTCGGTTAATTTTGATCGGTCCGGTTTTCAGCAGGATTTGAATGTTTGTTTCCCTCTCGGCCGCCTGCACGAGTTGGCGGATGACGGCACTATCGGATCCGTGGGGTCGTTTCATTTTTCCGTCATTGGTGGCTCGGAGCCAGAAAAACTTGAAGACAGCGCTCGCGAAATCGCACGTATTTTAAAGCAAGACGGCGTCGACGTATTGTTTCTGGTGCCTATATGACCCAAATGCACGCGCGCCGTTGGCGGGCTAGCCCATTATTTTGAGCAAGAAGGCATCACCACGACCCAGATTTCTTTGGTGCGACTGCATTCCGAGAACATCAAACCGCCCCGCGCGCTATGGGTGCCGTTTGAACTGGGCAGGCCCTTGGGCGTGCCGAACGATGCAGAATTTCAACACAAAGTGATTGCCTCTGCCTTTGCTCTTTTAGAACGCGATGCGGGTCCCGTGCTGGAGGATTTTCCGGAAGACGTGCCCGGCGGCACGCCCAGCGAAGATGAATTCGAACTGGCGGGCCAAGTTTGTCCAATCGATCTGCCGCCGCCTGTGTCCGGTGATAGTGATATCTTGCAAGCATTAGAAGCCGAAATTGGTCGTCTTGCGCCGTGGTACGAAATGGCGGTTAACGAACGCGGCCGCACCACGGTAGGTGTTAGTAAAGTGGAAATTCCGGACGCCGCTCGGTTTGTGGTCGGGATGGCGCAGAAGAAGGCGCCGGAAGTTCCGTGTGGTGATCTCGAGCGTGGCCCTTGCCTCAAAGT
>PAXN01000023.1 GCA_002715005.1 Rhodospirillaceae bacterium
TGATCAAGTAACACCATTTGAAGGGTTGGGCCGAGACGTACGCTGCCTTCATCGGGAGTTAATGCACCGGTCAACAAATTGAGAAGTGTCGTTTTGCCGGCACCGTTGGGCCCGACAATACCGATGCGGTCGCCGCGTTGAATGCGGATTGAAAGATCTCGAACTATGGGAGCACCATCGTAAGTTTTGCCGATAGAACTTGTTTCGATGACCAATTTACCTGCACGGTTACCTTCGGTCGTGGTTAGCTTCACATCCCCGATGAACGCCTTTTGATTTCGTCGCTCCGCACGGAGTGCGTTAAGGGCTCTGAGACGGCCCTGATTGCGCTTTCTGCGTGCCGTAACGCCTCGATTCAGCCAATGCAATTCCGAAGCGATCTTGCGGTCGAGTTTATTGCGGTTGAGTTCTTCCTGTTCGAACCATTTATCGCGCCAAGGCTCGAAGGCAGTGAAGCTTTTCTCGATTTGTTGGGTGACGCCCATGTTTAGCCAAACAGTTTTTCGCGAAAGGTTCTCGAGAAAACGCCGGTCATGGCTTACGAGTACTAGCGCGGAACGGCTATTTTTTAATTCATTTTCGAGCCATTCGATGGCCGGTAGGTCTAGGTGATTTGTGGGCTCGTCCAAAAATAAAATATCGGGTTCAGACGTTAATGTGCGGGCGATAGCGCAACGGCGTGCTTCGCCGCCTGAGAGCGCCAATGGATTTTCTTCACCAGTAAGGCCTAATTGTTCTAGGAGGTACTGCGCGCGGTGGGGGTCATCGCCAGGTGCTAGTTCTCCTTCTACATAGGCTCGTGTGGTTTCGTAGCCTGTTAGATTTGGTTCTTGGGGCAGATAGCGCAGGGTCGCGCCTGGCTCTACATATCGTTCGCCATCATCGGCATCTACCTTACCTGCGGCAATCTTCAGTAGCGTCGATTTGCCCGATCCGTTGCGGCCGACAAGACAAATTCGGTCACGTTTAGAAACAATAAGTTCTGCGCCGCTGAGCAGATTTGTATCGCCGAGGCAGAGCGTAATGTTGCGTAGGATAAGAAGAGGTGGGGTCATACAGAGTTTTTAGGCCTTATGGGCGTTTGGGGTGTAACTCTAAGTCGGACAGCTGACCGTGAAGGACCGCGTGCTCGGGGTGGGACGCAAAGCATCCCAATTTAGGTCATAATAGCGCAGGAAATTTTTGAATATGCAAAACTTTAAGGGAGCGCAATTCCCTATTTTGGTATTGCCTGCTAGATCATTTCCGGTTGGATTTTTTAAAAGGTGAGGTATTCGATGGCGCGGCTAAATTATCGGGAGGGCTCCGACGAGCCGGAAATAGCTAATCTGATTGAAGGCATTAAAGCAAAACGCGGCGGCAATTTACCGTATTTATTTCAGCTTCTGCTGCATAATCCGAAAATTGCGGAGGCCTGGTTCTACTTTATGTCGGCAATCCGGGGGGCATCGGTTTTAGATGGGCAAATTCGCGAAATCGTCATTCTGCATGTGGCAGGCCTTATGTCGGCTGACTATCCGATAAATGATCACGTTCCAATTGCACTTGGCGAGGGTATTCCCCAGGAGAAGATCGATGCTGTGCCGAATTGGCGTTCGATAGATTTGTTTGATGCGCGCGAGCGTGTGGCATTGGCCTATGCAGAAGCTATGACGCAAGACGTGCAGGTACCTTCTGCAGTTTTTGCCGATTTGAAGGAACAATTTAATGAGACGGAGATCGTTGAGCTTTCGGTGCTCACAGGTGCTTATAATATGGTTGCCCGATTTCTAGAGGCGCTAGAGGTCGACCTGGAACCGACCTAAACGATACGTTAAAGTTGGTATGAAAATTATTCAAAAGGCGAGGACGTGATATGGCGAGTGCGCCTCTTAAGGTAATAAAAGCTGGGTGGCTGATTGATGGTATTCAGGACGAAGCCCTGAAAGATGCATTGGTCGTCATCAATGGTAAAAAAATTGAAGCGGTGGCGAAAACCGGCGAATATAAGATCCCCGAAAATGCGGAGGTCATCGACGCGAGTAACTGTACCGTCATGCCGGGCTTATTCGACTGTCACCTTCATCTCTCAACGATCAATGCCTGTTCCTTCTCGAATTACCGGATCGGTATCTTCGAGGTGACGCCGCAGCTTCAGCAATTTTATACGCTGTACCATGCGCATCGCTGTTTCGAGATGGGGTTCACTACGCTTCGCGATATGGGGCGCGAATCGCCCTATGGTCATTTGACTGCAGAAATTTGCGCGGTACGCGATTCAATTGACTTGGGTTTAGTGCCGGGACCCCGAGTTATTGCGTGTGGGCGTGTAGTGACCACGGGATCACATCACGATATGAATATTCCGCGCGCCGCACCGCGTGTCCCGGGCGCGACAGTGACGGGCCCATGGGCGGTCCGTGAGCGAGTACGTGAATATATCCGGCTTGGTGCGGATGTGATCAAAGCATGTGTATCCGGTGGTAGCCATGCTCATGATGACCCTGACTCCCGAAATATAACTATGGAAGAACTGGAGGCGATTGTTGATGAGGCACACGCTTTCAAGAAGCCAGTCGCGGCCCATTGTTGGACGCCACAAGCGCACCGCATGTGTTTGGAAGCAGATGTAGATACGATCGAGCATATGGTGTTCGTCGATGACGAAACAATTGAGATGATCAAGGCAGCTGGCAAACCGGTAACGCCGACGCTGATCCATCGATCGGACCATGCTATAGAGGTGCGTCGGCAAATCGGTACAGCGCCGAGTATTCTAAAGAAATTAAAACAGGTTCAACCTTATTGCTACGAGGCGTTTAAGAAAATGCATAAGGCGGGCGTCCATATTTTTATGGGAACGGATACCACCATGGATCCTCATATGGGTGAAAATGCTATGGAACTCGAGCTTTATGTCGAGCACGGCATGACCCCGATGGAGGCGATCCATACCTCAACCATTCGCGCGGCTGAAGCTGTGGGTTTATCAAAGACCCTTGGGTCGCTGGAGGTCGGTAAGCTTGCAGATGTGGTGGCGGTGGAAGGCGACGTTCTGGCTGATATCACCAATCTCCAGCATAAGGAAAAAATTCGCCTAGTGACGAAGGAGGGCGGTATTTTTGTCGATACGCTGTCGTCCGAGCACAAATACGTCATCCATCCGGACCCTGGCCAAATCAAGTTTATCGATAATATGTAGGGACAGTCCAATGCCGGTGCTTTGCGAAAAACGCCATCATATCATGACACTAACCTTAAGCCGTCCGGAAGCACGAAATGCATGGGGCGATGACTATAATAGCGAATTGCCAGTCTATTTAGACGAGGCAACCGAAGACGATGACATCCGGTGCGTGATCTTGACCGGCGACGAGGCCGGGTCTGCATTTTCTGCTGGTGCTAATTTGAAACAAAAAAAAACGCACAATACGCAATCTGCTGAAGCTTTTATCAAGCGTATGGCCGGGTTCCGGAAGTTTGCAACAAATTCAATTTCTGATTTCCCAAAACCGATTCTATGCGCCGTTAACGGCTATGCTATTGGTGTTGGCGCCATTGTAACCTTTTGCTGCGATATGATTATAGCATCTGATGAAGCAGAGTGGCGTTTGCCACAGGTTGCGCTAGGAATAATTCCAAACCATGGTGGTGCGTCGCGGATGGCACGACTAGCTGGTCGAGGTAATGCAATGAAACTTGCCATGGGATTTCCATTGGAGGCTGATGATGCATATCGGATCGGGGTGGCTCAATGGATTCAGCCGCACAAAAACATGATGTCAAAAGCGATGGAAATCGCTGATCACCTATGCGAGCTTCCGCCGCTTGCGGCGCGATTGACTAAGGAATCGCTCAATCGTGGTATAGATATACCGAATCAAACTGATGCTGCGATGATTGACCTTTACCGTTTTATGGTGCTCGAGCAGACAGAAGATAAAACCGAAGCTCATGATGCCTGGCGCCAGAAGCGAGACCCGGTGTTTAAGGGACGATGAATTTGGTGCGGATGTTATGAGCGGCAGCATTTCTTGTTTTTTCGATGACAGTGTACGCGGGATAAATACCTATCGATTTCCTCCATGCTAGTCTGAGAAATAGTTCAACGCAAACCGACGCCAACGCGGCCTTCGAGCAATCTCAACGCCTGTACAAACGTGTTGGGATAAATCAGGCGGGCGATGGTGGTCTTCAAAATTGCATATTGGTGGTGGCTTAAAAAGGAACTCAAGCAGTACTCTGTTTCCTTTTAAGAAGAAGAGTGCTTTTCAATAAATGCCGCGCTTAGTTTCGCACACTGATCCGCCTCAGTGACCGACAGGTGGTATGAATCCGACTCCAGCACGACCAGTTCAGAATTTGGAATACTAGCCTGCCAAATTTTAGTGCGCTCCATAGGGCGTTTAGGGCAGTCCACGGTAATAACGAGGGTTGGGCACTGCAGGTTGGGCAGGTCTGTCTCGACATCGATTTTTGAGACATGGTTCATAAAGCCAATGGCGGTCGAGGGTGCGGTGGCGGACATCAAGTTGATCCACCAGTCGATTGCTTCTTGAGGCATGCCATGCAGACGCGGGCCCATAGTAGTTTCCGCATAAGATCGCATGCCTTGTTCTGCCATCAATTGTCCTACAGGGACTCCATTAGGACCTTTAATGGGTGTGCTGCATAGTGTGAGGGTTTTCACAAGGTCTGGGTGCTTGACAGCGGCGCGTACGGTGACAGGGCCACCGATTTTGGCGCCTATAATATGCACGGGTTTATTTGAGACTGCCTCTATCAGATTAATAAGGTCATCCGCGAGTACGTCTAGGGACCAGGGAAAATCGATAGGCATAGGGGTCGATTGGCCGAAGCCTCTTTGGTCGTACCGCACAACCCGATTAAGTTTACCAAGATAAGGGATCCAAGGATTCCAGGCCGCCGAAGATTCGCAAAATCCATGTATACAGTACACTGTATCCGCATTATCCCATGGCCTAATGAAGTCATCGATTTGATAGTGAATATTACCATAAGGCGGGACGGGTATTTTTTGCATGATATTCCTCTATCGGACGATATACTTGGATATTATCACTTTTTATAGACCGACTTTGGTTATTGACCCAAACGCGGTCCTTTTAATCAGGAGAGTTGCGGGAAATGTTGGGAGAAATCTTTTACGGCAATACCCTTTTGCAATGGTCTATCGCACTTAGCATTTTTGCAGGTAGTGTGGTCGTTGGCCGAATTCTCTATTGGTTATTCAAAAATGTCGTCAAGAAACTTTCGAGCGCTACGACGACAAGGTTTGATGACATTTTAATTGATACCATAGCAGAGCCACTCACCTTTGTGCTGACGTTGGTAGGTTTTTATTGGGCAATTTCCACATTGGCCCTGCCTCTTACCTTAGGTATCTGGTTTGCTAAAGGTTTCTATTTTCTCATCTTTATAACTGTCGCTTGGCTTGTAGCGCGCCTATTCGATGTACTAGTGCAAGAATATATCGCGCCCAAGGTAGCGAGTTCTGAGAGTGACCTCGGCGATCAACTTATACCCATTGTCCGTAAGAGCATAAAGCTTGCTATTTGGGTTATTGCAATCATCTTTGGTCTCGACAATGCTGGCTATGACGTGGGGGCCGTGATAGCGGGTCTTGGTATTGGCGGTTTAGCTTTTGCTATGGCCGCAAAAGATATGATCGCTAACCTTTTTGGCGGATTTACGATTTTTACCGACAAGCCGTTTATGATCAATGATCGTATCGTCGTAGCCGGTGTCGACGGGACCGTAAAAGAAATTGGAGTGCGCTCTACACGGCTGCAAACGTTGGCTGGTCGCACGGTTATTATTCCAAATGCGACTTTGGCTGATTCCATTATCGAAAACATTTCGTCGGAGCCATGCTGCAAAATCTCACTCAATCTCGGACTTACTTACGGTATGTCTCCGAAACAGCTACAGCAGGCGATGGATTTGCTAAAGAATATCGCAGCTGAGCATAGCGATTCCATTGAACCGAAATCATTGATTAGCTTCAACGCGTTTGGGGATTTTTCGCTAAATATTTTCTTTGCTTATTACATTAGCCCTGGTGCCAGCATTTTAGATACCCAAACGTCGATGAATATGGCGATCTACAAAGAATTTTCTGAAGCCGGACTTGAATTCGCCTTCCCATCGCAGACGGTGTATCACAAGCCAGTCGATTAGAAGTTAACTATAGGAAGAGAGCCATGCCAAAAGATGGTATCAGTATGTCGTTGACCAGCGAAACCATTGAATTGCTGCATAATCGTGTGAGCATTCGTAAATATTCTGATGAGCCAGTGTCGGAGGCGCATGTGGAAGCGCTTCTGGACGCGGCCTTCCGTGCCCCAACGTCTTCCAATATTCAATCCTATAGCGTCATTGTTGTGCGTGAAAAAGATACATTGGCGGAACTTTATCCCATCGTTGGCAATCAGCCTCATGTTCGTGATGCGCCTGTTTTTTTGTGTTTCTGCGCGGATTTAACGCGCATGGAGCATGCTATTGCGGAACGCGGTGGCTCCATGGATGATAATCCATTAGAAATTGGGCTAGTCGCCAGTATCGACGCCTCTTTGCTGGGTATGAGCGCATATTTGACTGCGGAATCTCTTGGTTTACGGGGGTTGATGATTGGTGCTGTACGAAATAACCCGACCAAGGTCGCAGAAATTCTAAACTTACCGAGGCGGGTTTATGTTGTTTTTGGTATGGTACTTGGTTGGCCTGGTGAGGCGCCGCTGCAAAAGCCTCGTATGGATCAGGGTATGACTGTTCATTTTGACCAATACGGGAATCAGAAAGATGCCCGTGAACTGGGTGATCAGTTGGGTACCTATGATGCACAGTTATCTAGTCATTATAATTCCATAGGCAAGGACACGACGCCGGATTCATGGACCAACGATATCCATTCTAAATTTGCCAATCCAAGTCGCATGGACTTGCGTGATAAGCTTAGGGAGCGTGGTTTCGATTTTCTCTAATTTTGCTGCCGCAAATACCGTGAGCCTAACTACAGTGACTCAAAATCAAGCGTTATAAGGGGATAATAGATAATGGCAGGTGAATTCGGTATCGGACAATCAGTGCCGCGATATGAAGATCCGCGATTATTACGCGGTCGCGGTCGTTATGTCGCCGACATGGTATTTCCCAATATGCTACATAGTTATGTGCTGCGGTCCCCGCATGCGCACGCGAAGATCGTTTCGATTGATACCCGCGCGGCTAAGCAGTTGGGGGGTGTGCACGTAATCTATACCGGTGAAGACTGGGCAGCATCGGGTTATGGTGACCTGCCCAATGGTGGCAGCCGTAAAAAGCGTGATGGGTCTCCAATGTACACGCCTCCTTACCCCGCTTTGTGCAGCGACCGGGTGCGCCGGGTTGGTGACTATGTTGCTTATGTTGTAGCCGATAGTGTCAATCAGGCGATGGATGCTGCCGAGCTAATCCAGGTTGAGTACGAGCAGTTGCCTGCCAGCACTTCGACCGCCAAGGCTTTTGGTGAGGGTACGCCGCCTGTTTGGGATGATAATCCTGACAATGTTTGTTATACACACTTGGAAGGTGACGAAGCGGCTACTCAGGCCCAGTTTGACACGGCGCATCATATCGTTCGCCAAACTTTCAATATTAACCGCGTGTCTGCCAATTCTATGGAAACGCGTGGCTGCATCGGTACATACGATAATTCTGATGATAGCTATACTATTTACACAACGCTGCAAGGTGTGCCGATTTATCGCGCAGCTCTTGCTAAACGAGTTCTTCGGGTTCCGGAACATAAGGTGCGCGTGATAGCCGGGGATGTAGGTGGCGGTTTTGGAATGAAATCGGCAATTTATAATGAAGTAGCGTTAAGTCTAATGGCGGCTAGAGATTTGGGTCGTCCGGTGNAGTGGATCAGTACGCGATCTGAAGCTTTTTTGAGTGATGGGCATGGGCGCGATTACGTGACAGTTGGTGAATTAGCGCTTGATAAGGATGGCAAGTTTTTAGGCCTTAAGGTTCAGACCATATCTGCAATAGGTGCTTATCTCATGAGCGGTGTGGAAAGCTCGGCGGTAAAAAATTTGGGAACGCTAGCGGGTGTTTATACAACTCCTGCTATTTTTCTGGATGTGACCGGTGTTTATACCAATACCAACCCAATCCGTGCCTATCGTGGTAATGGGCGGCCTGAGAACGCGTATATTTTAGAGCGACTGATCGATATTGCTGCCGATGAGATGGATTTAGATCCAGTCGAAATTCGGCGTAAGAATATTATTTCGCCCGAAGCGATGCCTTATCAGACGCCTCTTACCTTTAATTACGATTGTGGCGAATTCGAGAGGGGCATGGATATGGCNGTNGAGCTTGCCGANTATAAAGGNGCGGACAAACGCCGCGCGGATGCAAAGAAACGTGGTAAGCTATTCGGCATCGGACTGTCCAATTCAATTGAACGTGCCGCGTCCGGTAATGTGGAAGGTGCTGAGATTAAGTTTAACAAGAACGGCACAGTCATTATTGCCTCTAGCTCGCTCAATCAGGGACAGGGGCATGAGACTATGTACAATCAAATTATTTGCGACCGGCTGGGGTTGAAGCCTGGTGATATAAAATATGTACAGGGTGATTCTGACCGGGTGCCATATGGTCAAGGTAGCGGCGGTTCTCGGTCGGCGGCTCTTGGTGGATCAGCGATGCATAATGCGTCCCTTAAAATTATTGATAAGGGGAAGCAGGTTGCCGCACTTGCCATGGAGGCTGCCGTTGAGGATATCGAATTCAAGGATGGGGTGTTTATGGTCGCCGGCACTAATATATCTAAAACTATTAAGGATATAGCTATCCTCGCCCATGATCCTGATGCCATGGGACAAGATTTAGAGACGGGATTGAGTGCTAGTTCAATATTCACACCGGTTGCGCAGAATTATCCTAACGGCACGCATATCGTGGAAGTGGAAGTCGACGAGGAAACGGGTGTTGTTGATGTCACAAAATATTCCGTTGTCGATGACGTCGGAACCGTATTGAACCCTCTCACCTTGAAGGGTCAAATCCAGGGTGGTATCGCACAAGGGCTTGGTCAGGTACTATTCGAGAATATTGAATATGACGAAGATGGTCAGTTAGTGACAGGCTCTTTCATGGACTACACCATGCCGCGCGCCGACGATATGGTACAAATCNATATCAAGAGCAACCCAGTGCCAACAAAGACGAACCCACTCGGTATAAAGGGAGCGGGTGAGGCTGGCACTGTCGGCGCGTTACCTGCGGTAGCGAATGCAATTGTAGACGCACTGTCACCCTTCGGTATTACTCATATTGATATGCCGGCCACGTCTGAACGGATTTGGCGAGCAATGCAGGATGCAAAAGCCATTTAAATCAATTATTTGGAATTCTAGGTATGTCTATTCCCCTATTTTCAGCGCGTTTTTTCTTTATTCGTCACGGAGAAAGTGTTGCCAATAAAGCAAAATTATTTGCAGGTCAGATGGATGTTGAACTTACCGATAAAGGCAAGCAGGACGCGCTAGAGACCGTAAAATGGCTCCAAGGCGAGGAAATAGGCACCATTTATTCAAGCCCGCTGAAGCGGGTTTGGCAAACTGCCGAACCAATAGCGAACGACCGTGGTATGGAAATTCTTCCGGTGCCGGGCATTATGGAACGGACCTACGGCGAGTGGGAGGGTAAACCCACGGGCGATTATGATCGTGGAATGGAGCCGCCCGGCGGTGAGAGCCCCGAGACTTTTAATGCGCGTTCCATCGCAGCTGCCCAAGCGCTAAGTGGCGAGCCGCCGATTTTAGTGGTTGCCCATTCAGGTACTTTTCGGTCGCTGCGTGGGCATCTGTGTAAAATCGATACCACCTATGACACACTCAAGAATGGTCGGCCGGTCGCGTTCATTCCGCCAGAATCTGGGGATGGTCCGTGGACTTGTGAATTAGTCGGTGCGCCGTCCGAAAGCTTGTTCCTGCCTAGGACCTAATTACTGTTTTGTTTACTATTCAGATGAGTTCAGCATAGGGACACTGCTCGGTCCTAGTTTTTGGTTTGCTGAAATATGGATCGCGGCATTTTATTTGGGCTCCTTAGCGAAGGCTGCGTCTATCACGTCTTGCGGCACCTCTATTTCGACACCGGCTCGCTCTTGCTGCAGTAACATTGCGCTGCGGCTGTCGCGGTCGTCCCACCCACGATTACGAGCTTCGGTCATCTCTTCCAAAGTTAAATTCGCGATCCGCATGGGCACACCCATTTCCTTGCCTAGCTGAGTGGCTAGGGTCACGTCTTTATGAGCGAGTCTTAGAGCAAAGGCAGCTGGGTCATATTTATTTGCGAGGAAATNATCTGGTAAACTATCAAAAGTACGACGCCGTCCACCGGCACCTTGGCGGACTGCTTCCCATAGCGACATGGGATCGAGCCCTGCTTTTACGCCCATAGTGAAGACCTCAGCAAAGACGGTTTGCATCATATAGCCGGAGCAGTTATGAACCAGCTTGGCGATAGCGCCCGCGCCGATAGCACCAACATACATTGCTCGGTCGCCGATATCGTCGAGCACGGCTTTATTTTCGTTGTATTGGGCTTCGTCACCGCCGATCCAGAGTGCCATCTTACCAGATTTCGCGCCCGCTGGCCCTCCGGAAACCGGTGCGTCAAAAACATGAACACCGTTTTTGGCCATTGCCGCATGCACCTTGCGTACCACCGTTGGTGAATTTGTAGTAAGGTCGAAATAGCAATCTCCTGGCGATAAGCCTTCGATTAGTCCTTTAGGCCCAAGCGCCACCGCTTCCATTTCGACAGGCCCTGGTAGCGATGTAAAAACGACTTCGCTGGCCTTTGCCAAATCAGCGGGAAAATCTGCCCAGCTAGCACCGTTCGCGATGTGCTGTTTTGCAGAACCTTTAGTTATGTCGTGGATTGTAACATCGTGGCCAGCTTTGATTAAATTTAAGGCCATTGGCCCACCCATGGTACCTAATCCTATAAATCCAACTTTCATGATATCCTCGCTATATTCACTAACTGAAATTTAAAGCTGTTCAACGCGCTTTCCTGGCTTCAGGTGGTATAACAGGTGTCGTACCCTAGCAAGGGTACAGCGACCAACGAAGAATAGATGACCGACACTAGCAAGACCAATCCCACACCGGAAGAAGGTGAAGAAGAAGTTTTGCCGCCTCGACAGCGGTTATTGGTTGCACTTGCCATTATGCCGGCAGGCGCCATGCAGGGGACCGATACGTTTGCGGTTTCTATTGCTCTTCCCACCATGATGGGAGCGATGTCGGCGACTATAACCGAAATTTCCTGGGTGCTGACATCCTATCTCGTAGCTGGTGCAATCTTTACCCCACTCTATGCGTGGATGAGCCGTAAAGTGGGGCGACGGCGTATGTTTATTTTCGTCGTTATCGGATTTATGGCCTGCGCGCTGATGGTCAGCCAATCAGATAGTCTCTACGAATTAATATTTTTTAGATTCTGTCAGGGTTTTTTCGGTGCCGGGCTAAATCCACTGACTTATCAAGTGGTGTTGGCGACCTTCCCTAAAACCCATCAAGGGCCTGCTTTCGGTTGGCTACAAACTGGGCGTATGAGTGCCGTTGTGATCGGACCATTGATTGGAGGTGGCCTTACAGAATTATTTGGTTGGCGTGCGGTATTTTTGATCAATTTCCCACTTGGTTTTTTCGCTCTCTTCATGCTGTTGAAAGTAGTGCCGAAGGATGAAAAGCTTGATCCAAAACCTTTCGATTTTTTTGGTTTCTTTATTTTAAGTATCGCTATTGCGTCGCTGCAACTGATGCTTGATCAGGGCGAGACGCAGGATTGGTTTACGTCAACGCAAATTGTTGTACTAGCCATGCTNGCCGCTAGNGCTTTTTATATTTTCCTCATTCATGCCCTTACAGCGCGACAGCCTTACTTGAATTTGCGCGTTTTAAAGAGCCGGGAGTTTTGTCTTGGTCTAATGATCGACTTTTTCGTCAATACGATCTTTTTTGGTTACATGGCACTTCTACCGCCAGTGATGCAGCGCATTCTCGAATTTCCCGTATTAGAAATCGGCCTGATTATGGTTAATCGTGGCCTTGGCACAATGATGGGTTCGCTTATGGCTGGTTATTTGCTCATGCGCTTGGGCCCGCGACCCATGATCCTTAGTGGGGTTGGAATTATTTGCATTTCTACCTACATCCTCACCAATTTGACGCCTCATACGGATGGTTTCCCAATCATTCTCGCAGTTTTTCTTCAGGGGTGGGGGTTAGGGCTTATGAATACGCCAGTTGAGACTGCGGCATTCAAATCGATCCCGACATCCTTGCGGCCGGATGCAACAAGCATGTTTACAACAAATCGCCGGATTTCCGCCGGTATCGGAATCGCTTTCATCATTACGCAATTGGTTGCCAGTACACAAGATGCCCGTTCGCAATTGACGCAAAATGCCAGCTACTATAACGAGCGCCTTAAACATTTAAATCTGCCCGAAAGTTGGAGTATTGAGAGCCTCGAGGGCATTGCGGGCTTCGAACGTATTATAGACCGGCAAGCGGAGTTTCTAGGCTATCTCCATGATTTCCAAATCATGACGATTTTCACCCTATTCTCGATACCTCTGATCTTGATGCTCCGTACGAAGGCGCCCGATCGTAAATAAGGTTCATTAGCTATGCCGGTATCTCCAATGTAAGTTTATTTTGTGATATAGTTTTCATCATTACTGGAGGGGGTATGGGACTTTCTTTAAAGCCAGTATCGGATGCGATTGGGGTGGAAGCTCTTGATATTGATCTAAACAGACCTATCGCAGCTGCAGATGCACAAGCTTTGAGAAATGCTTTGGCTAAACACTTGCTTCTAATTATTCGAGATCAATCGTTCTCACCTGAGCAATTTGTGAAGGCAGCAAGTGTTTTTGGTGAACCTGTGCGCCAGCATCAATCAACACTACTAATGAGCGGTTGCGAGGATGTCGCGGTTCTTGACAGTCGCCGTGCACCGATACTTCCTAGTGGTAAGGTAAATACAGTTGGATCTGTAATTTGGCATACGGATCACACTAATGATCCTCAACCGCCATCTGTAACGTGCCTTTATGGTGTGGAAATGCCCAAAAATGGAGGTGGTGATACGGGTTTTGCCAATATGCAGAAGGCGTTCGAAAAGTTACCGAAGGACCGACAAGATGCTTTGATGGCTTTTAAGACTGTTAATACCTTCCGCAATCGACGGGATTGCATTACCGACGATGATTTGGCCAAGCTCGAACGCGAATCTGTCCACCCACTGATTCGTACCCATCCAATCACTGGTAAAAAAAGCATCTACGTCCATTGGAACCAAATGAACCGGCTTGAGGAACAGGAACCGGAGCCAAGCCGCAAATTTATCAGGGAGCTGCTAGATAATACCATAGTACCCGATATTATTTATCGCCATAAATGGTGCAAAGGGGATTTTTTATTAGTGGATAATGCAGGCGCGATGCATAAAGGGATGCGTGATTATCAACACACCGAAACCCGTATTCTGCATCGAGTTATCTTGAAGGGAGGCGTGCCTTATCAGTAGCCTACCGTGCGTACTCAGTCGAAGTGAGGCGTATGCCCGGGTGGAACTGAAAAGCCGAGATCCCCGCGCGCGATAACAGCATCGCGTCCACCATGCTTCTTTAAAAGGTCTGATTGTGATTTTTTTGCCTGCTTATCGACCTCATTGGGATCACAATATGTTCGAAGCTCGTCCTCTAGTGATTGGCGTATCTCACTAAAAGCGGGGTTGCCGGCGACGTCGTGTATTTCCTCCGGATCCCTTGCAAGATCGAAAAGCTGTGGCTGATAGTCAGCGTAATGAACGTATTTAAACTCGCCTTTACGGATCATAAAGGCGCCAGTTGTAGATCCCATGCCATGATATTCGGAGAAGGCAATACGGTTGTGATCATTTTTCGTATTCGCTATTTCGATAAGATTCTTACCCGGTAGTGCCGAAGCACCCTCTGGCGACCGAATGCCGAGGCATTCAATTACCGTCGGGTAGACATCCACATGCGTAATCGGCGTCCGACTGTTATAAGCTTTCGGAATGTCCGGACCAGTTAGGATGGTCGGCACGCGAGCTACTTCTTCAAACATATTGGATTTCCCCCACATGCCGCGTGCGCCAACATTATCACCGTGATCGCTAGTATAGAGCACGCGCGTGCTGTGACAGAGCCCTGTAGCATCTAATGCACGCAAAATTTTACCCAATTGTTTATCGAGAAAACTACAAAGTGCCATATATGCGGCAATTCCAGTGCGGAGTTTTTCTTCGTCGTCAAAATAATCATCGTAATTAAAGCTATTCCTATAGTCTCTAAGATACGGATGTTTCGGTCTTTCGTTTTCTCCGTAGAGCTTCGGCATGGAAAGGTCTGGATGATTGAAATATTTGAAGAAATATTCTGGCGGCGCGGTGAGTGGGAAGTGAGGGCAGACAAGAGAGACGAATAAAACCCATGGTTTTTCCAGTTTTGGTGCCTCCTTATGCAGCCAAACCTGCGCGAGCGCCGTGATGTCACGGTCGTAGGTTGAGTACATTGATTCGCCTGGCCCAGCCATCCCTGCCATTTTCCAGGCGCCGCCTCTTACGGGCAGATCTTCTCGGATTAAGCCCATTAGATCGCCAAGTTCCTCGACAACATGCATGGGAATTTGGGAGTCAGAAAAGCCGTTATCGTCTTTGGAGCTGCGAAAATGAAGCTTGCCAATGGAATCTGCTCGGTGCCCTGCGGCGCGCGCTGCGTGGTGCCAACTAGGAACTGAGCCGTCATAGGGCTGCGCATTGTCCCAAAATCCTATATCATGAATATATCGACCTGTAGCGAAAGTAGCCCGGGCAGGAATACAAACGGGACTGTTACAATAGGCCGCTTCGAAGGTCGTGCCGGTCGCCGCTAGCGCGTCGAGGTTTGGCGTCTGAATAACCGGGTGTCCGGCATAGCCCAGCATTTTTGGGTTATGCTCGTCTGACATGATAATTAGTAAGTTGGTAGAATCGGTCACGAAGACCTCCAATAGCATTATGCACGTCGTTTTTAAATCAACACCACTTAAGTCGCACTCGAAAATTCACCGGTGCGGATTGATCATAACATGGTAAAACGCACGCGATTTAGAGACCGGGAGTACTACCGTGATTGTTGATAGCCATTTTCATGCTTGGACAGAGGACTGTCCGCTAGTTGCAGAGCGCGGCTATAAGCCCTTAGCAGCTAAGTCTATCGATACCTGTTTGGAAATTCACGATGCTCATGGCGTTACGCATGGGGTGCTAGTGCAGCCGAGTTTTCTCGGTTTCGATAATAGCTATATTTTGGATTGCCTTAGGCAACACCCAGATCGCCTACGGGCGTCAGTCGTGGTCGGCCCTGATCTTGATGAACCTTTACTCGAAGAGATGGATGAGCTCGGCGTTGTCGGCCTGCGTTTGAATTTGATCAGTTCTAAGACGGTTCTGAATCATCAGACCCATCATATATCTCCGCTTTATGAATGGGCCGCAGCCCATAACTGGCATATAGAAGTTTTCGCGGACGGCGCGATGTGGGTGGATGTAGCAGCCCGGTTGCTGCCGTTTGGTGTTACGATTGTCGCGGATCACTTTGGTATGCCGAACGCAGGGATGGATCCGGGAGATATTGGGCACAAAGCAATTTTGAAAGCTGCGGAAAGCGGTCAGGTCTGGGCTAAATTTTCTGGGTTTTATCGGCCTGATGTTCCAAACTTAGGGCCCTACGCAGCACGGCTTCTAGAGGTCTGCGGCCCCGACAGAATTGTATGGGCTAGCGATTTCCCCTGGACCGGACACGAGACCTTGCACCGCTTTCAGACGACCCTTGATAATTTAAGTAAATGGGTTGAAGACCCGGATTTGCGCGCCAAGATCATGGGCGAAAACGCCGCCAACCTTTTCCGGTTTTAACCCATGACAGCACCGACCCTTTATCCAGCAATTCTATCCGGAGGTTCCGGCACCCGCCTTTGGCCGCTATCGCGTGCCCAATACCCCAAACAGATGCTGCCGCTGGCCGGCGATGACAGCATGCTCCAGCAGGCGGTACTGCGACTAGGGAAGGCGGAAAACGTAGCGGCGTCAATTATCATCGGTAATAAAGATCATCGGTTCATCATCGCCGAACAGTTACGTCAAATCCACCATGTACCCGAAGCTTTGTTGTTGGAACCGGCTGGTCGAAATACGGCACCCGCCGCGGCCATTGTGGCATTATATGTCGCCGAGCGTGACCCGGATGGTGTGATTGCCTTATTGCCGTCGGATCTTTTTATCGAGGACGAAACCGCGTTCTTGTCGGGGCTGACAAATGCTGTCGAAATTGCTGCTGCTGGTTTCTTGGTGACATTTGGAATCACACCAAACCGGCCCGAAACCGGCTATGGCTATATACTGAAGGGTAACCCACTAGAGGGCTTAGAAGCTGGTTTTGATGTTGGCGCCTATGTGGAAAAACCGGATTTTGAGTCCGCTGAATCCTACCTCGCGTCCGGCGATTATCTGTGGAATAGCGGTATGTTTGTGTTTCGCGCGTCGACGTTTCTGGATGAAATTACTGCGTTGCAGCCGGAGATGCTCGCATGCTGTCGCGATGCCCTGGCGAATGCCGTTGGCGATATGGATTTCCTGCGGTTGTGCGAGCAGGCTTTTGAAAAAATGCCATCGGATTCCATCGACTATGCAATCATGGAGAAGACCAGTCTGGCCGCGACTGTCCCCCTTGATTGTGGATGGTCTGATTTAGGTGCATGGATGTCGCTTTGGCAGCAAAGTGAGGCGGACGAGGAGGGTAATGTGAGTCTTGGCGATGTGGTGCTGGAAGGGGTCAGCAATTCCTACATTCGTAGTGAAGACGGACCCATGGTGGCAGCACTTGGTCTAGACGAAATGGTTGTCGTTGCGACGCGAGATGCCGTGTTGGTCGCGCCGAAGGATCGAACGACCGAGGTGCGTGAATTGGTGGCACGACTTATGGAAGAGGGACGCAACGAAGCGGTCTTCCATAGTAAGGTATATCGGCCTTGGGGCAGTTATCAGGATATCGATCAGGATGAGCGGTTTCGAGTAAAACGTATTATCGTTCGCCCGGGTGGGCGCCTCTCCTTGCAGCGCCACAAGTTTCGAGCGGAACATTGGGTGGTCGTTCGTGGCAAAGCGGAAGTGACGCGTGGTACGGATGTCATGACCCTTGGTCCCGATCAGTCGGTCTATATTCCCGTCGGCGAAACGCACCGGCTTGAGAACACAGGAACCGAGCCTTTACATTTGATTGAAGTACAAACCGGTGACTATGTCGGTGAAGACGATATTGAGCGTTTGGAAGACGTCTACGGGCGCGATTGAACTCAATGAGTGCGAAAGTTCACATAGTCGCTGACATTTCGGCTAATGGTTTCGGCCATTTGGCGCAGATCTCGCCCATCCTTATGGCGCTTGCCAAAGTGCGGCCTGGGTTGAAGGTCACGTTGCGGACCGAGGTAGATCCCGTCATTTGCGGACAATTTCTGGATATACCTTTTAAAGTAGGCCCAACGCCGCCGGACCCGAACATGCGCATGAAAGGGCCTTTAGATGTGGATGCGGATGGCTTGTTTGAGGATTACCAAAACTTAGTTGCGGATTGGGAAAATGTGATCACGAGCGATGCGGCCGTTTTGGCAGCATTGAAGCCAGATTTGGTACTTACGAATATCGCGGTTGCGAGTGTGGCAGCGGCACTTAGGGCGCGGATACCAGTCGCCGCAATTTGTTCGCTTAACTGGGCCGACGTATTTGCTGCCTATTGCGGTACCGACGGCGAAGCGAGAAAGATTTACGATCATTTAACCAATGCCTATGCGGCGGTTGACCGGTTTATTCAGCTCCAGCCTCATATGCCCATGGATTGGGTGCCGTCAGTACATTCGGTAGGACCCGTTGCGCGGATTGGAAAGGATAGGCGGGGGGACCTTCAGGCAGCTCGGCCCGCAGATCATTACGTGCTGGCGACGATGGGGGGTATTCCTGGGATGCATACGCAGGTGCCGCTCCCGGAAGTCGATGGGGTAATGTGGGTGGTGCCGCCTGAATGGGAATCCACGCGCACGGACATTCTCTCCCGTAAGGACTTGGATATCGCATTTATCGATCTTATGCGCTCCTGCGATGCACTAGTGACCAAAGCGGGCTACGGCGGTGTTACCGAAAGCGCGGTGAACGGTACCCGCATTCTCTATACTGAGCGCACAAATTGGTGNGAAACATCGATGCTGGAAACATGGATAGCTAAAAATTGTACTGGACGGCATATTGAGCGAAATGTGATGCAGTCCGGTGATTTTGGCGCGGTTTTGCAAGACCTATTAGCGGTGCCTATTACGAAACAGCCCGTTCGTTCTGGGGTCGACGACGCTGTCGCTGTGCTAATGCAGCTTCTTTAGTTCGCTGGGTAAACCTCAACTTCTGGCAATGGAAAGATCAGCTTGCCGCCTCCTTCGACAAACACCTTTTCGCGTTTGANAAATTCGTCNCGGAAATGCCACGGTAACACTAAAAAGTAATCTGGTTTTTGGGCGCGGGATTCTTCTTCCGAAATGATCGGAATGTTGGTGCCTGGCGTCCGGTGGCCGAATTTCCATTCATTGCGTTCTGCTGCGGCATCAATGAGTGTGCGGTCAATGCCGTAAAGCTGCAACAAGACGTTGCCTTTAGTCGACGCGCCGTAAATATGAATGGTCTTGCCGGCGGCCTTGGCGGTTTTGAGAAGTTCGACCAGTTGCTCGCCGATTTCCGAAACTTTTCGATGGAAGGCTTTAAACGTGTCTATGGAATCGAGTTTGGCCTCGGCTTCCAGTGTTTTGATTTCAGCCAGAGCCTGTTCGTTGGCCTTGTGGGAAGCGTTTTCGTGGCAAAGGAAAGCCCGAATTGAACCACCATTCATGGCGTTTGTTTCTACATCGAATACTCGTAATCCCGCTGCTCTAGCGGCCAGATTAATTTGCTTCAGGCAATAATAACCGAGATGTTCATGGCAGATACTGTCGAAGGAAAGATCTGCGACGAGCATGGGCAGATAAGATTGTTCCATCACCCAGACGCCGTTTTCGTCAAGTATTGAAGCGATATCGGCGGTAAAACGATCTGGATCTGGTACGTCATAGAAGACCGCAATGGAACTAATAATTTGGGCCTTGTCGGTTGGGCTGACGTCGGCGAAGACTTCCTTGGAAAAAAACTCGGTCGATAGGAAGGCTCCGTCCGGATAGTAATCACGATACTGCTCGATAGTGGGGTCGATGCCGACCAAATTGATGCCGCTCGCGCTGTAGCTTTGTAGCAATGTGCCGTCATTGCTGGCGATATCCAATACCGTGTTGCCCGGTTTTAATGACACATGGCTCTCGAGTTGCTTGGTAATGCTACCCAAATGTTCGCGCATGGTTTGGTTGACTCCTGACCGATACCCATAGCCACGCCGATATAAATCGTCGAGATCATAGTCATGGGTCAGCTGGGTGAGGCCGCAATCCTGACATTGGGTTAAAGTCAATGGGACCAACTCTGCATCCGGGTCATTGGGGCCTGGAAAGCGTGTGGAAAGAGCTTGGACGCCAAAGTCGAACACTGGTACCAGTTCGATGGAGCCGCATAGACGGCAAGATTTGATTGNGGTGATTTCCATATCAGTTTTTCTTCTTGCTTACTTGGTGCAAGAAGTCGATGACCTCGCGCGCAGCGGGTGCGCCATCTAATCTTTCACTCAAGATTTGGTCATCGGTATCGCCTTTGAACTCTGATGTAGATTCGACCGCATCGGCCACATCGCCCACCATAATCGCGTCATTGCCCCCGAGGTCCATAACGCCTGAGCGATCGAGATTATCTGCGATCCAGCTCGCTATCCAATCGATGGGAGCAAAACAATAGTGGCTATTGCGGGCAACGAAGACTGGGTTATCATTCAAAATGTCGATCAGAACGCCCTTATCGAGCTCCTCGCCATACATTGGTCCAAGTCGTAAAATGAGATTGTCACTATGTTTCACTAGTTTCTCTGCCGCCGCTTTATGTCTGCCGTAAACCGTATCGAGTTGGCTGCGGGCGGATATAGAGCTGATTTGAATGATTTTCGCTGCATCCCAGTCATTCGTTAATCTACTAGTTTTTTCAACAGTTTCGATAAAATCTAGTTTGGGATTTTGGCGTGCCCAGAACCGTTTGGACGGCATTGCCGTGTTAATAAGAATATCGTAGGGGCCATCTTCACGAGCGGCATTATAGTTGGTGCGTGTAACTGGCGCCAAATCGATATCCGCTTTAGCCGCCAGTGCTTTTACGATGGACGAGCCGACGAATCCGCCGGCGCCGATGAGAGCGACGCGTGTCATAGAAATAATCAGTCGTCGACGCGAATAATTGGTGGATCCGAATGGTCCCACTGATTAGTTAGCATAGCCACGATGGTCATATCGGTGATCGCGTAGACTGTATGGTAGATATTAATTTCGGTCCGTGTACAGACTCCTTTACTGAGGTGAATAAATTCTTCACATTTTGGGTCTTCCGGGTCTTCACGCGTAACCAAGACGCCTGAGCCATCTACTACCAGCAAATACTCGATGAAATGCGGATGATAGTGGAAGCCGCGAGTCTTTCCAGGACGGAAGTAAAGCATGTTGAATTCAACGATAGGCTCTGGCGGAACCCACGTAAAAATACCACCGCGTCCGTCACGTACTGTGTCTAAGTTGCAGGTAGGCCGCAGAATTTCTACCTTTTTGTAGGTCTGGTTTCCTGGGTCGATCTGATGGTCAGGATCAATATCGTCGGGCATTTTTCAAATAACTTTGTACTGGTTCGTATCAAATAGGCGTAAATACTTTATTGCTCCGATAATAAGGCATCGATTCTGGGAGGCAACCTATTCCAAACGATAAAACAAGACATATATCCTTGGTGGTTGCGCCAATATGGGCGATTGGCTAGTACAACGACCATGTCAGGTATGAGTGCATCATCCACCGCAAAGCCTGGGCCGGCTTTAATCATCGGCTGTACGGGCCAAGACGGCTACTATTTAAGCAAGTCGCTTGCTTTGGATGAAGTAGAGTGCATCGGTGTCAATCGGTCAGGCGTTAGGTTCCCCAGCCGTTCTGTGGTTGACCCATTGAATATCCTGGATGCAGTTGCGATTTGTAAGTTGATTGCTGAATGTCGTCCCAGGGAAATCTATTATCTCGCGGCACACCATCGATCATCGGAAGACCCACCCGAGACAGTCAGCGAAAGTTTAGGGAAAAGCTACGATATTCACGTGCAAGGGCTTGTAAATGTTCTTGATGGGATACGTGTTGAATTCCCGGAAAGTCGTCTTTTTTATGCCGCTTCGTCGCATGTATTTGGTGATCCGCTATCTTCGCCACAAAACGAGGAAACACCATTTCTTCCGATAAATGTTTATGGAATTACTAAAGCGGCAGGTATGCAATTGTGCCGTCTATATCGGCGAACGCATGGAATATATTGTAGTGCCGGTATTTTATATAACCATGAATCGCCGCGGCGTTCGCCGTCCTTCGTCGGTCGCAAAATTGTTCGTGCAGCTGTAGAAATCAAAGACAAAAAACGTGATAAATTGATACTCGGCGATTTGTCAGCCGAAATCGACTGGGGTGCAGCAGTAGATTATGTTGAAGCAATGCGCGCAATCCTTAGGTTGGAAGTGCCGGATGATTTCGTGATTGCTAGTGGCGAGTTGCATTCTATTGGCGCCTTTGTCGAAATTGTTTTCGATAGACTGAATCTGAATTCGAATGATCATGTTCAAATCGAACCAGGCCTAATCACAAAACCTAGTCAGGCCCAGCGACTGGTGGGGGATGCGCGTAAACTTCGTGTGGCGACGGGGTGGCAGCCGAAAATGTCTTTCGAGCAGGTAATCCATTCCATGATCGAGGCAGAATTGGCAGGAGAGGCAGTGTAATGGCCAAAAACGATATCCTCGTCTTTTTGCCGACTTACAACGAGGCTGGTCATGTGGAAGAAATGCGTCGGCGTATTCAGGCGATCGGTGCGCCGGTGGACATCATGTTTCTCGACGACAACTCAACTGATGGGACCGGTGAGGTGATCGATATGTTTGCCGCTGAAGATAAAACCGTGTTGGCCGTTCACCGTCCGGGTAAGGAAGGGATTGGTGGCGCACATCTGGAGGGTATTCGACGCGCATATGAGGGTGGTTACAAAATCCTCGTCACCATGGATTCCGACCTGGTCCATAAGCCTGAAGATATTCCAGCATTTTTAGCGGCAAGCGAAAATGCGGATGTGGTGATAGGCACTCGCTTTGAGATGAAGAGTAGCCTGGATGAATGGAATCTGTTCCGGAAGGTGTTGACCCATCTTGGCCATATGTTGACGCGGCTATTGCTAAGGCATAATTATGATTCTACCGGCGCCTTTCGGGTTTACCGGTTAGACCGAATCGACCGGCGCGTATTCGGCCTTATTCAAGCCCGCGATTACGAGTTCTTTTTCACCAGCCTTACAATCCTCCATTTAAATGGTTACCCCATCACGGAAATTGCCATCGAGTTACCGGGTCGTGTTTACGGCCATTCCAAAATGGAACTGCGCCATATGGCTAAAAGTGTGCTCTTGATGGTGACGCTGGGATTGAAGCGCGTCTTTGCCCGCCACCGGCTTTTGCTGGCCTGCTCTGATCCAGCGGCGAAGAAATGACACCTGCTATGCGGATTAAGGCGTTTGTATCGGGCCACCCGCTTTGGTCCATTTTCATTTTTGCATTGCTCATCCGAGTCCTGAATGTTTGGCATGTGGCGGTATTCGGCGGACAGTTTGTTATTGAGGACAGTTTTTTCCTAACCTTTTCAATAGAATGGGCACAGTCTTTTGGCTTCATGGCGGGCGAGCCGGCCTCTAACAGTTTTGTGGAGCGCGTCCCTATTTATCCACTTGTTGTTGCGCTGTTTCAGGCTATTGGGCTGGGGGCTCCGATATTTCTAGCTCTGTTTAACGGAATGCTGGATGCCCTGACGTGCGTCATTATCGGCTTGCTTGGTTGTATGATGGAACGGCGGTTGGGGCTGGTCGCAGGGGGGATGGCGGCAACGTGGCCGAACCTTATTATTCATTCCGGGCTTGTTCTAAGTGATGCCTTATTCGTTTTCTTATTTAGCGCCATTTTGTATTGTGCTGCGAGGTTCCTCCGGGAATCGACCGCTAGTTGGTCTCTGGCCTCCGGTGGCCTGTTGGGGTTTGCTATCGTGACACGGACGGTGGCGCAATTTTTGGTGCCGCCGATCACAATTGCCATTGGAGCAATCGCCCTTTATCACCGACGATCAAAGCTGAACGCGACGGGGCTATCTTTGATGTTTGTGGTTGGTACGATGATTGCTACCGTGCCGGTACTTACCCATAACTGGGTGAAGTTTGATAATTTTTCCTTCAGCGTTCAATCGGGCACACATATGGCTTACTGGGTGGTGCCGCCGATTAAAGCTGTGGAAAACGGAACGCCGCTCGCCGAAACCGTATCGCAAATGAGGGGGCGCTTTGTAGATGGCTTGGAGCGGGATGGCGTGCGCGAAACTGAAATTTCACCTTTCGAAGTGGACCGTCGGCTGAAAGAAATTGCAATTGCAGAAATATTGGTGAGTTCACCGCTAGCGATTGCCACGGCCTGGGCAAAAGGGATAACGGTTAACTTGATGTCACCTGCAATTCTAATAGATACGCGTGTGCGCGCGCTTGCGACGCAAAGTTTCTATTCGCTGGAAACGCCGCATTTTGTCGCCAAAGTTTGGCGTTATGTCGTTGGGAATGGACCGGTCTACGGAATACTATTTGTTGTTGGTGCGTTTGGGAGCATTGTGACTTTGGGTTTGTCCTTGTATGGCGCTTTGTTGTTGTGGCGACGTAATTGTTGGGTTGCTGTTTTCGCGGGCCTCGCCGTGGTTTATTTTTTACTGCTTAACGGGCCTGTAGGTTCGCCCAAATATCGGCTGCCCCTTGAACCTATCATAGTGCTGTTAACCTCCTTAGGAAGTCTCGGCCTTTGGGACTGGTGGCAGACGCGATATTCAAAGAAGCAAGAAGCCTAGAAGGGCTCTTTCGGGTAGACCGGTGGGACTGGGTCTATTTTGTTCATTTCTTCGCCCATTTCCTGCTCAATGGTTTCCATCACTTCCAGTAGGCTGGAGAGCCGGATCGCCATTATGTCGAGATCACTCTCGTCGGTAACTTCTAGATTTACAGCGCGCGACATGGTGCGGATATCGTCTTTGGTAAATTTCATTGTTTTACTCCTGGGCTTGCCGGAAGGACTGTCTGGTCCAAATCCGGATGGCGCCTATGCCAATCGGTTGCTTGCTCATAGGCGTGTGCTACACGATAGACTATATCTTCGCCAAATGGTCTTGATGCCACCTGGATCGACATGGGCACGTCCTTATCGGTGAAACCACTGGGCACAGAAAGGGCGGGCACGTTGGCGACGCTGAATGGATAGCTGCAGATGCGCCGCGACTTAAACATGCGCTGAGCCACATCATTCTGGCTATCTAGCTTCTCCACGGAATCGCCGCGCTTCATCGGTGGAATGAAGTTCATTAAGCTAAGCAAGCCGTTGTATGTTTTGAAGCTCTCGAGGATTTCGTTGCGGATCAACGCCCGGCCCCGCATGGCGCGGTTATAGATCGAGGCAGGAATAAGGGCAGCGGCCCCGATGCGTGTGCGGGTACCCTGGTCGAACTTGTCCCAATCGGTGCGAAACCAATTTTCTAGGAACATCGCAGCCCCATCCGCGTCAGACGTCAGCATTTGTAGCGGCACCGCATATTTTGCCTTCGGTAACGATATCTCTTCTATTTCAGCGCCAAGATCGCGCAATATGGCAAGTGCATTGGTGAGCGATTTATACACATCGGGGTGTAATTCTTGGCCTGTAGACATTTCCCGCACTAGGCCTAGCTTGAGGCCCTTGATGTCCCCGTTAAGCATCTTGGCGTAGTCGGGCACCGCCTCGTTACTGGTGAGTTGATCCTTGGGATCTTGCCCAGCGATCGCCGCCAAGATCAACGCATTGTCACCAACCGTACGGGTGATGGGGCCGAACGTGTCCTGTGTCCACGCATACATCAACCCACCATAGCGGCTGACGCGGCCGAACGTGGGCCGTATGCCGACGACGCCGTTGGCCCAAGCGGGGCCGCGCACCGAACCGCCCGTATCTTCGCCGATGGAAAAAGAAATGAGGCCGGCTGCAACAGATACACCTGATCCGGTCGAGGAATGGGATGCCTCGTATTCCATATTCCAGGGGTTTCGAGGTTCGCCGTAATGAAAATTGATCGAGCTGCCCTTACCAAACTCATGCATGTTGTTTTTGCCGAGCAAGATGGCACCGGCGGATTTGAGTTTGGCGACTACGGTGGCGTCTTCTTCGGAGCCGAAATCGTCGGCGATGATTGAGGCCATAGTGGTCCGTACGCCTTTGGTCTTTATCTGATCTTTGACACCAAACGGGATACCGTGCAGCGGTCCGCGATACTTGCCCGCTGCTATGTCGGCTTCTACTTGCCGGGCTTCCGCAAGCGCTTGGTCGCCACAGACGGTGATCCAGGAATGCAGGATGTTGTCATACTTCTCGATCCTGTCCAAATAAAGTTGCACCAGATCGACCGGCGATAGTTTGGTGCTGGCAATCAGATTCGCCTGCTCGGCGACACTCATATAGGCAATCTGCTCGGTGTCCACTGCAGTCCCTCCCTGGTTCCGTTTCGAGCTTACGCTTATGGTAGCGGAGATCTACCCAATAAAACCAGGAACAGTTACATGAGTGAATATGGTGCGGCCGACCTTAATCTCGGTATTACGGAAAAATTGGCGGGCTATCTCGCGGATTTGCAGTTCGAGGATCTGCCCGATGACGTTATCCATGAATGTCGGCGCGGTATTCTTGACTGGCTCGGCTGCGCTCTTGCTGGGAGCGAACACTCCACTCTCGACACACTGACAGACGTTCTCGGCAGCATCAGCCCGAACGGATGCTCCACGGTTATCGGGCGAAAGATGAAGCTCGGACTTATGGAAGCCGCCATCGCCAACGGCCAGATGGGGCATGTGCTGGATTATGACGACACACATCTGGGCGGCGGCGGTATACATACTTCGGGTCCGTTGATGGCCTCTATGTTGCCGCTTGGTGAAAGCCGCAGAGTAAGTGGCGAAGACTTCATTGTAGCCTATGTGGCTGGATTTGAGGCGGCGACGCGAACTGGCTGTGGCATGCCGAACCATCATGACGGCGGTTGGCATTTGACCGGCACCATCGGTACAGTGGGGGCAGGGGCGGGCTGTGGGCGGCTGCAGGGCCTGAAAGGGGCACAGCTGGTACATGCGTTCGGTATTGCAGCCACTCAGTCCGCGGGCATGCAACAGAACCGGGGTACCATGTGCAAGAGTTTCCATCCAGGCAAGGCGGCGTCGAATGGCATTTTGGCGGCGACCCTGGCCGAAGGGGGCTTCGACAGCACCGGCGAAATACTCGAAGGTAAAAAGGGGTTCTGCCGCATCTATAGCATTGTCACGGATGAGGAGGCGATTTTGGCCGGGTTGGGTGAAAAGTTCGCGGTCACAGGTAACGGCTACAAGCCTTATGCGTGTGGTGTGGTTCTTCATCCGATCATCGATAGCACCATAGCGCTTGGCCAAAAAAGTGGCATCGTGCCGGGCAATGTTGAACGCTTAGAGGTTACCGCGAATATTAAGGCGGTCACTATTACCGGCGTTTCGGATCCGAAATCGGGACTTAAATCGAAATTTAGTATCGGCCATGCTTCTGCAGTTTCCTTTATCGACGGCAATGCGGGCCGGCATCAATTTAGCAATGAGCGTGCGCTGGCTCGGGATGTGGTTGCCTTACGCCAAAAAGTCAGCGTTACGGTGGACGAGAAATTCCGCGTCGATCAAGCCGCCGCGGTAGTTATCGGAAAGGACGGCACGCGCTTCGAATACAAGACCGAGCACGCGACAGGCATGGTGGATAATCCCATGTCGGATGAACAGATCGAGACGAAGTTTTTCGACAATGCGGAGTCGATTGTGGGCGCGGAGAAAGCCAAAGAAATCCGTGAAATGGTTTGGGAGCTTGAGAGCGTCTCGGATGTCGGGGCGTTGATGAGGCTTTGTAGATAATGGATAACCGCGCGTAAAAAGCTCGCTCGAAAATTAGATATACACGTGCGCGCTAAAGGACCTTTGTACCGTACTTCGCCAGTGTGTCTTCGTTTAGTGTCAGGCCGAGGCCGGGAGCATCGTTGAGCGTCAGCATGCCGTTGCTGAGCTTGGGCGGGTTTTCAAACAGTTCTGCTTGTAGCGGGTCGCGCTCTGGGTTGGTGAAGGCTTCCACATAGCCACCGGCAGGAGTGGAGGCCACAAGCTGGGCATGGATGAAGCAATCATGATGTGGCGTCACTTTCACATGGTTTAGCTCGCACAGAGCGGCCATCTTGCGGCCTTCGGTGAAGCCGCCAAACATGGTTACATCGAATTGCAGAATTTGGATGGCGTGCTCTTCCAGCAAAGACCGGCAGCCGTAAGAGGTCAATTCGCTTTCCCCGGCCGACAGGGGAATGGTAGTTTGCTGGGCGAGTAATTTAAGTTCGCGGCGATCATCCGCCCAGCGGAGCGGCTCTTCAAGCCAAGCAGGTTTCAACGGCGCCAGGACGTTGGCCGCCTCGATGGCGGTGTCTAGGCTCCAGGCGCGGTTGACGTCCACCATTAGGGAAGCCTCATCACCTATCACGTCGCGCACCAATTCCATACGCTCCATGTCTTCGGCTAGACCGAGCCCGCCCACCTTGCCCTTGAAGCCCCGATGGCCTTGCTCTTTTAACTCGGTAATCTCGTCCTTCAGCTCGGCCAAATCCTTTCCGTCTCGGTAGTACGCACAGGTGACATAATAGGGCACGTGGTCGCGATAACCGCCGAACAATTGGTAGAGCGGTAGCCCCGCCATCTTGCCGATAATGTCCCAGCACGCCACATCGACCGCCGCCGATATACGGATCAGCGCCTCCTTGCCCCAGCCTTTTTCGTGCGCCACCCGTTGTGAGGTGAGTGAAAACAAATCCTCGTTTATCCGCTCCGGCGCTAACGGATTGGCCCCGATCAACCGTTCGCCAATGCCGCTCTTAAAGCAATTCACAATCGGCGTCGCATCCGTGTAACTCGTAGCTAATCCAAAGCCCTCTACGCCATCAGCGGTGGTTAGCCGCACCAATATTTCGTTAGCCGTTGGGACGATGAAATTACTTACCCAATGAGGTCGTTCGTCCTTCGGGCCTTTTAGAAGAAAGACGTCGAGATGATTGATCTTATTGGGCATTCGGTGGTCCTTGGGTTGGGAAATGTCGATTAGTAGGAGTGTTTTCTGGAATGGGTAAGCGGTTCACAGTTGTTTATTATTAAATTGGTTAAACTTATACCATTTCATACCAAAAAACTTTGGGGTTTGCCCGTGACTTTGCGTGCCCAATTTGCAAGGATCTGGCCTGCTGGGTCTTTCGCTCCTGTGAGTGTGAGGGCGATACAGTCGGAACTAGCCTTGCGCGCTTCATTGAGGGGCTCGCTTTGGATGTCCTCATATTTGATGTTGAGGAAGCAAGTGACGATTTGTTCGTTGCAGGTCGGTATGGGCTTTCGTCTCTTAAGGGATATTTAACGCATCGGTTTAGCGTACTCCGGCAATACTCCTGCCGACGCTGCGGGGATCACGATTGCGGAACTGCCCGGACTCGACGGATCGGAAGAATTCCGCTGTTAACTGGTTGAATAGCATTGGCTCTTCGAGATTGATCGCATGGCCCGCTTGCGGCAGAACCGAGAGCCAGGCCGATGGGATCGTGCGTTTTAGCCACAAATTTGGCTCCAAACACGGTTCGTCCTCGTCGCCGGTCATGATGTGGCAGGGCACGATCATTTTCTTCAGGCCATCTTCTAGTTCGAAGACGGATGGACGCCGTCCCTGTACGCCGAGAAACGTGTTGGCGGCGCCAATCGCGGAATGTTCATTGAAGCGTTTGACGAAAGCGTCATAGCCACGCGGGTCCTTATTCTCGAACTGAACGCGAGTGGGGCCAGAAACATAGGCCGCGCCAACCTCCGCCATGCCGCCGTGGAGGAATGCTTTCGCCACGGCGGTGGTCTCATCTTTCCAGGTTTGCTTGTCCAGGCCGGAACCATAGCCGCATCCGGCGACCGTGATGGAATAGGCCATTTCCGGATAGTTGAGGCCGAAATGTAGAGATGCAAAGCCACCCATGGATAGGCCCAAGATATGGGCCATCTCAATATCCAGATGCTTGAGCACGTCGCGAACATCGTCTACTGCGCGCATCTGACTGTACATTTCCCAGTCCTCGGGTATGTCCGATGGTGCATATCCGCGCGCGTTAAATAGGATGCAGCGATGGGTGCGTGCGAAATACTGGACCTGCTGCTCCCAGGTGCGTAAATCGTCGGCAAATTCATGGATAAAGATGATCGGCGTACCTTCGCCCGCCTCCTCGTAATAAAGTTTTACACCGTCGTCGGTAATCGCATGCGGCATGAAATTCCCCCTGGATTGGGCCTAGTTGGGCCTAGTTTTGTTTTATTACGTTCGTTTTGTCTTTTTTGTCACCGGTTGGAGGCGAGTTTAGCACTTTTGTTATATTCAAAGATCACCGTTAAAAGTCCTAAAACGTGCTGCAAAAAAATCTCCCAATCGGATAAAGCATGATGGCATTTGGTGCATATTCTCCGATATGATCCAAAAATCGTCATAAAAAGTGCGGTATGGCCTAAATCATTCTTATGGCTGGCTGATAAGGTGCCGCATAACAAGCGAATAAGAGGGGAAACAATGCGTTTTATTACATTTGAGTCGGGCGGGAAGCCTGCGGTGGGGGTGCGTCTCGGTGATGAGGTAGTAGATTTATCGAAGGCCGACGCGAGTTTGCCCGATAGTGTGCTGGGTCTCATTGAGGCCGGAGACGGTGCTTTAAAGGCTGCGCAAAAGGCTGCTGAGGGTGCGAGCGAGCGATTGGCTTTCGACAGACTTTCTTTCTGCCCGGTTATTCCGCGCCCGCCCAAAATCATTTGTATCGGTTTGAATTATGCGGCGCACGCAGCCGAAGGAGGTCACGACCGACCGACTTTTCCCTCCTTCTTTATGCGCGGTGCCACAAGTCTGACTGGTCATAAAAAGCCGATTGTGCGGCCAAAGGTTTCTGAGACTCTGGATTACGAGGCGGAGCTTGTAGCGGTCATTGGTAAGCGTAGCGAACGCCACACCCCGCGAGATAAAACACTCGATCTTGTTGCCGGCTATTCCATGTTCAATGAAGCCTCGGTGCGTGAGTGGCAGCGCAAGACGCAGCAATATTGTATTGGCAAAAACTTTGACGATACCGGCGCCTTTGGTCCTGACTTTGTTACTGCAGATGAACTGCCCGCGGGCGGTGCGGGGCTTAGTATTCAATCGCGGCTGAACGGCAATGTGATGCAGGACGACAATACCTCAAATATGATGTTCGACGTTTCTGAAGCGCTCATGCTGTTGACCCAATGCATGACATTGGAGCCCGGAGATATTCTCGTTTCCGGCACGCCGTCCGGCGTTGGTCACGCGCGTAAGCCACCGGTCTGGATGAAGGATGGCGATACAGTGGAAGTGGAGGTCGAAGGCTTGGGGATTTTGCAAAATCCGATCATTGACGAAAAATAGGAGTGAAGGTTTTCATGGAGAGCATAGAAAAGATTAAGGGCTGGCACGCCCATGTCTATTTTGACGAAGGCGAATGTGAGACACGGGAAAAGGCAAAAGCGCTCATGGTGTTGGCGGAAGATAATCTTGCCAATGCAGAAGTGGGGGATTGGCGTGATTCGGGTAGTGGTCCTCATCCGGGACCTAATTTCCTGGTCGAGTTCCACTGGGATGCCTATAGCGAAATTGTGCCTTGGCTCTCCTTGAACCGCGATGGGTTGAGCGTTTTGGTGCACCCTATGACCGGAGATGCGCCGTCGGATCATTCCACTTACGCTATGTGGATGGGCGACAAGCTGGACGTTCATTTGGATCGCTTTTCCGGACGCCACGATAAGAAGTTTGGCCTTTAAGGAGCGGTGCTATGGAAGATATCGGTAAGATCATGATCAATTCGGCACGGTAAATCGCGTCTATAATCCTAATTTTTTTCAAGGGACTTCATTTATGGAATACACCACGCTCGGTAATACGGGACTAAAAGTCAGTGTCGCGGGGCTCGGCTGTGGCGGTAATAGCCGTCTGGGTATGCGGACCGGTCGCACGGAAGAGGAGTCCATCGGAATTGTAAAGAAAGCCCTCGATTTGGGTGTGACCCTGTTCGATACTGCTGAGGCCTATAAGACCGAAACCATTCTCGGAAAGGCGCTCAGTGGCCTTGATCGCGACAGTATTGTGGTGACTACTAAGGCCAATATCGGCAAGGCCGACGCACCGCGTTCCGGAGCGGACATCATCGAATGTTTGGAAGCTTCCCTACAAAAGCTACAAATGGATTATGTGGATGTATATCAAATGCATGGCGTGCATTTTAGCCGCTATGACGAGGTGATGGCGGAAATAGTGCCACATCTGCAAAAGGCGCAGCAGGCCGGCAAAATTAAACACCTGGGCATCACCGAAACCTCTCCCAATGACCCAACCCACAAAATGCTAGAACGTGCGGTGGCCGACGGTGTCTGGGAGGTGGTTATGCTGGGCTACAACATGATGAATCAGACCGCGCGTGAGCGCTTGTTTCCGCTGATTCAGAAACACGGCATCGGCACGTTATTAATGTTTGTGGTTCGCAATATTTTTAGCCAACCGGATTATTTGCGCAATACGGCTAAGGAGCTGGTGGCGGAAGGTAAAATTCCCGCCGAGTTCGCAGAAAAGGAAAACCCGCTGGATTTCCTCATTCACGAGGGTGGGGCGACCACCACCACTGATGCCGCTTACCGGTTTGTGCGTCACGAGCCTGGCGTCAATGTGGTGTTATTCGGTACTGGTAATGCGGATCATTTGACAACTAACATCAACTCGATCATCAGCGGGCCATTGCCAGATGCTGATGTGAAAAAACTCTATGATTTGTTCAATTTTTTGGTCGGTATTGGTTTTGATTTGCCGGATCACAGCTCGACTGTGGGAGTGATTAAATGATCCGAAATAATGGTAAGGAAATTGGTCTCGCGGTCATTGGTTGCGGAACTATTGGACGTATTCGTTCGGAATTCGCGAAGAATTATCCCGGTGTCGGGTGGATCGGCCTCTGCGATATTAAGGAGGATCTAGGTCGCAAGCTTGAGAAAGACGTGGGTGCGGATTTCTTCACCACCAGTGCTGCTGAATTGCTGGCACGCCCAGAGGTAACCGCCGCTATCATCGCCACCGATGAGAATAACCATATGGATCCGATCCTAGCTGCTTGCGAACGTAGTCTAGATTTGTTTATCGAAAAGCCGCTGGCTACCAATGCGCTTGAATCAGAGAAAGTGCTGAAGGCAATCGAGGCATGCGGTTGCGACGCGGTCATTGGTTATACCTACCGTTTCCGGCGGCGGTTCTTGGCGGTGAAGGAAAAACTTCGTACCGGCCAAATCGGAGATGTTAGTTCTGTGATCGCGCGTGCTTTTATGAACCGAATGGTGCCCATAGCCACAGTGCGCAGAACTAATCAGCGCCGAACGCTAACTCCTATGGTTGTTTCCGGTACTCACGCGCTCGATATGTCTATGTGGCTAATGGGCAGTAAAAAACCGGTTAGCGTTTATGCCCAATCCACGGATAAGATACTCGAAGAGTGGGGCACCAAGGACTCCACATTTGGCGTCTTCACCATGGATGACGGCACTATTTGGTCTATGAACATTTCATGGGCTTTGCCTGTTGCTTGGCCAGGTGCGGTTTATGGAGTGCAGATAGGCATTGTTGGCTCGCAAGGAGTGATTGATATTGAAGACACCCACCGCGACGTAGTTATTGCTTCTGAGAAACCTCAATGGGTGGGATATAACCCGGAAGGTTTTGACCCAGGCTTCGATCGCCATGTAGATTTCCTCACCAGCTATCCGCCTGGTGACATCTCTGAAGGTCAGCTTTGGGGCCCCATGCGCGAAGAAACGAATAGCTGGCTCAGCCGTATCTATACGGGCATTAGCACCCCGCATGCGACTGCCCAAGACGGGCATCGCAATTTACTGCTGACAATGGCTATGGATTTGTCTGCCGAACGTGGTGAGCCAGTGGAGCTACCAGTGGAGGATTTGGAAATATTGCCGCATTAGGGCCCTGAGTATCTGTGTATCACCTCAAAACTGTAATTCGTTCAATCTCATCCTCATCAATATCTAAGCCCAATCCCGGTGTGTCATCTACTGCGAGATGCCCATCCACAACGGTAGGTGGGTTCTTGGCTAAGTCTTTTTGCAGATACTGATTAGTGGCGCTCATATCCCAATTAATTTGCGGGACGGCGATAGCCATGTGGACCAGGGCGGCGCTGGCTATAGCAGTCTCAGCCATTTTGCCGGCAATGTTTACATGCATGCCGTAATCATTAGCGAGCACTGCGCCCTCATGCATGCGGGTGAGGCCGCCGAGCTTAATAGACTTGAAACCGCAGCCAGTTGCTGCTTTGGCAGCGTGGTGGGCTTCCACATCGGAGAGTGAGTGAATACCCTCATCGGCGCAAATACCCACCGGGTGGGCGACGGCGGTGATGTCGGCCATGCCGTTTAGATTACTGGAATTAATGGGTTGCTCAAGGAAATCGAGCCCGGCGGCTTCTGCACTTTCGGCGAACTTGATCGCTTCTTCGAATTTAAAGCCCATATTGGCATCTGCTGAAAGGCGCGGACCCTTGCCAATGGCGTCGCGGACGGCGGCTACACGCTCAACGTCTTCTGTTGCCGAACTGATGCCCGCCTTTACCTTAAAAACGATAAATCCTTCATCGAGTTTTGGTTGTGAAGCGGCGACATCCTTCTTAAGGTCGTTTGCCGCCAGCATCCACAGGACCGGCACCCGATCCCGATGTTTGCCGCCAAGTAGTTCGTAGACCGGCTTGCGTTCGCGCTTGCCGAACAGATCGTAAATTGCCATGTCGAGCCCAGAAAGGGCCCCTTCGTTACCATATATAAACCGATCGACGGCTGGAAAGAAATCCTGTGCTGTCTTGACTTCCAGCCCCTCCAGCCGGGGAGTAATGAATTTGACCGCGGCAATCATGCCCGCACTCATCTCTCCGTTCATCATGGGCGCTTCCGAGGCCTCCCCCCAGCCAATATTGCCGTCCGTATCCTCAATTCGGACCACCAAACTATCCGCATGGGTGATCGTATTCTTGGCCATTTTGATAGGGTTATTCAGCGGGGTGCTGATACCTATA
Source organism: Rhodospirillaceae bacterium (assembly GCA_002715005.1). GTDB lineage: Bacteria > Pseudomonadota > Alphaproteobacteria > UBA8366 > UBA8366. The sequence continues at coordinate 34,545 of PAXN01000023.1, forward strand.
GGTGTGACGGATTTGATTTTCATTTTTCGAACCTTTAATTGGCTATTTGTCTTGTGAAATTTTACCGACAATATGCTGCAATACAAAGCGGCTAACAAAACTATCGACAAATCAAAGTAGGATGAAATGAGCGCTCTAAGAAAATTACGGTTTGAGTTTGAGGGGGAAGCGCGTACGGCGCAAATCAATAATCTCGTTATTGCAGGATGGACGGGACGCGATCGAGATGCCATGGAGAAGCACATGGCAGAATTGGAAGAGATAGGCATTCAGCGGCCCAGTTCCGCGCCATGTTTTTACCGTGTATCCACGCAACAGCTCACTTCTGAAAATAGCATCCAAGTAATCGGTAACGAATCAAGCGGTGAAGTGGAGTTCTTTGTGTTGTCCCTTGAGGGCAAGCTTTGGATTGGCATCGGTTCGGACCATACGGACCGGGAGGTGGAGACTTATGATGTGGCAGTCTCCAAGCAGATGTGCGCGAAGCCAGTCGGACCTCTTCTCTGGCGATATGCCGATATAGCGGATCATTGGGATGCATTGCAGTTATACTCGACTGTAACTATCGATGGCAAAGCGGTGCTCTACCAAGAGGGCTCGGTTGCTAATATGCTACCCCCGGAGCGCTTGATAGAGCTTTATACGGGCAGCGCTAACGGATTGGCATCGGGTACACTGATGTTTTGTGGTACGCTTGCTGTAATTGGCGGTATCCGTGCAGCTACGCGGTTCGAAGCAGCGCTGATCGACCCAGTTAGGAACCGGGCCTTAAAGCTTGCTTACGACATTGGATTTTTGAATAAAGAAGATGAACCAAAAGGAAGTTGAGGCGATGGGAAAAGGTAAACCGCATCTGGAGTTCGAACGGCTCGACATGGATGGGGGCTGGGAATGCCCGGAAGGCTACCCAGAGGGCATCGAGCAGAAAATTCTCGCAGCCGACATCGACGAAGATGGAAAGAGCGGCAGTCGCACGCGGTTGTTACGTTTTCAGCCGGGCGCTTTTTCCAAAGTACCATTTGTTCATGATCATTGGGAGGAAGTGTACTTGGTGTCCGGCGATTTGATTGTGGGCAATAATGAGAATGGAGACGGGGGTGAGAAGTTCATGGCGCCAACCTATGCCTGTCGTCCGCCTGGCGTCCATCACGGACCGTTTAAATCAGATAATGGCTGCATCCTCTACGAGCTCCATTATTATTATGACGTGGATGAAGCCTAATGCGCATTGCGGTTCCTGATCTCATTTCAAATTCCTATTTTCCCGCTCCAGCGGCAGTTGAGCTTGGTTTCTTCAAAGCCGAAGGGCTTGAAATGGAACTTGATTTGGTGTTTCCGGTCGATCGTGCCTATGAGGAGTTGCGCGACGGCAAACTCGATTTTGTTGCCGGTTCTTCCCACAGTGCGCTTGCGGCCTTCCCTGATTGGAAGGGGGTGAAGCTGCTGGCAAGCCTTTCGCAGGGTATGTACTGGTTTCTGGTTCTGCGCGCGGACTTAGGCGCCAAACAGGGTGATATCGAGGCCGTTAAAGGGCTGCGTATTGGTGCGGCACCGTGGGTGGAGATGGGCTTGCGGCGCCTGCTTGAGGAAGCGGGTATTCAGATTGAAGCGGACAAGGTAGATATCACGCCGGTGCCCGGCGCAATCCGCCCTGGTGTATCGTTCGGGGTTACCGCAGCAGAAGCATTGGGAGCTGGTAAGATCGATGGGTTTTGGGCCAATGGTATGGGCGCTGAAATCGCTGTTCGTAATGGCATAGGGACTATGGTTTTAGACGTCCGTCGTGGCGATGGACCAGCACCCGCTTTTAATTATACCCAACCAGTTTTGGCGACGACGGATGCTCTCATTGCACGCGAACCGGAAACCGCAAAAGCGGCAATCCGAGCAATCATAGCCACACAAAAAGCGCTTAGGTTGGATGTTTCGTGCGCTACTACAGTGGGTGAGGCACTTTTCCCATCGGAGGAGGCATCAATGATTGCAGATGTGGTCGAACGCGATCTCGAATTTTACGAACCAATGATTACTGGGGAATTCGTGGCTGGCATGAACAAGTTTGCCTCCGAATTAGGTTTGTTGTCGAGACCAGTCGCCTATGAGGATGTGGTAGCCAAACAGTTCGGCGACCTTTTATCTGTATGAGCGTGACCCAAAACAAACGCGTGCTGATTTCGGGTGCAGGGCCGGTTGGATTGATAGCTGCTTATAGGCTTGCGTGCGAGGGTGTGCCCGTAACGATTTTTGAGAAAGAAGATAGGCTGCTTGATGACCCACGCGCCGCCACCACTCATCCGGCGACGCTTGAGATGCTCTCTGAATTGGACCTAGTTGATGATATGGCGCGGCTAGGTTTGATATGCCGTGAGTTCCGGTTCTGGGACCGACCGACGGGTGATCTCGTGGCCAATTTCGATCACGAGCTATTGGCAGATGAAACAGAGTTCCCATATGTAATTCAATGTGAGCAGTTTAAGTTGGCAAGTTTGGTCTATGAACGATTGCTAACTTTTAATCACGTGGACATCTTGTTTGAGCATTCTGTAATTGATGTGACGCAAGATGAGAACTACGTGACAGCCACGGTCTCGAACCCCGATGGGGAACATTTTTGCACGGGGGCATATTTAATCGGGGCAGATGGTGGACGCAGCGTGGTAAGGAAATCTGCCCAAATTGCCTTTGAAGGCTTTACCTACCCTGAGCGATTCGTAGTGTTTACCACACCGTTCGATTTTCAGTTGGGGCGGGATTACTGCTATCGCAATTATTTTGCCGACCCGGACGAATGGAGTAATTTGTTCAAAGTCTCTGGTGACGGTCCGCCTGGCTTGTGGCGGGCCGTTTTCCCAACTGGTATCGATGAGAGTGATGATGATGTTGCTAACGAATCTGCTGCTCAAGGGCGTATGCAGAAATTCTTTCCGAAGACTGGTGGTTATAATATCGTTCATACAAATATCTATGTGACGCACCAGCGTGTCGCGGAATGTTTTGCAAAAGGGCGGGTCTTTCTCGCTGGCGACTCAGCTCATGTGAATAATCCTATCGGTGGTCTTGGCCTTAATTGTGGTATTCACGATGCTATGAATTTAACCGAGAAACTGCTGAGGGTCTGGAAAGGTGAAGCCGATTTAGGGGAGATGGCGCGCTACGATATTCAGCGGCGCACCACTAATCATGAATTCGTTCAAGAACAGACTATCCAGAACAAAAAGCGGCTAGAGGCAAAAGACCCGTTGGCTAGGGCTCAAAACTTAAAGGAATTGAGCGAAATCGCGTCGGACCCTGCGAGAGCTAAGAAGTTCCTCTTACGATCTTCCTTAATCGCCAGCGTACGTCGCGCGGAAACATTAGGCTAAAGGTTATGAGTAAAAGGACTTATCGGGATTTACCCGATCATATTAATGCGCTGCGCGATGCGGGCCTGCTGATCGAAGTGGACCGAGAAATCAACAAGGATACGGAGATGCACCCGTTGGTGCGTTGGCAATATCGTGGCGGCATTCCGGAACCAGATCGTAAGGCTTGGCTCTTCAGCAATGTAGTCGATAGCAAGGGCCGCAAATATGATATGCCGGTTCTAGTGTGCGGGCTTGCAGGGAATCCGGAAATTTATCAAGTTGGAATGGGTTGTTCTCTGGATGATATGGGAGGCATGTGGGCTAAGGCTTTTGCCAATCCGTTGCCCCCTAATATTGTCACTTCCGATGATGCCCCGTGCCACGAGGTAATATTTGAGGGGAAGGCATTACTGGAGGGTAATGGGCTCGACGCTCTTTCTATTCCCATATCGACACCGGGTTTCGACAACGGCCCCTACACCTCGTCCTCCCATTTTATCACCAGTGATCCTGAAACGGGCATTCAGAATGTCGGTAATTATCGAGGGCAGATCAAAGCGCCCAATCGGTTGGGCATGAACACTTCCACCGAACTTCGTACCGGAGGCTATATTAATTGGCTGGCTTGGAAGGAACGCGGTGAGCCGATGCCGTGCGCGGTGGTGATTGGCTGTCCGCCAATCGTATCTTATGCGTCCGTCCAAAAAGTGCCGGAGGGCGTAGATGAGCTGGAAGTCGCCGGCGCATTGGTGGGGCAACCGCTCAATGTAGTCAAAGCCAAGACTGTTGACTTAATAGTGCCGGCAGAAGCCGAGGTGGTGATCGAAGGGTTTGTATCCACGGAATTGTTGGAGCCGGAAGCACCATTCGGCGAATCTCACGGTCACGTCAACATTACCGAATATAACGGTTTTATGGATGTCACTGCTGTAACGCAGAAAAAGAAAGCTATAGTGACGTCATGGGTCAGCCAGGTGGCCCCCAGTGAATCCAGCGTTATCCGTCGATTTGCCTACGAAGCTCGGCAGATGAGTTATTTGAAGGATTCGCTTGGTATTACCGGCATCAAGCAAGTGAAAGCTCATGAGCCGCTGACATCACTGTCGCGTGTGATCGCACTGAGTTTCGAAAAGGGAACGCCGCGGACAGAAATATGGCGGGCACTATATGGCTTGGCTTCGTTTAGGCAAGCAGAAGGTAAATGGTTGATCGCAGTTGATGAGGATATTGATGCGACAAATTCGGATGCATTATTTTGGGCTATGGCTTATCGTTGTCGGCCACAACATGACGTACATGTGCTTAAGCATAAAGATCAAGGCCACGGGCCACGTAGTCTAACCGAACCGGAAGATGCAGCGGTCCTAATCGACGCTACCCTGAAGGAATCTTTTCCGCCGGTTTCATTGCCGAAGCAAGAGTTCATGGAGAAAGCTGCCCAAATCTGGGACGAGCTAGGGCTACCAACTTTGCGGCCGGAATCGCCCTGGTTCGGCTATAGTCTCGGTGAATGGAGTGAGGATTTAGAAGAGATGGCGGTCCGGGCTGTAAAAAGTGATTATTGGGAAACGGGAAAGGTTTATGCGCAACGTCGACGCAGTGACGTTGCTATGAATACTGAAGTGCGCACAGTATCAGATAAGGCGGGAAAAAGAGGGGATGAATGACGGATATACAGACACTGGGAGCTAAAGCGGGCGCTTTGTTGAAAGAGCGAGGGGAAACAATTGCGGTTGCGGAATCCTCTGCCGGTGGTTTGATTTCTGCATCCTTACTTTCTGTGCCCGGCGCATCGGTATATTTTCTGGGTGGTGGGGTTGTCTACACTTCTGAGGCGCGTCAAGCGCTGGTGGGTATAAGCCAAGATGAAATGGATGAGCGCGGCCTGCATGGCGCCATGGAACCTTATGCGGAGTTACTGGCAGAGCGCCTTAAAAATTCTCATGGAGCCGTTTGGGGACTTTCCGAGACCGGCGCGTCAGGGCCCTCTGGGAATCGCTACGGTGACCCAGCTGGCCATACGGTGTTGGCGATTTCTGGGCCATATTGCAAAACCCGAACATTCCAAACGGGCAGCGGGGATCGTGTTGCAAATATGTGGGCCTTCGCAGTTGCAGCATTTTCACTGCTGGGCGAGGCACTAGAATCCGTCTAATAAGTATCGCGCGGAAATGCCGCATCAACGGGCAATGGTCTGTAGATAACTGATTTATATAGGTTTATTGTTTTGGTCGGATCGTCCGAGAGTGGGCTAGAAAAGTTCATACTTGCCACAATTTTACGATTTAATTACGTTGTATTTCAATAATTTGTACCGAGTCTGAGGGAGAGCCCACTCAAATATACCGTAGCAAAAAGGTGTTGAGAATTTCATGCCTGTAGCGCAAAGCTGCATTGCCTCGGGGGGCATTCGGACCATCTTAATAGGTACGCCTATCGATATTTGGATCGATACGGTCGCTGCCCGCTACCCGAAATCGTTTTTCGATGGCGTGTTTAGCTGGGGTTAACTCGGATATGAGGGAGAGTAAATAGTTGGGTGATCGCGACCAACATATGATTGCGAAGGGGTACCCCAAACGTCAGGGCCTTTACGACAGCCGCAACGAGCATGATGCTTGTGGGATTGGCTTTGTCGCGAATATTCAAGGCAAGAAAAGCCATGATATTGTTGAGAAGGGACTCCAGATTTTGGAGAACCTCACTCATCGTGGCGCTGTGGGCGCAGACCCGAAGGCCGGTGACGGTGCTGGCATTCTAATCCAAATGCCGGATGAATTTTTCCGAGCTGAGTGCAATACTCTTGGTTTCGATTTGCCTGATTTTGGTGATTATGCTGTCGGTGTTGTCTTCATGTCTCAAGACAAGGAGGTGCGCAGAGAGTGTGAAGAAATTCTCGAGAAATATGTTGTTGCCGAAGGACAAACATTGCTTGGTTGGCGCGACGTGCCGGTCGACAACAATGAGCTCGGAGAATCCGTAAAGATCACGGAACCACGCATCAGGCAGGTTTTTGTGGGACGTGGCGAGAATTGTGACGATACGGACGCCTTTGAGCGGAAATTGTTTGTTGTTCGTAAACAGGCTGAGATTGAAATTGATGGAAAAGGTAGGAACTTTGCGGATTTCTATGTGGCGTCCATGTCCGCCCGCACGGTTCTTTATAAAGGTATGGTTTTGGCCGACGGTGTCGGTAGTTTCTATAATGATTTGCGAGATGAGCGTGTCGTATCCGCATTGTCGCTTGTGCATCAACGGTTTTCCACGAATACTTTCCCGACATGGAAATTAGCACAGCCCTTCCGGATGATCTGTCACAATGGCGAAATCAATACGGTGCGCGGCAATATCAATTGGATGAACGCGCGTCGTCATTCCATGAAATCGAGTCTTTTTGGCGACGATATGGAAAAGGTCTGGCCGTTGATTGCCGAGGGGCAATCGGACTCCGCTTGTTTTGATAACGCGCTCGAGTTGCTTTTGCGGGGGGGGTATTCGCTGGCGCATGCAATGATGTTGTTGGTTCCCGAGGCATGGGGAGGCAACAAGTTAATCGACGATGAGCGCCGCGCTTTTTATCAATATTATGCGGGCCTAATGGAGCCTTGGGACGGACCGGCAGCAGTTGCTTTCACGGACGGTCGCCAAATTGGCGCAACGTTGGATCGTAATGGCCTCCGTCCGGCGCGCTATTTTGTTACTGACGATGATACGGTGCTAATGGCTTCTGAAATGGGCGTGATGCCCGTTGATGAATCGTCTATCGTTAAGAAGTGGCGGTTGCAGCCCGGCAAAATGCTGCTCATCGACCTAGAAGAAGGGCGTATCATAGACGATTCGGAAATCAAGGCAAAATTGTCTTCCGAACAACCATATCAAGAATGGCTCGATCAAAGCCGTATGCCGCTCCGTAAAATGCCGGCACAGGAACGTTTGGCTAGTTCTGCCGTAAACGACCCGCAANTATTGAACCGTCAACAGGCATTCGGCTACACCCAAGAAGATTTGAAGTTTCTGATGGCGCCAATGGCGACAGCCGGTCAGGAAGCAATTGGATCGATGGGATACGATATTCCAACGGCCCCGTTTTCTGATAGGCCGAAACTTCTCTACACATATTTCAAGCAACTCTTCGCGCAGGTAACTAATCCTCCGATAGACCCTATTCGCGAAGAGCTGGTGATGTCTCTGAATTCCTATATTGGTCCGCGCCTTAATTTATTGGGGTTGGCAAATGACCCTAATTATCGGCGACTGGAGGTGCGTCAACCTATCCAAACAGATGGGGCGATGGAAAAGATTCGCAGAATCGGCGACATTACCGATGGTGTGTTTCGTTCTATCACGTTGGACATAACATACGACGTTATGGCTGGTCCGGAGGGTATGCGCCCTGCACTAAATTTATTACGTGAGCAGGCGGAAAAGGCCTGTTCAGATAGCTTCAATATTATCATTTTGAGCGATCGTTCAATTGGACCGGAGCGCGTGGCTATTCCAGCCCTACTGGCAACCGGCGCTGTCCATCATCATTTGGTCCGGCAAGGTTTACGTACCGGGGTAGGTCTGGTGGTAGAGACCGGGGAAGCTCGCGAGGTCCATCATTTCTGTCTTCTTGCAGGATATGGAGCGGAAGCTATCGTTCCTTACTTGGCGTTCGAGACAGTGTTAAATATGCGATCGGNTTTGGCGGAAGAACTAAGNGAGAAAGAAGTTAAAACCCGCTATATCAAGGCCGTCGGCAAAGGTATGTTGAAAGTCATGTCTAAAATGGGCATTTCTACCTATCAGTCGTATTGTGGAGCGCAGATTTTTGACGCGGTAGGATTGGCGAGTGATTTTGTCGATGAGTTTTTCTTCGGTACGCATACAGCGATAGAAGGTGTCGGTCTGCAGCAAGTCGCTGAAGAAACTGTGCAGCGTCATCGAATTGCCTACGGAAATGTTCAAATTTTCCGAGATTTTTTGGATGTCGGTGGTGACTACGCCTATCGTATCCGAGGTGAAGATCATTTTTGGACACCTGAAAGTGTAAGCCATTTGCAACATGCGGTTCGCGCGAACGAAGCAAAGGATTATGAATCCTTTGCGGCCAACATCAATGATCAAAGCAAACGTCTGATGACTATCCGGGGATTATTAGAGTTTATCCCTGCTGGAGCATCGATACCTTTGGATGAGGTAGAGCCTGCAAGTAAGATCGTGAAACGGTTTTCAACCGGCGCTATGTCGTACGGCTCTATTTCTCGCGAAGCACATTCCAATTTGGCTATCGCGATGAATCGTATAGGTGGTAAATCTAATACGGGAGAAGGTGGCGAGGAACCAGACCGATTTGTACCCATGCCTAATGGTGACTCTAAGCGGTCCGCAATTAAGCAAATTGCATCTGGGCGCTTTGGCGTGACTACCGAGTATCTCGTCAACTCCGACATGATGCAAATCAAAATGGCACAGGGCGCAAAGCCCGGTGAGGGGGGGCAGCTGCCTGGGCACAAGGTTGATGCGGTTATCGCCAAGGTGCGTCACTCGACCCCTGGTGTGGGGTTGATTTCACCTCCGCCGCATCACGATATNTATTCTATTGAAGATTTAGCCCAGCTTATATTCGACCTCAAAAACACCAATCCGGATGGCGATGTCAGCGTCAAGCTAGTGTCGGAAATAGGAGTTGGGACAGTAGCGGCAGGCGTTTCCAAAGCAAAAGCGGATCATGTCACTATCTCCGGTTTTGAAGGTGGTACAGGAGCAAGTCCGTTAACCTCTATTGCTCATGCCGGTTCGCCATGGGAGATTGGTCTCGCTGAGACACANCAAACATTGGTTCTTAATAATNTGCGAACCCGCATTGCTGTTCAAGTTGATGGTGGTCTCCGTACCGGTCGCGATGTGGTGATCGGGGCGATGTTGGGTGCTGATGAATTTGGCTTTGCGACGGCGCCGTTGATTGCATCCGGCTGCATAATGATGCGGAAATGCCATCTGAATACGTGCCCTGTTGGCATTGCCACGCAAGACCCGGAATTACGGAAGCGGTTTACCGGTAAGCCNGAGCACGTGATTAATTATTTTTTCTTCGTCGCTGAAGAAGTACGAAAAATTATGGCGGAGCTTGGTTTTCGAAAACTTGACGAGATGATTGGCCGCTTGGATTGTCTCGATCAACGGGCCGCCGTTGAGCACTTCAAAGCTAAGGGGCTAGATTTCTCTAAATTACTTCATAAGCCTGACGCGGGAGGCACGNCGATTCATAATTGTGATCGGCAAGATCATGAGCTGGATAGTGTTCTCGATCGGTGGCTAATTAATGAGGCTGGCGCAGCGTTGTCTAAGGGCACGCCTGTGGAGATTAAAGGGAAAATTAAAAATACCGATAGGACTGCGGGGGCTATGCTTTCTGGTGAAGTGGCGAAACGGTATGGTCATAAGGGATTACCAGATGGTTCCATAAAAATAAAACTGAATGGAACTGCCGGGCAAAGCTTTGGTGCATTTCTTAATCGCGGTGTTTCCATGGAGTTAGCGGGAGAAGCTAATGACTATGTAGGTAAGGGATTAAGCGGTGGACGGTTAATTGTTTCCCCGCCAAAAAATAGTAAAATTATTGCTGAAGAAAGCATTATCGTGGGGAATACAGTCCTCTATGGCGCGATCGAAGGAGAGTGTTTCTTCCGTGGTGTTGCAGGAGAGCGATTTGCTGTTCGCAACTCTGGAGCGATCGCCGTAGTGGAAGGTGTAGGCGATCACGGCTGTGAATATATGACTGGCGGCGTAGTTGTTGTCATCGGGCCGACGGGACGTAACTTTGCAGCTGGTATGAGCGGTGGCATTGCTTATGTACTCGATGAAGAAGGTGATTTCGACCTTCGGTGCAATATGGCGATGGTTGACTTGGAACCGGTACCAGAAGAAGCGGACCTTTTAGAGAAGCTGGCTCACCAGGGTGGAGATTTGGAGACCCATGGCCGTGTCGATGTCATGCATGATATGAGTCGCAATGACGCAAAGCGAATTCATTATTTGGTCGGACGCCATCTTCATTACACTGGGTCTGAACGGGCATGGCATATTCTTGATAATTGGGAGGAGTATTTACCGAAGTTCGTCAAAGTAATGCCCGTTGATTACCGTCGTGCGCTGGAAGAAATGCAAAAGGCGCAAGGCGACGAACCCGACATGGATTTAGCGGCGGAAGGTGTGTGATCAATGGGTAAAGTTACCGGGTTTTTAGAAATTGACCGCCATGATCGGAAGTATCAGCCGGCTGGAGATCGGGTACGGCATTACGACGAGTTCCTCGTGCCTATGGATCACCGAGAAGTTTCTCAACAGGGTGCGCGCTGCATGGATTGCGGTATTCCGTATTGTCACAACGGGTGCCCAGTCAATAATATTATCCCCGACTGGAACGACTTGGCTTACAAGGGTAAATGGCGTGAGGCGCTGGAGGTACTTCACTCCACAAATAATTTCCCGGAGTTCACGGGCAGAATTTGCCCCGCTCCATGCGAAGAGGCCTGTACGCTAAATATTGATGATAATCCGGTGACGATTAAAACCATTGAATGCACCATTATTGACACGGGTTGGCAGAAAGGTTGGATCAAACCGCAAATTCCAGAGCAAAAAACCGGCAAGCGCATTGCGGTTGTTGGGGCGGGTCCTGCTGGTATGGCCTGTGCGCAACAACTAGCGCGGGCTGGACATGATGCAGTATTAATTGAGAAGAATGCCAAAGTGGGTGGTCTGCTTCGTTACGGCATTCCCGATTTTAAAATGGAAAAACACATTATTGATCGGCGTGCTGATCAGATGCTTGCTGAAGGGGTGGAGATTAGAACTAACACTTTCGTTGGTAAAGACATTACGGGTAAGGAATTGGTAGAGGAATTCGATGCGGTAGTACTCTCTGGTGGAGCCGAAAAAGCCCGCGATCTACTCGTGCCGGGTCGTGAGTTGGATGGTATCGAGTTTGCGATGGAGTTTTTGCCACAACAAAATCGACGCAATAGCAGCGAGCCACTAGGAACTGTAAAACCTATCCTAGCCAGCGGCAAGGACGTGGTGGTAATCGGAGGTGGTGATACGGGCTCTGACTGTATCGGAACATCTTTTCGCCAAGGGGCAGTTTCAGTGACACAATTAGAAATTATGCCAATGCCGCCGGAATACCCCGATAAGGGAACTACCTGGCCGTTCTGGCCGCAGAAATTCCGCACATCTTCGAGTCAAGCAGAGGGTGCTGAACGAGACTTTAGTGTTGCGACCAAGGCGTTTCTTGGTAGTGACCGCCAAGTGGAGAAACTTCACCTGGTTAGGCTCAACGAAAATATGAAGGAAATTCCAGGTAGTGATTTTGAACTTAAAGCAGATTTAGTCCTGCTTGCCATGGGCTTCGTGCACCCGGTGCATGAAGGCATGATCGAGGAACTAGATATCGAGCGTGATGATCGTGGGAACGTGAAAGTTAATACGGATAATTATCAGACTGCAACGCCTAAATTATTTGCGGCCGGTGACATGCGTCGTGGCCAGTCGCTTGTGGTTTGGGCGATACGTGAAGGCCGTCAATGTGCTCGCGCGGTTGATGAATTTTTGATGGGCGACACTGTTCTCCCGCGCTAGTCGTTTCCACGTCAATGGGCCAGGTTGGCTGATCTTTGGGGGTCACCATGACGTTAATTCTTTCTAATGATGACATTGATCGGTTGCTTGCGATGCCGGAATACATCAATGTGCTTGAAGAGGCATATCGCGAGCTTGGGCAAGGTCGGGGAGTGGTGCGCGCTCGCACGGACAGCCTGGCACCTACTGTGAACTCGGACGCGGTTTATGGTCTAAAGTCTGCCGATGGGATAGCACCGAAATTTCGTACGAGTGCAGTTCGTATCAATTCCGACATCATCACATGTCCAGAAATCAACGGCCAACCAAGGCGCGTGAAAATCCCAGCTGCTCCGAATAACCGATGGGTTGGCNTGGTNTTATTGTTTAGTACAGATAATGGCGAGCCATTGGCAATATTCCCGGACGGGGTTATGCAGCGAATGCGGGTTGGTGCGACAAGTGGTCTTGGCATTAAATTCATGGCGCGTAAGAATGCGGAGATAGCCGGCATGATAGGGTCTGGTTGGCAGGCCGGTGCCCAATTATTAGCGGTTACCTCTGTACGCGAGTTAAAGTCAGTAAAAGTCTTTAGTCCTAGTCAACAAAATCGTGAGTCGTTTTGTGCCGAATGGTCGGGAAAAGTGAAAGCGACATTGATACCAGTTGCTACCGCTGAAGAAGCGATGGGAGATGTGGATATTGCTATGTGTTCGTCGAGTTCGTTGGACCATATCTATTACAAGAAATGGATGACGCCGGGCTTGCACCTAACTTCTATTAAATTATCAGAAATTCATCCTGAAGCAGTCTTGGCGGCCGACAAGCTGGTAATCCACAATTTAGAGGACAAGCAACCACTTCAGAGTGCGGTAGGAACACCGATGTTGGGAAAAGTGCACGGAACTGATGGCGATATTAAATCCATGATTCAATTCGAGGAATTGCCGACCTTACTTGATTTGGTCAGCGGTAAAGTGGTGGGTCGCGAGACTGATTCCGAAATCACCTGTTTCTTAAATAATACTGGTACGGGCTACCAGTTTGCCGCTTGTGGTGCGGTAGCTGTTGCAAAGGCGAAGGAGTTAGGCATCGGCAACGAAATGCCGACAGAGTGGTTTACAGAGGATGTGCACCCCTAGCATTTTCCAGTCCTTGCGCCGGTCTGGACGCTGGTTTAGCGTGAGCAAGCTGCGTCAGATAATTTTCTGCTAGTAAAAAAATGGTCATGGAGGATGTAAATGGCAGCTCGCATAGATGTAGGAACACTCGTAGCTGAATATTCAGAACTTTCGACGCCAAACGTATCAGACGGCTTAGATCGACTGGGCATTCGCGGAGCTCCCCATGGTATTGCTCCTCTTTGGCCAGCTTGTAAAAAGATTGTCGGCCCGGCAGCTACTATGAAATTGGTAGCGTTGGGTGAAGGTCTAAAAGAACCCTCGGCAGCGATGGGCTCTCTGGAAGCAGTAAAGGCCGCTAACAAAGGCGATGTGTTAGTAATAGATCATGGCGGTCGGTTGGATGTGAACTCTTATGGCGGTATCGTTGGTTTTACCACTCAGCATTTCGGACTAGTCGGTTGTGTTATTGATGGGGTAACCCGCGACGTGGATGAGTATAAAGAGCTTGGCTTTTCCGTATATGGAAAAGGGACTATCCAGCAATCGATCCGCAACCGTTGCGACTTTGCCGGCTACGGGATGGAGGTAGAGCTGTCCGGCATTAAGGTGCGCCCGGGTGATTTTATAATGGCGGATGATAATGGAGTTTTAGTAATACCTGTAGAGTATCTTGAGGAGGTGCTTGAGATTGCCCAGGGCTGTAAGGCGACTGAAGAGAAAATCATCGATGAAATTCGTAACGGGGCTGAACCGGTTGCCGCACATGAAAAAGTAGCCTACGACAACATGACCCAAGCTGAAAAATGAGAAACCGTCCATCTGTTCTCATTTTGGAATCAATGTATCATCCAGCGGGGGAAAAATTACTCGCCAACGAGGCTGATCTCAATGTTCTGCGTGATGCTACTGATGAGACTATTACGGCTGCTATTGCTGATGCGTCTGCGGTGTTCGTACGTTATCCGTGCAAGCTCAAGGGCGATGCTATTCGCGCCGGTAAAGATGTACTCGTAATTAGTACTTCGGGGCGCGGTACGGATGCCATTGATATCGAAGCGGCGATAAAGTCTGGGATCGCGGTGGTTAACAATCCGGGTCTTGGTAGTATTCCCGTATCAGAACATACGCTTGGCTTAATGCTGGAATTCGCTAAACAAATTAGTTCTTCGAATATGGCAATCCGGGCAGGAGGCGGATTTGGAGAAGGTCATCTATCAACACGGTTTCACCTGGAAGGTAGGACTATCGGTGTTATCGGCTGCGGTCAGATAGGTGCTGAGGTTGTTCGTAAATGTACGGTTGGTTTCGGCATGAGAGCGCTAGTTTATGATCCATACATTGAACCCGCTGCTGCTGCAAAGGTAGGAGGAATTTGGATGGAAGAGCTCAACGATATGTTGAGCAAATGCGATTTTGTATCAGTCCATGCAGAATTGACTGAAGAAACCCACAGTATGGTGAATGAGAATTTTTTACGGCAAATGCGGTTTAATTCCTATCTTCTGAATACCGCACGTGGGCCTATTGTTGAGCAAGCTGCGTTGCTTCGCGCCTTAGAAGAAAAATGGATTGCGGGAGCAGCGCTGGACGTCTTTGAAACGGAACCATTACCCCTAGATAGCCCGCTTTTTGCCTATGATAACCTCGTTATGACACCACATATCGGTGGGCTAACCATTGAGGCGCGTGAGGAGCTCTCTCTGTCAGCTGCAAATCAAATTTTACAAGTGCTTCGTGGTGAACGACCTCCGCATTTGGTAAACGAAGATGTTTGGGGGCATGTCCAAGAACGGTTGCAGAATCGGTCGTTTTAGCCCAAGCGCATTTGAAGTGCTTCAAACACATCGCCGAACATTTGTTCGGTCAATCGGCGGGNATTCGTATTATAGCGCGAACAATGATAACTGTTAGCGAGGATGAAGGGCAATCCCAAGTCGTGGAAAGCTCCATGACTGAATTTTGCTGAAGATTGCTTCAATCCGAGCGCAGCCAAGACGCTATTATGAGCCAAGGTTCCGAGTGCAAGTATGAATTTTAAATTGGGCATATTGCTAATTTCAGCCGTTAGAAAAGGTCGGCAGTTTTTAACTTCTGCACCGATCGGTTTATTTTGTGGGGGCACGCAGCGGACGGCATTGGTAATCCGTGTATCCTGCAATGTTAGGCCGTCGTTGGCGTGCAAACCGTATTCACCTGCCGCGAAACCGAATTTTAATAAGGTGGCGTAGAGCAGGTCCCCGGCATAATCGCCGGTAAAAGGTCGTCCTGTCTGGTTGGCGCCTTTCATGCCAGGGGCTAAGCCGACAATTAATAAACGTGCGTCAAGAGCCCCGAAACTGGGTACAGGTGCATTGTGAAAGGAGGGATGAGCGACACAGTTGTCTCTACGAAATTGAACAAGTCGCTCGCATAAGGCGCAATCTTGGGCCGGCATTGTATTTGTCATTGTAAACCAAAACGTATTCGAGCAGCACTAAGCGACTTCCACGACAGCTTCATCGTCGAAGTTATCTTCAAAGATTTCGAGGTCATCGGCGCTATTATCAAAATTCTGCTGACCTAATCGTTTTTTGGCGATACCATCGGCGAGGTCGTTAAGTTCAACAAAGAAATCCGCCTGCCTGCGCATCTCATCTGCTGCCATTGGTGGATTTGATTGAACGGTGCTGACGACGGTAACTCGCGTGTTTTTTCGCTGAACCGCTTCGATAAGATGACGAAAATCTCCATCACCGGAAAATAAAACTACATGGTCTAATTTTTCCGATAATTCTAGCATATCAACAGCAATTTCAACGTCCATATCTCCTTTGATTTTTCGTTTACCCTCGTCGTCGATAAACTCTTTAGCCGGTTTAGTGATGACCGTATAACCGTTATAATCGAGCCAATCAACGAGCGGGCGAATTGGAGAATAGTCCTGATTTTCCATGATAGCAGTGTAATAGTAGGTTCGAATGAGCCGGCCATGGCCGGACAGGCGCTGCATCAATTTTTTATAATCTATGTCAAACCCTAGCAGTCGTGCTGCTGAATAGAGATTCGATCCATCAATAAATAGAGAATAAGTTTCGTTACTATGAATGTGACTCAGCAATATAAATATCCCTGTCAATTATTTAAAGTAATTAGTATTATAAATAATAGTTTTACTATATTGTTATTATCTTTATATTATATCGGTAGTATTCGAAATATCCTGAATGTAGATGTAGCGTGTCACCGAACACTTGCAAGGTTTTATGATTTTTTTTTCAGGTTTAGCCCGATAATTTAAATTCTATTTGGTAATGAGGAAAATGCTTGTACTTCGGGATCGTGCAGTCCTATAGTCATCAACTTTTTGAATAACTTAAATAAATGGAGTGGTCCCTATGGCCCGTGTCACGGTCGAGGATTGTATTGAGCGCGTATCCAACCGATTTGAGCTTGTGTTGCTAGCAGGCCAACGAAGTCGGAGTATTTCTGCTGGCGGCGAACTGACTGTCGAGCGCGACAACGACAAAAACCCAGTGGTTGCGTTGCGCGAAATTGCTGATGGGACAATTGAGTTAGATGAGTTGCGTGATTCTCTAGTAAAGGGACTTCAGAAAGTCGCAGAGATTGACGAGCCTGAAGAAGATGATTCAATGGAGTTTATAGCTGCTGCTTTGTTTGGTGAGGATGATACTGCGGACTCAGGGTCCGGGACGACCAGTGGCTCTGCTACAGGTGGTAAACCCGCCTCTTAATAGCAAGTCGATTTACTCACGGTGGAGTTGCTCCAGTAGGGCGCCATCGTACCGCAGGAATATTGAAGCATGATGCGGCAGTACGAGCTGGTGGAGCGCGTTCGGAGTTATGATCCGAGTGCCGATGAAGTTGCCCTCAACAAAGCGTACGTTTTCTCGATGCAAGCGCATGGCACTCAAAAGCGTGCTTCTGGAGATCCGTATTTCTCTCATCCGGTCGAAGTTGCAGGCATTTTGTCTGAGAAAAAACTCGATGCAGCCTCGATTATAACAGGGTTATTGCATGACACTGTTGAAGACACCGTTGCAACATTACCAGATATACAAGGTCGCTTTGGTGACGAGATAGCGCGTTTGGTGGATGGGGTAACCAAACTCAGTCAGTTAGAATTGCAATCGGGTAGCACGAAACAAGCGGAAAATTTTCGTAAGCTCGTGCTCGCCATGTCTGAAGATATTCGGGTGCTGATAGTCAAAATCGCAGATCGTCTGCATAATATGAGGACCTTGAGTTTTATTAAATCCTCAGAAAAACGTCACCGTATTGCAATGGAGACAATGGAAATATATGTGCCTTTAGCACAACGAATTGGTATTCGCGATTGGCAAAATGAATTGGAGGATTTGGCATTTGGTGAGTTAAATTTTGATGCCCGTGAATCTATCATCAAACGTTTGGACTTTCTCCATAAGGAAAGTGGTGATGTCATCGGACGTATTATTGATTCTTTGCGACGCAATCTCTCCTCAATTAGTATAGAAGCCGATGTGCATGGGCGCGAAAAGCGGCCTCATTCAATTTGGCGAAAAATGCGGCGCAATTCCGTAGGGTTTGAGCAATTATCTGATACGATGGCGTTTCGGATTGTTGTTAAATCTGTTGAGGATTGTTATCGCGTCTTGTGGTGTGTACATAGCAATTATCCGCTCGTTACTGGACGCTTCAAGGACTATATTTCTTTGCCGAAACAAAATGGTTACCAGTCACTTCATACTGACGTAATCGGGCCAGAAAACCAGCGTATCGAGATTCAAATTCGAACTACAGAGATGCACGATGTGGCGGAGCTCGGCGTGGCCGCGCATTGGCAATATAAAGAAGGCGTCAAGCTGGATCGTAAAACTGAGGGGCGCCAGTATCGTTGGCTGCGCGAATTGTTAGAAATTCTGGAGAATGCCGGCGGGCCAGAAGAATTTCTCGAGCACACAAGAATGGAGATGTTTCCTGATCAACTTTTTTGCTTCTCGCCCAAGGGAGAAGTTCAGGTTCTTCCTAAAGGGGCGACGCCAATAGATTTTGCGTATGCGGTTCATACCGATGTTGGAAACAATTGTGTTGGTGCCAAGATAAATGGCCGAATGATGCCGCTTCGCACGCAGCTCAGAAATGGCGACCAAGTGGAAATATTAACGTCTAATTCACAAGTGCCTTCACCGGGTTGGGCGAGCTTTGTGGTTACTGCCAAAGCACGTTCCAGCATCCGACGGTTCGTCCGTATACAACGAAACGATGAATATTGCCGCTTAGGTCGCGAAATCGTTCAGAAGGTATTCATGCAAGAGGGCTACGAATATTCGGATACTGCTCTTTCAAACCTTTTACTTGAATTCAAATCGGATTCTCTGGACGATCTGTTTACCCGCGTGGGCCAAGGAGAGATTGCCGGTCATGATGTGTTGATGGTTGTATTCCCCGGTATAAAAACTGATCGGACTTTATTACTAGATAAGGGAAAAAGTATCGCACGGGCGGGCGAGTTTTCAGTTGAAATCACAGGGTTTGCTCCGGGCATGGAGGTTGGTTTTGCGAAGTGCTGTCACCCTCTGCCAGGGGATCGTATTATTGGAATCTTGACCACTGGTAAAGGAATCTCCATTCACACGCTTGATTGTGAAGCGTTAGAGATATTTACGGAAATGCCGGAGCGATGGATGGAAGTTGGCTGGGCCGGCGATGGCACAAAATTGGCAAAATTTATTGGGCGAATTCGTATTGTCCTGGCTAACGAACCCGGCGCGCTCGGTACGCTTTCGACAGTTATTGGACGTGATGGTGGCAATATTAGCAATCTTCGAGTGATCGACCGTTCTCCAGATTTTTTTGAATTAATCATTGATGTCGAAGTGTCTGATAGCAATCATATGTCGGATATTATAGCCGCGCTTCGAGCAACGTCGGCAGTACGTGATGTTGAGCGCGCAGGCCATTGACTTCAAGCGAACTAATTCCATTATTTGTACTCTATAAAATTTCCTCCGGACAAAAGTAACTGAATTTAAAGCGTATGTTCAGACGAAGAGAAAAACCAAGCCTGCCAAGACGGGTCAGTAATTTCCTGTGGCCCTCAATCGGGTGGCGGCGCTGGCTTATTTACCTTAAGCATCGGTTGGGGCGTCTTCCTGGCACTCCTTACAGTATAGCAGCGGGATTTGCATGTGGTGCGGCGATTTCGTTCACACCGTTTGTTGGATTTCATTTTTTTCTGGGCGGGATATGGGCGTGGATAATACGTGCCAATATCCTGGCGTCTGCAATCGGTACAGCGGTTGGAAATCCTTGGACCTTCCCCTTTATTTGGATTTGGCTCTATAACCTGGGTAATTGGATGGGGGCTGGAAGTGCCGATTCCGCGGCCCAATCTTTAGAATTCGAAAATTTTTTTACCGGTATGTTTGATGGTGTTTTGATGATGGATATGGGGTATTTGGTCGAATATGTTTGGCCTGTTCTTTGGCCGATGTTGTTAGGCGCTATTCCCACAATAATATTTGTCTGGATTTTGTTCTATCTGCCTTTAAATTCTTTAATACACACTTACCAAGTCCGGCGTCTGCGACGATTGCGAAGGAATGAGTATAAGGGTGAAAGCTAAGATGGTTAATCCTATGAGATTGGGCGTAAATATTGACCATGTAGCTACTGTACGAAATGCACGAGGCGGCACTAAACCTGATCCGGTGCGCGCGGCGCATCTTGCTATTCAAGCAGGGGCGGATGGCATTACAGCGCATTTACGAGAAGATCGACGACATGTTCGTGATGATGATATTACGCGATTACGGGCGCAGATAGATAAGCCGCTAAACTTTGAAATGGCGGCAACTGACGAAATGCAGAAAATCGCATTAAAGGTGAAGCCTCACGCAGTTTGTATTGTGCCAGAAAAACGTAAGGAACGTACGACCGAAGGCGGTTTAGACGCTATTGGCGGTTATGAACATTTATCGATCTTCATCCCTCCCCTGCTAGATGCCGGCATCCGTGTATCTCTTTTTATTGAAGCGTCTCCATCCCAATTAGATGCGGCGAAGTCTTTGGGAGCGCAAACCGTTGAGCTTCATACGGGTCAATATTGCGATGAGATTGGCGATGCCCGGACAGTGGAGCTTTCGCGCATCTTAGTGGCTGCCGGACACGCAGCTGACATCGGCTTAGAATGCCATGCTGGGCATGGACTCACTTTCGACACTGTCGGCCCAATTGCTGCCATAGAGTCTATCGTTGAACTTAATATAGGCCATTTCCTAATAGGAGAGGCAATTTACCTCGGCATTGAAAATGCAGTTAGACGAATGCGTATGCTCATGGATGAAGCGCGTTTAGAAAATGGAAATTTATGATTATCGGTATTGGCAGTGACCTGATCGATATTCGACGAGTTAGGAAGACCCTTAAGCGGTTTCCAGGTAAGTTTGAGGAGAGATGCTTCACTAAAACTGAGCGTGAGAAATCAGATAAACGGCGCAATAGGGCAGAGAGTTATGCCAAACGTTATGCTGCGAAGGAAGCTTGTTCTAAGGCACTTGGGACCGGTTTTCGGCGAGGCGTTTTTTGGTCCGATATTGGCGTGGTCAATTTGCCGAGTGGGAAGCCAAGCATGGAATTGACGGGTGGTGCATTAAAGCGCCTCCAGGAAATCACACCCGGGGGCATGATTGCAAAGATTGATGTAAGCATAACTGATGAGTTTCCCATTGCTCAGGTGATCGTTATTATTTCCGGTGAACCGGAATTATAATATTTGCGCTATCTTGCTTGACATTGTGCCTCTAGCCCGCCCATTTTGGCACATACTTGAATATTTATTAAAAAGTTTTTGGCTGATTCCTATGCCCATTGACCCCGGTAATTCTGATCCATCTTCCAAAGCAGAGCTAAAAAAAAGCGGTGGTTTTCTGGAAACACTCCGGACAATCTTTTATGCAATTCTGATTGCATTCGTTATCAGAACGTTTGCGTATGAGCCCTTTAATATTCCCTCTGGTTCGATGATCCCGACGTTGTTGGTCGGCGATTATCTCTTTGTCTCTAAATTTTCGTATGGTTATTCGAAGCATTCCTTCCCTTTCAGCTTTGCGCCGATTAACGGACGTGTTTTGTCGAGTGAGCCTAAGCGCGGTGATGTCGCCGTATTTAAACTGCCAACGGACAATAAAACCGATTACATCAAGCGCATCATCGGCCTGCCCGGCGATCGTGTTCAGGTGAAGAAAGGGTTACTCCATGTGAACGGAACTCGCGTTCCACGCAAACCGACTAAGAAATTTGAATTTAGCACTTCTTTTGGCCAAGTTCGCCGCGTTGCGCAGTATGTTGAAACACTGCCCAACGAAAAGGGCCATCTTATTATTGAAGAGCAAGGCGATTTTGGGCCTTTGGATGATACCCAAGAGTTTATTGTTCCCAAAGGACACTATTTCGCCATGGGAGATAATCGTGATAACTCGTCGGATAGCCGGGTAGTCTCTATGATGTCCAACGGGCGCGTGATCATGCCTGTAGGTTTTGTTCCATTTGAAAACTTGGTAGGTCGGGCGGAGTTTTTGTTCTTCTCCACCGATGGTAGCGCTAGACTTTGGGAAATTTGGAAATGGCCCTTTTCTATTCGTTACGGACGGTTGTTCAATCGTATCGAATAGACCTCTTTACCATATCGCCTTGAGGGGCTGAGAGATGGCAGCTGAGTTAACGGATATTCTTGGATACAAATTTTCTAATAAAACGCTTGTGACCGAAGCGTTAACCCATCGTAGTAGAGTTCGCACTAACACCGGTAGCTATGAACGGCTCGAATTCCTTGGTGATAGAGTGCTGGCGCTGGTCATCGCTGATCTTCTGCTTACCGAATTTCCTAGCGAGGCGGAGGGGTCGCTCGCCAAGCGGTTTGCAGAATTGGTGCGGCGTGAAACTCTCGCGGAGGTTGCTGGAAAGGCGGGCATAGCAAGCCATATTCTTTTGGGTGTTTCGGAAAAAGAAAGGGGCGGGCGAGAAAGCAAAACAATTTTGGCTGATGTATGTGAGGCCCTTTTGGGAGCAATTTACCTCGATGGAGGTCTTGAGCCAGCGCGTGCCTTTATCGAACAATACTTTTTACCTAGGATCCAGGAAACTATGGAACCGCCCCAAGATGCCAAAACTGCTTTACAAGAATGGGCCCAAAGCAAAGGATACGGTCTGCCGACCTATCGTCAGGTTTTATGTGACGGACCGGACCACGCACCTGTTTTCACTATTTCTGTGACTGTAAAGGGTATTTCGCCGGCACAGGGCACTGGTTCATCTAAGCGAATTGCTGAACAAGCAGCGGCGAAACAATTTTTAGCGGGACAAAGCGATGACTAAAAAAAAAGAGCGCTTCGGGTTTGTCGCAGTGATTGGGCCGCCAAATGCAGGTAAGTCAACCCTGATAAACCAAGTGGTTGGCGGTAAAGTGAGTATCGTTACGCCAAAAGTTCAGACAACGCGGGCACGGGTATTAGGGATTATGGTGCATCGTCATAGCCAAATCGCTTTTATTGATACCCCCGGTATATTCGAACCCAAAAAGCGCCTAGACCGCGCTATGGTCGATGCTGCATGGACAGGATCTTCTGATTCAGATTTAGCAGTGTTGATGATTGATGTGAAGGTCGGTGTTGATCCTGATGCAAAACGTATTTTGGATGGATTGAGAAAATTTAAAAAGCACGCGGTATTGGTATTGAATAAAATTGATTTGGTTAAGCCAGAGGAATTGTTGGCGTTGAGTTCTGATTTCAACGAACAATTTCCCTTTGAGAAAACTTTTATGATATCTGCTGCTAAAGGACTTGGGGTAAAAGATTTTTTGAATTTCCTAGCAGATACGGTACCCAAAGGCGTTTGGCATTTCCCGGAAGATCAAATGTCGGATATGCCGGTTCGGCTAATTGCGGCAGAGGTTACGCGAGAAAAACTCTTTTTGGCACTTCGTCAAGAAGTGCCTTATTCGGCCACAGTAGAAACAGAAGACTGGGAAGATTTCGATGATGGCAGTGTTAAAATTTGTCAGACAATTTATGTGGAACGCGATACTCAGAAGGCGATTGTGCTGGGTAAAGGAGGCGCCATGGTGAGGCGCCTCAGTACCGAGGCGCGTATGGATCTAAAAGAAATGTTAGACCGTAACGTTCATCTTTTTTTGTTCGTTAAGGTTCGTGAAAAATGGATGGATGATCGCGAGCGCTTTGAGCCGTGGGGCCTAAATTTCAATGCATGAGAGCGAGGAATTCGGTTAAATGGAATGGGAGGACGAAGGCTATGTTTTGGCTGTCCGTCCACATGGTGAATCCTCAGCCATTGTGAGCTTATTGACTGCAGAACATGGGCGTCATGCAGGCCTGGTGCGGGGAGGGCAATCGCGAAAAAAACGCGGCCTCTTACAGCCGGGAAACCGTGTAAGCATAATTTGGCGAGCTCGGCTTGAAGAGCATTTGGGATCTTTTACGCTTGAGCTTCAGTCGAGCGCTGTTGCAGCTATCTTAAATGCGCCGGGGCGTTTGGCGGCTTTGTCTTCTGCAGTTACTTTGATCGAAGAGACTTTGCCGGAACGCGAACTGTCGCGCGGAATGTTCGACATGTTTAATACTTTGATGGATGCACTTGATAGCGACCACTGGGCGGCCACTTATGTGGTCTGGGAACTTAATCTCATGATGGATATTGGTTTTGGATTAGATCTAAGCGAATGTGCCGCCACTGGCACGACGAAAGATCTAATTTATGTTTCCCCAAAATCGGGCCGTGCCGTCAGCAGGACTGCTGGCGAAGCATATAAGGATAAATTACTAGTTCTGCCGGCCTTTTTATTAGGTGCGGAAGAGGCGAGTAGTTCGGATATTGCTAATGGCTTGGCCTTATCCGGTTTTTTTCTTGAACGCCATGTGTTTGGTCCCCGACAACGTAATTTGCCCCATACAAGACGGCGTTTGGCGGAGAAATTTAGAATTGAGTAATCCTGGGCGGTTCCAATTTACTGCACGCGAGTGAACTCTGAAAGAATCTCTACTTACAACCTGTTGCGTATGGGGCGGGCCGTGGTATCAATATGTAGTAGGAGAATTCTTAATGGCTAACAGTTCAGAAGCGGGTGATATTCGTACGGTGGCATTAGAAGATGCGCTCGGCGAGCGTTATTTGTCTTACGCGCTATCTACGATTATGGCTCGGTCTTTGCCCGATGTACGCGATGGTTTAAAGCCGGTTCATCGCCGTTTATTATTTGCGATGCGTGAACTTCGACTGAATCCGGATAGTGGGTTTAAAAAGTGTGCTCGTATAGTCGGTGACGTGATGGGTAAGTTTCACCCTCATGGCGATGCGGCTATTTATGACGCTATGGTGAGGCTCGCGCAATCTTTTGCGGTTCGCTATCCCCTTGTTGATGGTCAAGGAAATTTTGGCAATATTGATGGAGATAACGCTGCGGCTATGCGTTACACAGAAGCGCGGATGACCGACGTGTCTTATGCGTTGTTGGAAGGTATCTCCGAAGACTCGGTCGATTTCCGTTCTACCTATGACGGCGAGGGGGGCGAGCCTGAAGTTTTGCCAGCAAATTTTCCGAACTTATTGGCAAACGGTGCAGCAGGTATCGCTGTAGGTATGGCCACCAGCATACCCCCACATAACGTTGCAGAGATTTGTGCTGCACTTATTCACCTCATTAAGCGGCCCAATGCCACACTTGGTAAGTTATTAGATTTCATACCAGGTCCGGACTTCCCAACTGGGTGTGTGTTATGTGAAGACCGGGCAACGATTCTTGAGGCATACAAGACTGGGCGTGGTGGCTTTCGAGTACGCGCTTCCTATAAAATTGAGCGCGTAAAAGGCGGTAGCTACAGCGTTATTATTACCGGCATTCCCTATCAGGTGCAGAAGGCTAAGCTGATTGAGAAAATTGCCGAACTTATGCACACGCGCAAACTCACTATGATTGAAGATATTCGCGACGAATCCACGACCGATGTGCGGCTCGTAATAGAGCCGAAGAGTCGGAATGTTGACCCTGATTTATTGATGGAGTCATTGTTCCGTCAGACAGATTTAGAAAACCGATTCTCGCTCAATATGAACGTACTAGACGGCGGACGTGTGCCGCGTGTGATGAATTTACGAGAAGTTTTGCAGGCTTTTCTCAACCACCGTCATGAGGTTTTGGTTCGGCGTAAGCGATTCCGTTTGACTAAAATTGAAGAGCGTTTGGAAGTATTGGGAGGTTATCTCATTACCTATCTAAATATTGATGAGGTGATTAAGATAATTCGTGAAGATGACCATCCTAAAACGGCCCTAATTAAAAATTTTAAGCTCTCTGATTTGCAAGCAGATGCCGTTTTGAACATGAGGCTTCGTCACTTACGAAAATTAGAAGAAGTCGAGATCAAGAAAGAACACGCAGAGTTGACTAAAGAGGGCAAGCAAATACGAGGTCTACTGAGAGATAAGGCGCAACGCTGGAAAAATATTGCTGACGAAATTAGGAATATTAAAAAACGGTTTGGATCGGAAACTGACCTTGGCAAACGTCAGACCGAAATCAGAAAAGCGCCGTCTGCGGTTGTAATTCCAATGGAGGCTATGATTGACCGGGAGCCTATTACTATTTTGTGCTCGGTAAAAGGCTGGGTGCGTGCGGCTAAGGGGCATTTGGAGAATATATCCGATATCAAGTATAAGGAAGGCGACCGGCATCGCTTTGCAACTCATGCGCAAACGACAGATAAACTTATCATTTTTGCAACTAATGGGCGTTTTTATACAGTACCAGCGGATAGATTGCCTGGCGGGCGCGGTTTCGGTGAGCCTATCCGGATCATGGTTGACTTGCCGAACGATCAGGACATTGTTGCTATGATGGTCCATGATCCGAACCGAAAATTGCTGGTTGC
Source organism: Rhodospirillaceae bacterium (assembly GCA_002715005.1). Lineage (GTDB taxonomy): Bacteria > Pseudomonadota > Alphaproteobacteria > UBA8366 > UBA8366. The sequence continues at coordinate 60,540 of PAXN01000023.1, forward strand.
GGCGAACGATGGACGGGGTTTCATTGTGGCTGAAAAAGATGTGGTAGCGCAAACTCGTAGCGGTAAGAAGGTGCTCAATTTGAGTGATGGCGGGGAGGCTGCAGTTTGCACGCCTGCAGATGGAGATCATGTGGCGGTTGTCGGTCAAAACAAGAAACTGATAATTTTTCAAGTGGGCGAATTACCAGAGATGACTAGAGGACGTGGCGTGATTATGCAGCGCTATAAAAGTGGACTTCTGTCAGATGCAAAAGTATTTACGCTCAAGGACGGGTTGAGCTGGCAAATTGGCGTAAAAACTAGGACCGAAACTAATCTCAAAGATTGGCTTGGGAGACGCGCACAAGCTGGCCGAGTTGTGCCCAGGGGTTTCGCCCAGAGCAGACGGTTTCAGACTGAAAATTAAGGGTGTTAGTATTGTCTCCCGTATTGCACGCAGACATTGTTAGTTGATTAAAGTCCAGCCGTCGGCACCAAATGCTTCCAAAGGCCCGAAGCGCTTCTTGTAGGCCATTTGGGAGCAGCCTTTGACCAAATAACCAAGGTAAATATGCTCAAGGCCATACAATTTCGCTTGTTGGACTAGCCATAGAACAATGTAACTACCGAGGCTTTGACGCCGGGAATTAGGTTCAAAGAAACTATAAACTGCTGAATAGCCGTCGTTCAAATGGTCGACCAGGCATCCAGCTACCAAATTTTTATCTGACGTCCGAAATTCGATTATAGATGTATCAACCGGGCTGGTAAGTATCATGGAGCCGTAATCACGCCGTGACATGTTTTTCATATCACCATCGGAGTGCCTCGTCGCCACATAGCGCTGAAACAGCCCGTATTGCTCATCGGTTGGATGTTTACCTACATTTTCGACTATAAGTTGTGAATTTTTATTGATAATGCGGCGCCATGCGCGTGTCAATTTAAAGTCCTGCGTTCTAATACGGACAGGTGTGCAAGCATTACAAGCTGGACAGGTCGGACGATATATCACTTGGTGACTCCGACGAAAGCCACCCCGGCTGAGAGCCTCAAATTGTTCTTGTGCCGTATTGCCGCAAAGTTCCGTAAAGAGTTGTTGTTCGGTTTTATTCGCTAAATAGGGGCAAGGCATCGGTCCCGATCTGTAGAAAGTTAAGAGGCGTTTGGATGGGCGTTGGATGGTCATATTGTATAAGGCTCAATAATACAGAACCCCGGATCCTTTTTAATGCAGTGGTTAGACTTTGTTGATTACCACGACTCCTGATAAATAATCATGGGCGAGCCTGCGGCGGTCGCTAAATAGGCCAATAATTAGTACGATGCCGCCACTCCAGGGCGTGATAAGGCTGAAAAATGCCGAGCCTATTGCAGCTTGTAAGTGGCTCGGCCGTTTGCCTTGCCAGTTGCGTACTTGTAGACGGAGACAACGCATGCCGATGGTTCCTGATCCTGCAGCGCCTATTAAAAGCGTGTCGTATAGTATTAAGATAATGGCTGGCCATAATATTGCGATCAACCCGCCTAGAAGACCTAACGTAAAGATATTAGCGATAATCAGTAGGAGAAGAACAGTGCTTATAATCGTCAAGTCAATAACAAATGCCAATGGGCGGCGCCACAATAGGCCATCATAATATTCAGGGTTGTCTAATGAATCGGACGATCTTTCCTTGCCATCGAAGTTGGCGTTAGCGTGTTGGGGAAGGTTAAGTTTCAAGAGTTGTCAGTCCAAATTTCCTTGTAGATGGTGTTAGGCGATGTAAGCGCTAGAGCTTGGGAAGTTTAAAGAGTCGGTCGGGGGCTAATTCTTTCTGCGTCGGTTTGCGTGCCTCTTTGAGGAGGAGTACCGCGATCCTTCTGTTGCGTGCTGAATTCGGTTGATCTTTATCTAATAAAAGTGTGTCTGCTTTACCGTCCACCGAGGTAACCCGCTGGTCTGGAATGCCGTTAGCTTTTAAAGCTCGCCGTGCAGAGTTTGCACGCCGAATTGAAAGTTCCCAGTTGGTTTGGCCGTTAGGTTCGATAAGTTCCGCTGAACCGGTATGCCCGCTTATAGCAATTTTGTTAGTAAGCAGTTCAACCACCTCGGAAACCATTGCCAGCAACTTACGCCCATTGGCATTGAGATGTTCGCTACCGTTTTTGAATAGCGGATTTCTGTCATTATCCATCAATTGAATACGAAGTCCTTGCGGTACTATATCGACCATGACTGAGGGTGAAAGATGCTGCAACTCTTCAACCTGGGACATTGCTTGTTGTATGGCCGATTTGGCTGCTTCCAGTTGCTGGTCTTCGTGGGCTGGCTCGACGCCCGGAATTTCTGTTTTGGGTTTCTTGGTCTCTTCCGGGTTTCCCTTTTCTGTGTCTTCTGAGTTCTCAGACGGGTCGTTTGTTGATTCACTTACGCTGCTGGATGCGGTTTGTCCCGGTTCGGGTATTGGACCAGGCTCGGTAGCGGATATACCACCAAATAGGCCGTCGCTACCAGTCGTGCCCGTTACGGCGCCAATAGGCTCAAAATAGTTAGAAATACCTTCTTTTTGGTCTTCGGTAGTTGCATTAAGTAGCCACAATAATAAGAAAAAAGCCATCATGGCGGTCACGAAATCCGCATAGGCTACCTTCCACGCACCACCATGATGGGCCTCTTCCTGGATCTTGATGCGTTTAATAAATATAAATGGTTTTTCGCCGATATCATCCAGTGGCATTTTTATCTCTACTCGCGGTTCTTCTTTTGCCGTACTAGTAAAATATCAATCCGGCGATTACGCGGGGAACCAGGATTTTTGTTGTCCAATAGGGACTGGTCGGCTTTTCCTGATACCCGCTTAACGCGGTTTGGGTTTACGTTATATTTGTTCAGAGCACGGCGCACGCTATTTGCTCGGTCTCCGGATAGTTCCCATTTAGAGTAATTCGGTCCGCCAAATTTACTGCGGTCGGTGTGGCCTACTATTCGGATGTCGTGCGGAAGTTCCCGTAGAATGGTAGCGATGATGGCGCATAAGTGTTCGCCTTTATTGGTAAGTATTGGACTGGCGGGTCGAAAAAGACTTACTTTTTGCTGATCAACTAGCATGATACGCATGCCTTCTGGCAAGTTTTCAATCAGCAAACTTTCTTGTAGCTCGGTCAGTTCAGGAATTTCCTGAATGGCTTGGCGAAGAGTGTCGGCCGCGGTTTCTAATTGTTGATTTTCTTCGTCATCGTGTTGTTTGTCATGTCCTTTTGTATCGCCACCCGCTCGGGCTTTTGGTGCTTTTTTCTCGTCTTGAGTTGTTCCTGATTTTTCACCGCCAAATGTCGGTATTGAGACTGTTACACTGGGAGGTGAGCCGGATGACCTAAGCGCACCCTCGGCTTGCAATGCTAAACCTTTCCCAGCACCGCCAGAGCCAGTTTGCTCTTCTGATAAACCCTCCGGCTCAAAATAATCAGAAATGCCCTCTCTTGTACTGTCGGTGGTGACGTTCAATAACCAAAGTAATAAAAAGAAAGCCATCATGGCAGTAACGAAGTCGGCGTAGGCGACTTTCCAAGCACCGCCGTGTGGCGGTGGCGGTATTCTTTTCTTTTTTTTGATGACAGTCGGCTGTTCTTCAGCGATGCCTTCGTCCGCGTTCGCCATGGCTTTTAGCGTCTTTCTAAATTTAGAGCCTTAAATTGGATCTAGGTTACCCGTCTCTTCTTCCAGTTCCGCGAAGGTAGGTCTCACGTTACTCATTAAGGTTTTCCGTGCGAATTCGACTGATACCGCCGGGGCGTACCCTTGCAAGTGGGCTAACAGCGCTATCTTCATGACGACGTAATATTGGTGGTCGTCTTCATCTATGCCAGCTATCGCGGCAGCCATCGGTCCGAAGAATCCGTAGCAAAGCAAAATGCCGAGGAATGTCCCCACTAAGGCTGCCCCGATTAGGGCGCCGAGCACTTCTGGTGGTTCGGCGATAGATCCCATAGTTTTAATCACACCCAAGACGGCAGCCACAATGCCGAGGCCTGGAAAAGCTTCTGCCATGGTGTTCGCCGCGTGGAATACCCTATGTGCCTCGCCATGGTGTACGTCCAACTCAATGTCCATGAGGGTCTCTACCTCCATTGCATTGTCCGTGCCCAGAGTCATTAAGCGCAAATAATCGCAGAGAAACTCTACGGCGTGATGGTCGGATTTGAAGGTAGGGAATGGCTCAAAAAGCGGACTGCTGTCAGGATTATCCACATGTGCTTCCAACGCTAGCATACCTTTGGTCTTCGCCAGGCGACATGTCTGATAGAGCATACAAAGGAGTTCAACGTAGTCCTTTTTTTTGTATTTGGGTCCCTTAAGTATCCCTATATAGGAACTAACGGCTCTTTTAAGGACGACAGGTGGGTTAGCAAGAATAAAGGCTCCGAGACCGGAACCACCAATTATGACCACCTCAAACGGCTGCCATAGCACGCCTAGTTTACCGCCTAACGCGACATAACCGCCGAGAATGCTGAGGGTTACAACAACCATTCCGATAATTACAAACATACGACCCTGTCGAAAGCTGTGGGTTTAGTAATAATATTGATTAGAATGTAAGGAAAAAAGGTAAAGGGAGTCTATAACCCATTAGATTAAATTTTATTAGTAGGTAGCCGTTAGTGGTGGCACTTAGTTGTCGGCATGGGAAGCCTGCAGCGGTCAGACGTGCAAAAAATTCCCGAACATGGCTTTGATCATGGGTTTCGACCACAATATCCGCTTGGGTTTATTTCACCGGTGCATCGTTAAAGAGGCTTTGGTAAACGATTTCAAAGATATTACCGCCTGTTTCGTCGATATGGGTAGCAACGTTCGCAAGTGCACCAGGATTGTTACTCATAGATATCCGCAGGCTTATGATTCGGCCAGTGCGTACTCGACTTCTCTTGAGGATTGATACGAGAAGCCGTGAACTTATATTCGCGCTGCTTACAACAAGCGCTACTTTTTTTGTCGTCAAAGCGGTCCGTGTGTTCCATGAGCGCCGCCAGTTGGGCTGCCGCGGCCACTTTGCCCGCTATGTTTTGGGCGACGGCTTTGTTAGTTTTAGAAGTCTTTTATGGCTTCAAAGATTACGGCCATATTATCACCTTTTTCCAGCCAGCTTTGTTGGGACAAGTAGGAGCGCGCCCAGTGCACGCTTTCTAATCCTATTTGGTTCACCAAAGACATGGATATACCTTCCATCCCGCCAAGGTTGTAGAAAATTCCCGTAATACTTAGAAAAAATATTTCCTGATTGTCCGGTAGCGATAATGAAGCGACTTTTCTGTAAATCACCCAAATCATAAATCACCCTAAACCCGGCGCCATGGCGGTGGCTGAAGGGATTAAGGCCGTCGTCACCGAAGGTAGTTTGCCCTCGATTAAGCGTATGATCGCCGCCGTCAGTTGGGATGCTTAGATTACCCCAAAGTTTTATAATAGGGATGCGATCGAATAATCGATGCTTGAAAGTGGCACGGTGCATTTCTCCCCATTTCCAATCGCCAATATTTTTGCCCAAATATTGCGAAAGTTTTTTGATTGCTTTTCTCAGGCTTGCGGCGAGAAGTGGCTTACATGACTCCCGCTTATTAGTTGTGGGGTGGTCACACCAATTAGGTTTATCTCGTAGCACCTTGACCAAAAAGGCGGGCATGGGTGCCAAATCTCTAAGTCCGTAGGGTTTCATCAATTCAATCATAAAAAAGCGAACCCAGGCGCTATATAATAACGGCTCAGGCTTGTCCTTATCCATTTGATAATCCCATGCAATTAGGCGCTTTAGTGCTTTCGTTTCCCTCTCTTGAAGCTGTTGAAGCATCAAGGGAAGTAATTCTCTTGCCGCTTCAGAGGTGTGGTCCATTTGCCAGGCCGCACTATCGTCGAGTGTGTGCTCAGAATTTCCCGCTGCAAGGGCTTTCAAGCGACGCGCACGGTAGGGCGCATCCCAGTCCTTAGAGATGAGGTACGGATAGGAATTTGGCACCAATTGGTTGTTCGCGTTGCCAATAAAGCCAACCGACGGGTTATACCTTTTCGGTAACCCGTCGTATGGAATGAAACCTATCCACCGGTGGTTTCGATTTGTACCGTCCGCAGGCCAACGTCCGTCCCAGCCGTTGCGCAGAGGAAGTCGAGCCGGTGCGATCATGCCAATATCTCCTGTTACATCCGCATAAAATAAATTCTGCTGTGGGCTATGGAAAAGCTTCGTCGCTGCCAAAAATTCTTTCCAGTCTTTTGCCCGGTTGATCCGGTATAGCGCTTCATGCGTTCTATCATCTGCGCGTGCCGCAATACTCTTGAGTGCTAGCAATTGCCCGGCGATTTTTACCCTTTGCGCTGGCGTTGAAATATCAGAAATAACTGGTCCATTCCGAGTGGTGCGCACATGCAACGTAACCGAATCTGTTCCTTTCACTTTTATGATTTCGGTTCGGACGTGGAAGGCGCGCGGGCCATTAGGGGCCAAATATCGGTTTTTGTCTTTGGGATCGATTTTCTCGATAAATAAATCCTGACTATCCCCACCAGTAGTAGTTAGACCCCAAGCGATTGTTCCGTTATGTCCAATTACGGTTATGGGTACGCCAGGCACCGTCGCCCCGGTAATCTCAAATTTCGGCGTTTTGATACGCGCCAGATACCAAAGGCCGGGAGCGTTAAAACCAAGATGCGGATCATTCGCGAGAATGGGTTTCCCCGATGCGGTTCGTTTGCCCGAAAGCACCCAGGCATTGGACGCGCTCTTTGGTCGAAATGTTGGCGGCACTGCTTTTAAAAGTGACGCTGCTTGGCTCGGGTTGCCCAATGTGATTGGGCCTAAGTTGTTGGAGGGCCAGAAATCGTCTATTTGGGATTTTGTGAGAACTGTTTGCAATCTTAAACGAAACAGTTCTTTCCACCAATTTTGCGATAAGCGAAAAGCCATCATACGCGACCACACAAGACTATCTGCAGTGCGCCAAGGTTCCGGAGTGTGGTTGAGCAGGGTGAATTCGGGCGATAAAGGCCCGTCATGGTTATCAATATGGTAGTTGACGCCGGCGGCATAGGCATCCATCTGTTTCCTGAGATCCGATGGCATTTCTCCGGCGCGCACTTCTGCACTTCTATAGAAGCCCAGCGTGCGCGTGAATTTATCGATAGAAAGGGTCGGTGCACCCATTATCTACGATAGGCGCCCGGCACCTGTGCGGCGCATCATCTCCATTTGCCAGAGCCGGTCTTGTGCGTGGCATAGGCCAAGTGCGAAGTAGGCGTCCTCAGATCCTTTGGCAAAAATATGTGGAACCGCATTTGTGTCTCTCACGATTTCTACCGGCGCGGCCAACCCTGGAACAGAAATCATACCATCAATTTTTGGCAAGGAAGATAGCAGCCAAACGAGGAGCCCGCTGGTGCCAACAATTACTAGTACTAGCAGATATCCAGCACTTCGAATGAGGCGGTATGGCCAGTTCCTTCTCTGAAGACCTTCCGTCACGGCGGTTACTCATTTAGATTATGCTCGGTTGGCGCAGCTCATGCTGCCCCACAGACTGTATGGTGAAGGTAAGAATGCTAGATTGCAACGGCAAGGGAAGTCTTATGAAAGATACAAATTCATTAGTACTGGTTAATTATGATGATCGTAGTGATAAGGGACGTATCGCGACAGTTATGTTTAATAACCCGGAGAAGCGAAATTCTTTGGGGCTAGCTGGAAAGCAGAGATTCATTGATGTGATAGCTGAACTTAAGCATGATGAGACATTGCGAGCTATTATCCTCACGGGTACTGGAGATAAGTCCTTCGTCGGTGGTAGTAATCTCGCCGAGATGGCACATTACAATCCGGCTCAAGGGGAGAACTCCTCGACCTTGACTCATTATGCCTGCGATGCTGTGCGGAATTTCCCGGTCCCGGTGATTGCGCGCATCAACGGCTATTGCTTTGGCTCGGGCATGGAGATCGCTGCCGCTGCTGATATGCGCGTTGGCGCAGATCACGGTAAATACGGGATGCCGGAAACACGCTTCGGTATTCCATCGGGTATGGAAGCTGTCTTGTTGCCGCGTTTAATGGGCTGGGGCAAAGCGGTTGAGCTGGTACTGACTGGCGATCACATTACTGCTCAACAGGCATACGAATATGGTTATCTGCAAAAGCTGGTGCCCTATGATCAGCTCGACGAAGCAGTAGAGGAATGGATAGTCTCGTTACTGTTGTGTGGGCCCAATGCGATCCGAGTTCAAAAGGCGTTAATCAACGATTGGGAACGTATGTCCTATACGGATGCGGCCAAGGTCGGCATTAAGGCTATCGCTGGCTGTTATGCGACCGATGAGCCGAACACGTTAATGACTTCCTTTCTTAATCGAAAAAAATAGTACTAATCATGTGAAAAGGGTCGGTCGGTTGCTACAGCCCACAGGGTTTTCATAGCATGATCTATTATGAATGGTGGCCAGCGGATGCGGCAGTGTATTTCTCAACGAATGACTAATCCAAGAGAAAGTGGGCTATGAATCTATTTAAGCAGCAATTCTGCTACTTCCAAGGAAAAATACGAAAGTATGCCGTCCGCGCCGGCACGTTTGAAGCCGATCAGGCTCTCCAAAATGACCCGGTCATTATCCAGCCACCCGTTTTGGATCGCTGCTTGTAACATGGCGTATTCGCCACTGACCTGATAGACGAAGGTAGGTATTTGAAATGTGTCTTTGACGCGGCGTACGATGTCTAAATAGGGCATCCCAGGTTTAACCATCACCATGTCCGCACCTTCTTGAATGTCTAAGGCCACTTCTCGGAGCGCCTCATCACTATTGGCCGGGTCCATTTGGTAGGTACGTTTGTCACCTTTAAGCATCGCTTTGGAGCCTACTGCATCGCGGAAGGGACCATAGAACGTGGATGCAAATTTTGCCGAATAGGCCATTATTCGGGTATGTTGAAAGCCGTTATCTTCGAGTTTCTGCCGGATCGCGCCGACTCGACCGTCCATCATGTCGGACGGCGCGATGATATCGCAGCCCGCATCCGCTTGAATCAGTGCTTGATTAACTAAAACCTCCAGAGTTTTGTCATTGAGAATTTCCTCACCGTCCATCACTCCGTCATGGCCGTGAGTGGTGTATGGGTCGAGGGCGACGTCACAGACCACCATCATGTCTGGCAGGCGCTTTTTAATCGCACGTATCGCGCTACAGACCAAATTGTTCGGATTTATGGCCTCGCGCCCGTCTTCGGTCTTCCGACCCGGTTCGTTATAGGGGAAAAGTGCTATTGCAGGTATACCAAGCTTAAAGGCCTTTTCGGCGGCTTTTGGTAAAAGGTCAACTGACAAGCGGTCGACGCCGGGCATGGAAGCAACTGGCTCTCGCTTCTGTTTGCCATTGATAATAAAGATTGGCCAAATCAAGTCGTTGCTAGTCAGATAGTTCTCCGCCACCATCCGCCGGACTGCATCGCTGCTGCGGTTACGACGCATCCGAACGGCTGGAAAGGAGCCGATATTCGCGTCTCCCGTTACATCGGGTCTGTGTGATTTCATTGGCGATAGCTTATTTTTGCCCTCGGGCATAATTATCTCCCTAAATTAGGCGAATCTTAGCGCGTATAGGTGTGTTTGAAAACGCTTATGAGACCTTATCGAGGGCTTGGCTAAGGTCGGCTAGAATGTCGTCGATATGCTCTATGCCCACGGATAGGCGCACATAACCATCCGTAACGCCACTGGCAGCTTGTTCTTCGGGCGTGAGCTGAGAATGTGTTGTAGTTGCCGGATGAATAGCCAACGAACGGGCATCTCCGATATTGGCAACGTGATAGTGCATCCCGAGTGCATCAATGAAAGCTCGTCCCGCGTCCGATCCGCCTTTCAGCTCGAAACCGACAAGCCCTCCGCTACCGCCAGACAGATACTTTGCGGTTCTTGTTCTATTCTTCTGATCTGTATGCAGCGTCGGATATATCACCGTGGCGACATCGTCGCGTTTACTTAGGAAATTAGCAACGGCAGCGGCGTTCTTGGAATGCTCACGGATGCGAAGTGGTGCGGTCTCGAGCCCCTGCAAAAACATAAAAGCGTTAAAGGGCGCCATGGCTGCGCCTAAATCACGGAGTAGTGTAACCCGCATTTTAATGATATAGGCGATGGGGCCCATAGGTTTGACCGCTTCGGTCCAAACCGCTCCATGATAGGAAGGGTCAGGCTGGTTCAACATTGGGAAGCGGTCCGCATGTGCCTCCCAATCGAAATTGCCGCCATCGACTACCAGCCCGCCAATCGATGTACCATGGCCACCGATATATTTGGTCGTCGAATAGACGACGATGGCAGCCCCATGATCGAGCGGTCGGCAGAGGACCGGGCATGCTGTATTATCCATTATCAATGGTACCCCGAGCTTGCGGCCAATCTCTGCCACTTCCGCAATAGGGAAGACTTTTAGTTTAGGGTTAGGCAGTGTTTCTGCGTAATAGGCACGTGTTTTATCGTCGGTCGCCTCGGCGAAAGCTTTAGGTTCCGTAGGATCTACAAAGCGAACTTCGATACCCATCGTTTTGAAGGTATTCGCGAATAAATTCCAAGTGCCCCCATAAAGGTCGGTAGAACTGACAATATTATCCCCCGACTGGGCGATATTTTGGATTGAGAAGGCTGACGCGGCTTGCCCTGAGCCTAACGCTAGTGCTGCGACACCACCTTCGAGAGCGGAGATGCGTTGTTCTAGTACATCTGCGGTAGGGTTCATAATCCGCGTATAGATATTGCCGAGTTCCTTGAGCCCAAACAAATTGGCTGCGTGCTCAGTGCTATCGAACTGATAAGATGTGGTTTGATAGATCGGCACTGCAACTGCACCAGTTGTTGAGTCGGCGCGATAGCCCGCGTGAAGGGCAATAGTTTCGGGGTTCTTAGAATCGACGGCCATGATCAGCTCCCTGGTAACGTGATATCCCAATTATTATGCGATTTTTTTAGCATAGTCGAAAAGCCATGCGTCAGGCGTTAATGTCAAGTACAGGCACGTAAGCCATTGCCAGAAACCTCGGCGGATTGCTAAACACAGAGTCGATTAATTGTAGTTGGAGATTATCTGGCGATGGATATGCGTTTGCCGCCCGAGGTGACAGGACCGTCCGCATGGACGTGCGCGGAAATGGAACAGGATAATTCATGGGTTTTTCAACTTTCGGACGAAGATTTGCACGAGCTGGAGGAAGCGACCACTGCGTTATATGACCGCGGCGTCCCACCACTCGAATTTCGCCAAACAGATTTTCCGTTGCCCTCTCTAGGACCGAAGATTGGATCCTTGCTCCACGAAATAGAATATGGGCGCGGTTTTGTGCTGATGCGCGGGCTAAATGTAGAGGATTATGGTTTAGACAAATTATCCGTACTTTATTGGGGTATCGGTACGTATTTGGGCCAAACTATTTCTCAGAATAGCCAAGGCGATTTGCTGGGTCACGTTAAAGACATGGAAGGTGGCAAGTACACTCAAGGCGGATATTATGAGGAAGGTGTGCGGGGTCATCGTACTAACGCGTTGCTCGCACCGCATACCGATTCATCGGACCTGGTAGGGCTGATGTGTGTGCGGCCCGCGAAAGAGGGCGGAGAAAGTTGGATTGCTTCTTCAATGTCGGTCTATAACCGCATTAGGGTAATCCGTCCCGATCTCTTGGAGCCGCTATTGAAGGGGTTCCACTACGACCTGATAGGTAAAGGACGAACAGCTGTCGAACTCTCGAATAATCGAATTCCGGTCTATAGCTGGTATGAAGGATTGCTTTCATGCCGGTTTAATAAACAACAGATCGAGCTTGGTGCACAGCGAGCTCAGGAGCCACTAACCCAAGCACAGCAGGAGGCCATCGATTTAGTAGAAAATTTAGCTGTGTCCGAAGATTTTCTTTTACCCATGGCCTTCGAACCAGGTGACATACAGTTACTAAATAATCATACGACGATGCATAGTCGGGGTCGGTTTGTGGATTGGGATGAGGAAGAAAAGCGTCGATTGCTATTGCGTCTTTGGGTCAACATTCCAAATGGTCGCCCTCTTGCGCCGGATTACGCCGACCGATTAAACACTGGCGGGCGCGGTGGTGTGACGAAGAGATTGTAGATTTTAAGCCTGTAATGCGGGTTTTAGTATATCAACATATTGACGTCGAGCATCCCGGCATTTTCCGGAGATTTTTGCATGAAGATAGCATTTCTTATGATGTGGTAGGATGGGATGCCGGTCACGCTCCGCCAGGGCACAAGGACTATGATGCGCTTTGGATTATGGGCGGGCCGATGGATGTGTGGGAAGAAGATAAGTATCCGTGGCTAATAGCCGAAAAACAGGCAATCAGGGACTGGGCCCAGGCAGAAAAGCCAATTTTGGGTATATGCTTGGGGCACCAATTATTGGCCGATGCCCTGGGTGGGACTGTAGCCCCCATGGCTGATCCGGAGGTTGGTGTTCTGACAGTCGAACTTACGGATGCCGGCATTGTTGATCCGTTATTTGATAGCGTTGATAGGCACAACACCTGTTTGCAGTGGCATAGCTCGGAGGTAAACTTATTACCCCAAGACGCGGTGTTGCTTGCCGTCTCTGCAGGCTGTGATTGTCAAGCGTTTCGATACGGTGAGAGGGCTTATGGTTTACAGTATCATATGGAGGTCACCGAGGACACAGTCGGTGATTGGGCGAAGGTTCCGGCTTATGCTGAGTCTCTTCAAAACTCTGTCGGTCTTGGAGGCGAATCACTAATCGCCAATGCCGTTAAAGACGCGTTGCCTCAGCTAAACCGGAAGGCACGACGGATTTATAATAATTTTAAAAGGCTCGTTTGAAGTAATGTGGCTGATTCGGCTAGACTGGTGCTATGGCAAAAAAAGAGTCTCACGGAGCCATCATCGAAATGATCACGATCGGCCGATATGTGAAAGTAACCGCCGTTGATACTCGCACTGGTATCGAGGCGTCCATAGTTGGTGATCCGCGTCGTGGCGACCGCGCCTTGCGCGAAGCTGGTCTCCTCAAATTAAAATATGTGATGAAGAAAAAGGCTGAAGATGGCCGTTGCTAGGCTGCTGCGGTAAAAAAAATGGCCGGTCACATAGACCGGCCAGTTTATAATTACTTTTTTAATTTTCGTTGGGGAACATTTACGCGACGCCACTTGCAGTTCGGCCTAAGCCGATTTTTTTTGCGAAAGCAGAGCGTTGTCGCGAATAATTGGGCGCTACCATTGGATAGTCCGCAGGGAGCCCCCACTTGGCACGGTATTCTTGAGGCGTCAGACCGTAGACGGTGCGAAGATGACGTTTTAGCATCTTTAGTTTCTTTCCGTCCTCGAAGCAGACAATATAGTCAGGTGTGATGGATTTCCGCACTGCAACTTTAGATTTGGAACGGGAGGTATTTGTTTGGCCATCATTAAGCTTCTGTAATGAGCCATAAACGAGGTGAATAACGTCATTAAGTTCAGTGGCTGGCAAAGTATTGTTGCCAACATATGCAGAAACGACATCGGCAGTCATACGCAATATGTCAGTCTTCTGCCCCGTATTCTCTGCGAATTGTTGGTGCATCACCTATAGTCCTATTCTTTTTCTAATTTATCACTAGTAAATCTCACATAACTTTAATTATGTCAATAAAATTAAAGAAAAAATATTTAATACTCTACTTTATCTTTAAGTTAGTTTGTAAATTGGTGTAATGTAATTACAATAAAGCACAATATATTCCAGTGAAAACCTGATTAATCACTACATAAAGTATACCTTTTAGGTGTAACCTTTTGATCACACACTACAAGCTATTTTGTTTTACTAGCTCTACTGTATTTCTTATTAATTGATTGTTATTAAGCAAGAGTGAGCGTTTCGACTGCGAAACCTTGTGTGTGACTGGCAAGACTACGCGACATGTGGTATTCTAAGTGTTATCGGGTGTTTTTCATCGTTATTTTGGGTTTGAGGACGTTTTGGTTTTCATTGCTAAGGAAAAAGTCGCTATAGCATCGGACCACGCAGGGCTTTTGATGAAGTCGGCATTCGGTGAGTATCTGGAAGAAATGGGCTATGAAGTGCTCAATCTGGGGACTGATAGCACTTGTTCGGTGGATTATCCCGACTATTCCAATAATTTGGCAGAGGCTCTTTTGAAGGGCAGCGTAATGCGGGGAGTTTTGATTTGTGGTACTGGGATTGGCATTTCGATTGCGGCCAATCGCCACCGGCATGTGCGCGCTGCGCTTTGTCATAATGAGACAGATGCTCGCTTTGCAAGGCTGCACAATAATGCCAACGTTTTGGCTTTAGGCGCGCGAACTACTGGGCTAGAAGTGGCGCTTGATTGTTTAAGAGTGTTTTTGAATACAGAATTTGAAGGCGGACGTCATCAACGGCGAGTTGAAAAGTATTCGTAGAAATTTTGTGATAATCGGGAAGGGATAGTTAGAGCGATGGCAGAAGCTAATACAGCAGAAATTTTGGAAGATGGATTCTTTGTAGCGTCACTTGATGATACTGATCCTGATCTGTTTATCGCTATCGGCCAAGAATTGTCGCGCCAGCAAAATCAAATAGAACTGATTGCTTCTGAAAATATTGTCAGTCGGTCCGTATTGCAGGCAATTGGGTCCGTACTCACGAATAAATATGCCGAAGGCTATCCAGGGCGACGTTATTATGGCGGCTGCGAATTTGTGGATGTTGCCGAACAATTGGCAATTGATCGTGCCAAGGAGCTGTTTGGTTGCCAATTCGCTAATGTACAGCCCCATGCGGGTGCCCAAGCAAACAATGCGGTTTATCTGGCGACTATTCAGCCCGGAGATACTATTTTGGGAATGTCCTTAGCTGCTGGTGGACACTTGACCCATGGTGCACCACCTAATCAGTCGGGCAAGTGGTTTAACGCTGTTCAGTACGGAGTCCGCAAAGATGATGCGCTAATTGATTTTGATCAAGTCGCGCATCTGGCAAATGAACATAAACCTAAAATTATTATTGCTGGCGGTTCGGCTTACCCTAGGTTTATCGATTTCGCTAAATTTCGGGAAATAGCAGATTCTGTCGGTGCTTTGTTGATGGTAGATATGGCTCATTTTTCTGGCCTGGTTGCGGGTGGTGTTCATCCAAGTCCATTACCCCATGCACATGTAGTTACCACTACAACTCATAAGACATTGCGCGGCGCTCGCGGCGGTATGATCCTTACTAATGAAGAAGCTTTAGCCAAAAAGTTCAATTCGGCAATTTTCCCAGGGACGCAAGGCGGTCCTCTGATGCATATGATAGCTGGTAAGGCTGCTGCCTTTGGTGAAGCGCTAAAGCCCCCTTTTAAGGTCTATGCGCAGTCTATTGTCGATAATGCTAAGACACTTTCTGAAACTCTGTTAGAGGGCGGTCTTGATATCGTTTCCGGTGGTACGGACACTCATTTGATATTAGTTGACCTCAGACCCAAGAGTCTTACTGGCAACATTGCCGAAATGGCGCTGGAGCGGTCTGGGTTGACCTGCAACAAAAATGGGATTCCTTTTGATCCAGAAAAACCGATGGTGACTTCCGGTATTCGTCTTGGGACGCCGGCTGGAACGACACGAGGATTCGGTCAGGCGGAGTTTCGCCAAGTCGGTGAATTAATCGTGGATGTCTTAGATGGTCTTGCGGCTAACGGCGAAAATAATGAGTCAGTAGAATGTGCGGTCCGCGAAAAGGTGGATACGCTGTGCAAACGATTTCCGGTCTATCCGGTAGGCGTATGAGTGTAGCGACCTTATAGGAAAGGGATTACGGGATGCGATGTCCGTTTTGCAGTCATAATGATACACAAGTAAAAGATTCGAGGCCGACAGAGGATAATGCTGCTATTCGCCGCCGACGTTTTTGTCCTAATTGCGGTCAACGGTTTACGACTTTCGAGCGTGTTCAGTTACGTGATTTATCAGTGATAAAAAAGAACGGCCAACGGGAGCCATTTGATCGTGATAAATTGGTGCGCTCCATGAATATTGCACTACGGAAGCGCTCTGTCGAGCCTGAGCGGGTCGAGCAGGTCGCTAATAGTATTGTACGGCGGCTCGAAAGTTCCGGTGAAAGCGATGTTAAAGCTGATTTGATCGGTGAGTTGCTAATGGAGGCCTTAGCATCGCTCGATAAGGTCGCATATGTGCGCTTCGCATCGGTTTATAAGAATTTCCGTGAGGCCAAGGATTTCGAAGAATTCATTACCGGCGAGCTTGGTGCCGGCGGACCTGAATAAGCAAGATGTCAGCTTTATGCGCGTGGCTCTCAGTCTCGCGCATAGAGGGCTAGGCTCTGTTTGGCCGAATCCTGCTGTAGGCTGTGTCATCGTTGCTGAGCGAGCTGGTGCACCGGTAGTTGTCGGTCGTGGGTGGACTCAGCCGGGAGGACGTCCGCATGCGGAAACCGTTGCTCTGTCTCAGGCGGGTAATTTGGCAAAAGGCGCCACAGCATATGTAACGCTTGAGCCGTGTTGTCATCATGGTAAATCTCCGCCCTGCACTGACGCGCTAATCGAAGCGGGCGTCACCTGCGTTGTTGCCGCTATGGAAGATCCAGATTCCCGGGTCAGTGGCAGAGGAAATGCGCTCTTAAAAGAAGCGGGCATCGATGTGAAGGTTGACCTATGTCGAGGCGAGGCGGAGCGATTGAATGAAGGTTTTATATTGCGAGTCACCGAAAAGCGGCCGATGATAACTCTTAAAACCGCAACCACGCTGGATGGTAGAATTGCCACGGCGCAGGGCGAAAGTCAGTGGATTACGGGTCCCAATGCACGAGCGCGGGTACACTTGTTGCGGGCCAGTCACGATGCAGTTTTAGTTGGCATAGGAACCGCACTCGCGGATAACCCTGCACTTACCGTACGATTGCCGGGCCTTGAGGCAGCCTCACCAGTACGTATTGTGGTTGACACAAGGCTTCAACTGCCGTTAACGGCAAATCTCGTTGCAACTGTTGCGGATGTACCAACGTGGCTCTTAACTGCGAAAGGGGGCGATGAGGCTAAACTAAAGGCTTATCGCGATCGTGGTGTCGAAATCATAACGACGCCACTTGATAGTGCAGGTTATCCAGATATTCACGTTGCAATGCAAGCTCTAGCTGGTAAAGGTATTACACGCTTATTGGTTGAAGGTGGCGCTGACATTGCAGCGGCTTTTTTGAGAGCTAGCTTGGTGGATCGTATCGCTTGGTTCCGTGCACCGAATATAATGGGAGGCGACGGTGTTTCAGCAGTGGCCGCTTATGGTCTGACTCAGTTGGACGATATTTTGCGCTTTGATACCATTTCATCGGAGCGTCTTGGCAATGATTGGCTGGAAACCTATTGGCGATCGGACTAGGTTAATAATATGTTTACAGGCCTTATCCAGGATGTCGGCGAAATCTCTGCAATTGAGCAATTTGGTGATCGGCGGCTCGAAATCAATACCTCGTTTGATCTCGCTACCGTAGCAATAGGAGCTTCAATAGCGTGTTCGGGGGTTTGCTTAACTGTAACCGAGAAAAATGATGGGTGGTTCGCTGTTGAGGCTTCAGCAGAGACCCTTGCGAGAACAACAGTCGGGGATTGGAAAGCTGGTCGGCCCGTAAATTTGGAAAGATCTTTAAAGCTTGGCGAAGAGCTTGGCGGCCATTTGGTTTTTGGTCACACGGATGGCGTTGCAGAGATTATAGGTCGCGAGCCTGATGGGGATAGTATGCGATTTAGGTTCCTGCCGCCCGTCGAACTAGAAAAATTCATTGCGGAAAAGGGATGTATATCTCTTGACGGTGTGTCTTTGACAGTCAATGAAGTTGATCGCGACGGCTTTGGCGTAAATATAATCCCTCACACGTTAGCCCAAACCGGGTTTGGTGTGGCGGTGCCTGGAGATCGAGTAAACCTTGAGATTGATATGCTTGCCCGATATGTTGCCCGACTCTTGCCCGGTAATTGATTGGTTGTATGAAAGGTATTGGATTGACTGCGGAACAGCATAATGTGGCGAAAACCAGCGATGTGAGAAAGCGTTTGGCTGGCGATCTCAATTTCCTTTCGACCATTGAGGATATTATTGAAGATGCGCGTAACGGGCGTATGTTCATTCTGGTAGATGACGAAGAGCGAGAAAATGAAGGGGATCTTGTGATCCCTGGCCAAATGGCAACCCCGGACGCTATTAACTTTATGGCAACTCATGGGCGCGGACTTATTTGTTTAGCGCTAACACAACAGCGTTGCGAAGAGCTTGGTCTTGACTTGATGAGTCAAAAAAATCAGAGCCGCCATCAGACCGCTTTTACGGTTTCCATTGAGGCACGCGAAGGTGTGACGACTGGTATTTCTGCTCCCGACCGGGCGCGTACTGTTTCGGTTGCGATTGATCCGCAATCGGATCGTGATGATATCGGCACGCCCGGTCATGTTTTCCCGTTAATGGCGCGCGAAGGTGGCGTGTTAGTTCGGGCAGGCCATACGGAAGCATCGGTCGATATAGCGCGCCTTGCTGGTCTCAACCCGTCCGGTGTTATTTGCGAGATCATGAATGAAGACGGGACCATGGCACGTTTGGAGGATCTCATCGCTTATGCGCAATTCCATAATTTAAAGATTGGAGCGATTGCAGACCTAATCGCCTATCGCCGTAAACATGACCGTATTATCGAAAAGGTGAGCGAAAGCGAATTTTCCAGCCGCTTTGGTGGTAGTTTTAAGCTTATTGTCTATGCAAATCGGATCGCCCAAGTAGAGCACATTGCCTTGGTTAAGGGCGAGATAAATCCCGGAATGCCAACATTGGTGCGAATGCATGCGATGAACCTTATGGATGATGTGCTCGGTGGGCTGTCCAGTGGTCGTGGTGGCGATTTGCAGCGCGCCATGGAGATCATTGGCGGGGAAGAAACCGGTATTGTGGTCCTTTTACGCGGCCCTAACATGGGTTCGCTGACCATCAAAACAGATGATCCTGTCTCGCTTGATAGTAAAAAAGTAGACGTTAAGCGTTCGCCTTTGCGCGATTACGGTGTTGGCGCACAAATCCTTCTTGATCTAGGTGTAAGTGATATGATTTTGCTGTCCAACACTAAACGTGCAGTCGTCGGCCTTGACGGCTATGGTCTAAGAATCGTCGGCCATAAGCCGATCATAAAATAGAGTCAGACGCAACTATGCTCGATCCAGCACCCCACATTATGATAGTCGAAGGAAGGTTTTACGAGGATATACAGGACGAATTATTAATTGGTGCGTCTACCGTGTTAGATTCGCAAAATATTACCTTCGAAACTTTTACGGTGCCGGGTGCTTTTGAAATCCCGGCAGCGATTTGCTACGGCGCCCGAAGTTTGGAGCATTTTTCCGGCCATCGTCGTTTCGATGGAGTTATTGCTTTGGGTTGTGTTATTCGCGGTGAGACAACCCATTATGATCATATCTGTGAGCAGGTTTCGCGTAGTTTGATGGACCTGACCACGCGTTATGCTTTGGCGCTTGGGTTCGGGCTGCTCACCTGTGAAAATCGCGACCAGGCAATGGAGCGTGCCGCAGTGAATCGCGGAAATAAAGGCGCCCATGCAGCACAAACATGCTTGAAAATGGTTGAACACAAACACCACTTTCATCTTTATCCAAGATGATGCAACAGCGAACACTAGCGGTTGGGCGGACGGCAGCGCGTCTGACTGCTATTCAATCATTATATGAGATGGAAATGAGCGATAAAGCTGCCGATATTGTCTTAAATGATGTTGCGCGTCGACGAGATATGTCTAGTGGTGAGGGAGATGAATTTGGATCACCGCCACCAGAGACCGATATGACGTTTTGTGCCGAGCTCGTGCGCGGTGTTAGCGAGAATACCGAAGCAATTGATCATGTGATTGGACGTTCCATGTCGGAAGGCCGTACCCCGGGAAAATTGGAAAAAGTCTTACATATCATCCTGCGGGTTGGCGCCTACGAAATCGGGCAACGGCACGATATAGACCCACCAGTGACCATCAGCGAGTTCGTTAAGCTCACCGAACGGTTTTATGCTGATAAAGAGCCTGGACTTGTAAACGGCCTGTTGGACCGAATTGCACGAGACTTGCGGGCTCACGATATGGCGAAGGTTAACGACAATGCCCGGCAAAGGTGAATTTGGCCGCATTCGCGATTATTTGGCTCCTTTGGCTCTGGATAGTGCGTTTGACCTTACCGATGACGCTGCTACTATCAGTCCAGAACCTGGCTGCGAGCTAGTAATCACAACCGACACTGTGGTCGAGGGTGTACATTACATTGGTGATGAGCAGCCAGAGCAGATTGCATCAAAATTACTGCGGGTCAATTTGTCTGATCTAGCAGCAATGGGAGGGGTGCCGCGCGCTTATACGCTTAATATGACGCTACCTGGCAATGTGACGGATGCGTGGGTGAGAGCGTTTTGCCAAGGGCTCGCCGATCAGCAAAGCTATTTTGGAATAGGATTGCTTGGAGGTGATAGCGTTTTGAGCTCGGGCCCAGTGACTTTGAGCGCGACGTTATTTGGCGAAGTGCCAGTTGGGCAAGCAATTCGCCGGGAAGGGGCATCGCCCGGCGATTATATCTTTGTGAGTGGAACAATTGGGGACGGTGCATTGGGATTAATGGCCGCCAAAGGTAAGTTGGCAGCGCTTGATGAGGTTAATGCGAGGTTACTTGCAGAGCGTTACCGTACGCCAGAACCACGCATTGCTTTAGGCTTGGCGCTGCGTGGAAATGCGACATCTGGTACTGATATTTCTGACGGCCTATTGGCGGATATTAGCCATATCGTTGATGTATCAAACGTTGGTGCAATTGTAGAGTTGGCAAAGGTTCCTCTTTCCTCGGCAGGTGAATTTGCTCTTAAAGCAGAGCCCATACTTTGGAAAAATATTGTCTCGGGGGGTGACGACTACGAGTTAGTTTTCACTGGTACCGAGAATCTCGCTGAAAAGGTGAAATCGTCGCGCGTGCCAATTACCTGTATTGGTCGCATCATTGCTGGTGATGGGGTGCAGCTGTTGAATGAGCAGAAGAAGTCATTGCATATAGATATAGGTGGCTACCGACACGGTTGATAAGGGTCAGTAAAAGTTAGATTAAGATCATGAAGTCACAGCTATACATAATGAGTTATCGAGCCTTGTCTATTGCCGTGGTGATCCTGTTAGCCATCACTGATATTGGTTGGGCTGCCGAAGAAAAGGTTGATACCGACGTCCCCTTCTTTTTTGAAATGGAACGCCTTACGATTCCGGTAATTCGAGGTAAGCGGGTTGAACAGTACGTGTTATTTAAAATTACACTTGAATTGGTGGATGCGGAATCGAAAACTCTTGTAGAAAAGTATGCTCCGCGTTTAAAGGATGCTTTCTACCGTGCTCTTCATGATTATCTTGGGTTTCAACGGCCAGGTACCAGGGGCATTAATATTCGAGTGATCAAAGCGCGTTTAATGCGGGCGGGCGCACGCGCCATCGGTAAGAAAAAGATTAAGGCAGTCTTGATTCAACGTGCTTTCGAGCGGTCACCAAAACAATAGAAAGTGTTTGATAATTCACCCTTGTGGCGGAATTATTTCCTGAACGCAAACACTTTCAACTAGATGATCTCTTAGGATATCTTCAAGGTGCGCGCGTTTTTCTTCATTCGATAAATGGGCGCCAACTCCCTGGGTTAGTGCGAGCACCACTGATTGATCTATCATGTCTAGCCAATAGCCTCGTCGAATGAGCTTATTTTCTGCATCGCGCGCAAATGGATCCTCGGGGTTAGCGCCTAAGTCTGGTTGGTAAAAAGGCAATGGTCAGCTCCTTTGCGCTAGATTGGCAATGTTTTCACTGGGCGTGAATGCATCAAGAGTGAAAACTAGATCATTCTATAGCGGTTCTTGGGCTCCTTCAGCAAGCATGTCACCGATTGTATAGCGGTGATTTTAGTTTCGGTAGTGTTTGAGCCGTGGTATCTCGGATATTATAGTCCAACGCAAGGCAAATTTCGCCATGGCCGTCGCTAAAACTGGACAGGTCTTTCCTGATCCAACAAAAAAGAATGTTCTGATATTGTCCATCGTTCTTGGTCTTGCCATGACCGGCACCTCTATTGTGCTTACTATTTCGGCTCTAGTAGGTGTTACAATGGCGCCGGACCCGGCTTGGGCTACCTTACCGCTTGCCTTACAATGGATGACGATTGTCTCTAGCACGTACCCGTTGTCGCTTCTCATGCGGCGGTTTGGTCGCCGGCCGGTGTTCATAGCGGGCCAAATGATTGGGTTTTTCGCTGCGGGCATTGCCGCCTACGCGATCTTCAATCAAAACTTCACGTTGTTTTGCTTAGGGAGTGCAATCATTGGTGTTCATAACGCTTGCTGGCAGTATTACCGTTTTGCAGCTGCGGACACGGCTAGCGAAGAATTCAAAAGTAAGTCAATATCTTTAGTCTTGACTGGTGGCGTAGCGGCGGCGATTTTAGGTCCGGAGCTGGCTAATTGGAGCTATGATTTATTTGCGCCGGTATTTTTCGCCGGCGGTTATCTGGTGATTTGTTGTATTACGGTCATTTCATCTTTCTTGTTGTTGGGCATTGATATTCCAAGGCCAACAGATGCATCACGTAAAAATCAGGGCCGACCCCTTGGTGTGATAATACGGCAGCCAGTTTTCATCGTGGCCGTTTTGGCTTCGATGCTTGGTTACGGCTTGATGAATTTGTCCATGACAGCCACCCCTCTAGCGATGAAAGTTTGCGGTTTTCAATTACACGATACGAAATGGGTCATTCAGGCTCATATTTTGGGTATGTACTTACCAAGTTTTTTCACCGGTCATTTGATAAAGCGATTCGGTATTTTTAATATTTTGTCGCTTGGGGCGGCGTTTATGATTTTTGCAGCTATAATCGCACTGTCGGGCATTACGATGGCGCATTTTTCAGTGGCGTTAGCGATACTTGGCCTTGGCTGGAACTTCTTATTCATTGGCGGCACGACTCTTCTGACGGAATCTTACCGTTCTGAAGAGAAGGAAAAAGTACAGGGTTACAATGACTTAATTGTATTTGGAACCGTTGCTGGTACCGCTTTATTTTCCGGCTTCATGCAGCATCTTTATGGTTGGGATGCGGTAAGCGCTTCATTGATACTGCCCTCTCTAGTGGTTTTTGGCGCAGTCACGTGGCTTAGATTCCAAAAATCGTCGGACAGCTTGACCTAATACCGCTTAAAAACTTCTAGGGCAGTTGCCTTAGCATGAGGCTTCTGGCATGGTCTCGCCGCTTTAGCTGCCGAGGGGTTTGGTTAGGTAGTAACGAATAATTGGATTCAAATCACGAAATAGGGTCTGAACGATGCTAAATATTGTCATCGGCTGCGGCGTTCTCGCCGTGCTGTACGGAATTATTGTAAGCCGCCAAGTGTTGAGTGCGGATGCGGGAAATGAACGGATGCAAGAAATTGCGGCGGCTATTCAAGAGGGAGCGGCGGCTTATCTTAACAGACAATACACAACGATTGGTATGGTCGGCGCGGTGATTGCTGCGATTCTCTTCTATTTATTCAACTTACATGTCGCGGTTGGCTTCATCATTGGTGCTGTTTTATCCGGTGCGGCTGGGTATATAGGAATGTATATTTCCGTGCGAGCTAACGTTAGGACCACCGAGGCAGCTACCAAAGGCCTCGCCGAAGGGCTGAAAGTTGCATATCAATCTGGTTCGGTCACGGGCATGCTGGTCGCTGGTTTGGCTTTGTTGGCGGTCGCCGTCTATTATCAGTTTTTGGTGAATGTTGGTGCTTCGGGGCGCGAAATTGTTGACCCGTTGGTCGCACTGGGTTTTGGTGCGTCATTAATCTCAATTTTTGCCCGCCTTGGTGGCGGAATCTTTACCAAAGGTGCGGACGTAGGGGCCGATTTGGTCGGAAAAGTAGAGGCCGGGATCCCTGAAGACGATCCACGTAATCCGGCAGTAATTGCTGATAATGTTGGTGATAATGTGGGTGATTGCGCTGGTATGGCGGCTGACTTGTTCGAGACCTATGTTGTGAGCATTGTTGCCACTATGGTCTTAGCGCAGATTTTCTTCGCCGGTGCGGCTGAGGCTAAAATGATGGCTTATCCGCTAGTGATTGGGGCAACCTGTATTGTGACAACAATTATTGGCAATTTTTTCGTTAAGCTGGGTGCAAGCCAAAACATCATGGGTGCACTTTATAAAGGCTTTATTGTGTGCACAGTTTTATCGGCGGTTGCACTGTACTTTGTGACCGAACGGGTGATTGGGTTGGAAATTGCTTACACAATTCTGGGTCAGTCGGCGACAGGAATGGACTTGTATTACTGTGGTCTGATTGGTCTCGTTGCAACCGGTTTGATTGTTTGGATCACCGAGTACTACACCGGTACGGAATATCGTCCAGTTCAATCGATCGCTCAAGCCTCAACGACGGGCCACGGCACCAATGTTATCCAGGGTCTCGCGATATCTATGGAGGCGACAGCTATTCCAGCAATCATTATTTGTGCCGCTATCATAGGTACCTATTTGCTGGGAGGGCTCTTTGGTATTGCTATCGCCGTCACGAATATGTTGGCACTGGCGGGTATTGTGGTCGCTTTAGATGCCTATGGACCAGTTACTGATAATGCTGGTGGTATCGCCGAAATGTCCGAACTGAACGAGGACGTTCGTAAAACTACCGATGCGCTGGACGCGGTAGGTAATACTACCAAGGCGGTGACCAAAGGCTACGCCATTGGGTCTGCTGGTTTGGGCGCGTTAGTACTATTCGCGGCCTATACGCAGGATTTGGCATATTTTGCCGCAAACCCCACGGAATTCCCGTATTTCGATGGCCTTAACGTCGATTTTTCGTTATCGAACCCCTTTGTGGTCGTCGGCCTCTTTGTCGGTGGTATGCTGCCGTATCTTTTTGGCGCCATGGGTATGACGGCTGTTGGCCGGGCTGCGGGTTCGGTAGTGGTCGAAGTGCGGCGTCAATTTAAGGAAATTAAAGGCATAATGAAGGGCAAAGCAAAGCCGGAATATGGGGCCTGTGTCGATATGCTGACCAAGGCGGCAATTAAGGAAATGATTATTCCCTCAATGTTACCAGTTTTATCCCCTATCGTCCTCTTTTGGGTTATTGAAACTATTGCTGGTAAATCAGCAGCCTTCTCCGCATTAGGCGCTATGTTGCTTGGCGTCATCGTAACCGGTCTCTTTGTTGCGATCTCTATGACTGCCGGTGGTGGAGCTTGGGATAATGC
>PAXN01000024.1 GCA_002715005.1 Rhodospirillaceae bacterium
GAAGGTAAGGGCGAAGGTAAGGGCGAAGGTAAGGGCGAAGGTAAGGGCGAAGGTAAGGGCGAAGGCAAAGGTGAGGGCAAGGCCGACGCTAGGGCCGATAGTAAAGCGGAGTCTCCTCAGGGAGAACTGCCACCTCCACCTCCACCTCCGTCGCCTCCATCCGCTCCTCCTGGGGGAGAGGGTTTTAAGCCACCACCACCACCTTTAGCACCTCCCCCTCCTCCTCCATCAGCTCCTCCTGGGGGGGAAGGGTTTAAGCCACCACCACCGCAGCCGCCTCCGCCTCCGGAATCCAAACCAGGCCCGAAACCGGAACCAATCGGCGGTGAAGTGATCAACGGAACAACAGGCGACGACACGCTCGCGGGTGGAGCTGGTAATGATACGCTGAACCCAGGTTCGGGTAATGATACTGCTATCGGTGGAGATGGTGGTGACTTTTTTATTGCGGCTAGTGGTGCTGGTGATGACGTTTATATCGGCGGGACGGGTATAGAAGCCGATACTAGTGCCGAAGACCGTATTAGCTTCGCTAGTGAAGACGGTGTGAAAGTTGATCTTGGGGGGTTTAATGGCAACTTCCGCGGTACGACCACGACGATCCACGCTGATGGGTCTCATTCTGGTCAGGATGCCAGTGAACAAGATAAAATTTTCGGTATAGAGCATGTAGACGGCTCGTCGGGTGCAGATTTGTTATTAGGCGATGCTGCGGCAAATAACCTTGCTGGCGGTGGTGGTAATGATTCACTAGCAGGCCGCGATGGGGTTGATAGTCTGTCGGGCGGCAGTGGTAACGATGTGCTCGTTTACGATGTAAACGATGAAATCTCTGGTAATAGCGGCTCAGATACGCTTGCCCTTGCCAGTGGAACTAACCTCGACTTAACTACCTCTAGTGTCAGTAGTCGGCTTGATAGTATTGAAGTCATTCAATTAAATAGTACTTTTGCCGGTGGTGTGGGGCTGGCTCTATCTAATGGTTCGCAAATCAGTCTTGATGCTGCAAACGTTAAGTCTCTTTCTGACACGAATTCGATTACTATTTCAGGCGCAAGTTCAAATGACACAATCGTCGATAGCGGCGGTAACAAATGGGCTTTCACAGGTGAGGCAAGTATCGGCGGTGAAAACCACTTCAAATTTGAGCGTGATGGTGCCACGGTATTCGTGGATAAAGATGCTCAATTCGATAGCCTTAATCAGCGCCCCTCTTTCGGTGGACTTGGCGGTATCCCAAGTGACACCTTGGCTGAAGACAGCGCGGCTATTACGCGCTCGGTTACTCAAGTATTAAACGGTAATGTGAATGATACGACTGGCTCGTCCTTGGGTATCGCTATCACTAGCGTTGATAAAGATACGGGCGCATGGGCCTACTCTCTTAATAACGGGAACACTTTCATAGACTTTGGAATCCAACCCGCGGGTTCGGCATTAGTACTTGATAGCACCGCACTCCTTCGTTTTACGCCAGGTACAAATCTAAACGGTAATGCAGGGATCACTTTTCATGCATGGGATCAGAGTGACGGCACTGCATCGGGGACATTATTGAATAGTCACTCTGGTAATGCTTTCAGCTCGGGTACTCAATCTTGGGGTATTAATATAACGTCGGTTAACGACGCACCGGTTATTAACCAAGGAACATTTGCTGCCTCTCTGAACCTATCAAGCTTGGCTTCAGGCGACGGTAGCACCGGTTTCGTACTCAATGGCATTGATACGAATGATTATTCCGGTCACTCTGTTTCCAGTGCGGGCGATGTTAATGGGGATGGTATTGATGACCTAGTCATTGGGGCGCCACTTGCTGACCCGAACGGGAGCGCCTCTGGCGAAACTTATATTGTATTTGGAAAGACCGGTATTGGTGCTGGCGGTAGTTTTGCACTATCAAGCATAGCTTTAGGTAACGGCATACCCGGTTTTGTAGTAAATGGAGAATCAGCTGGTCTTTCCGGTATTTCGGTTTCGAGTTTAGGCGATGTGAACGGGGATAGGGTTGATGACTTGCTTATTGGGTCCCAAGGCGCAAGTCCAAACGCGAACTATTGCGGTGAAAGTTATGTAATCTTCGGTGGTAGCGGCGTCAGTGGCAATGGCACAGTTAATGTATCAAGCCTGAATGGTAGGAATGGTTTTGTGCTGAATGGCATTGATGAAAGTGATCGTTCGGGTGCTTCGGTGTCTGGTGCGGGGGATGTAAATGGGGATGGTATCAACGACTTGATTATTGGTGCGGATCTTGCCGACCCCAACGGTAGCCTCTCCGGCGAATCTTATGTTGTTTTTGGTGGAAGGAACATCGGCAGTAGCGGCTCCTTTAATTTGTCTAGCTTGGCCACTGGTAATGGCAGTGCTGGCTTTGTGCTAAACGGCGTTGATGCGGGAGATCGTTCTGGAATTTTCGTATCGAGTGCAGGTGACATTAATGATGATAATGTGGATGATTTAATCATTGGAGCGCCTTTTGGTGACCCTAACGGGAGCGATTCCGGAGAATCTTATGTCGTCTTCGGCGGTAGCAATATTGGTAGCGGTGGTACGTTTAATTTGTCGAGTTTGGCAACCGGCAACGGTAGTACTGGCTTTGTGCTTAATGGCATAAATCAGTCTGATGCGGCAGGCCGGTTTGTTTCCAATGCAGGGGATATAAATAAAGATGGTGTCGACGATATAATTATTGCGGCGGTAAATGCAGATCCTAACGGGACTCCTTCCGGTCAAACTTACGTCGTTTTCGGTGGCACAGGCGTTGGTGCTGGCGGCCATATCGATTTATCAAGCTTAAATGGCAGTACTGGTTTTGCGTTGAACGGTATTGATGCAGGAGATTCTTCTGGCAGTTCAGTTTCTGGCGCCGGAGACGTGAACGGAGATGGCATTGATGATTTGATCATTGGAGCGATTGCGGGCGACCCTAATGGAACAGAAGGTGCTGGCGAAACCTATGTTGTTTTCGGCAAGAACACGACTGGAAGTAATCCTAATTTCAGTCCTACTTTCAATTTGTCGAGCATAAACGGTGCCAATGGCTTTGTACTGAACGGCGTTGACCAGAACGATCATTCTGGTGCTTCAGTTTCCAGCGCAGGGGATGTGAATGGGGATGGTGTCGCCGATTTGATAATTGGGGCGCCACAGGCTGACCCCCAAGCGAATAATTCTGGTGAGAGTTATGTTGTTTTTGGTAAAGTGACACAAGATGTAACGCCAAATATTGCGGAGAACCAGACGGCGGTAATGACCGTGACGTCCAGTGATGTGGACGCGAATGACACAAAGACTTTTTCAATCTCCGGTGGTGCGGATCAGGCATTATTTACCATCAATGCGAATACCGGAGCGCTGAGCTTTGTCAATGCCCCCAACTTCGAGTTACCCGGCGACAACGGTGCCAACAATGTCTATGACGTGCAAGTGACGGTCACAGATAGTGGCGGTCTCACTGGTAGTCAGAATATCGCGGTAACTGTGGATAATGTTATCGAACCTAATGTGGCGCAAGCTGGACCAACCCTTGCCGGCCAGCAAGTTGCTAGTTTTGATGGTGCTGGCGATGCGATATCCTTTGCGGATACTACAGTTCATGAGGCAGGAACTGCCGATTTAACGGTTGAGGCGTGGTTCTTTTGGCCGGGCACAAACTCTGGTCAAAAGTCAATTGTCGCGAAAGGCGACTTCCTCGGGGATGAAGGTTGGGGGGTTAGGCTCATTGATGATGCGATTTTCCTTTTTGCTGACTCAAATGGAGGCGGCACCGCTGATGCGGATTTAGCCGTACAAACCAAAAGTTTGAGCGGACTGACTGCCGGTTGGCATCATGTGGCTATGGTGCTCGACTCAACCGGAAGTAGTACAGCTTTAACCGGCTACCTTAACGGCAGTACCTCTGGGTTTACTCCAGGTGGTGGTGGAGGAGATACCGATGGTTCTCTAACACTCGACGGAGATGGAATTGCCGGTTCTCTTGGTTTTGCTATAGGCGCCCCTAGCGACCTTTCAGGTGCGTTTTATAATCAATCCATTGACGAGGTGCGGATCTGGAACACAGCCCGTTCTGTCGCAGAAATTAACGCTAATATAAACAAGTCACTGAATGGAAATGAGGCGGGCCTTCAAGGCCTTTGGAAACTTGATGGTAATGGTGCAGATGCTACAGCTAACTCTGTGAATGGCACGGTGCGGGGCGACACTACTTTCAATTCTCAGGATGCTGCGACTTTAGGTGCGGGAGGCGGTGTTGCCTCGTTTCTACACTTGGCAACCGACGTGAATGGCGATTCAATAACTTATAGTAACGGCACACCTGTAAATGGTGCTGTTACCCAAAGTGACACCTTCGCTAACCATCCCCAATTCACCTACACGCATGATGGTGGTAGCAACTCGTCGGGTAGCTACCAAATTACGGCGAATGATGGCACCGCTAGTGCCGATCAATCGGTTACTATCACCGTTGGAACTTAGCAGCTGAAAAGCTAGTGCCAATAGGAAACGTTGGGAGTGGCTTCAAGAACTTGGCACAGCATGTAAACTGGTTGGTGGGCGCGGCTGGGATTGAACCAGCGACCCCCGCCGTGTGAAGACGGTGCTCTCCCGCTGAGCTACGCGCCCGGACCGCTTATAAATTTATTTCGTCGTCACTTAATGGTGCGCGGTAGGGACTGTCAAGCGCCGACATGCTGTGTCTAGTCTTAGAGTGCCGGATTGAAATCAAAGGCGATGCTGATCCGGCGCGCAGTGTCTGTATACGGAATAGTGCGGTGAAAAAAATAGGATGGGAACAGCAAAAGTCGTCCGGGTTTTGGTTCAATTAAAAAAGTTGCTTGCTGTTTGCTTGCCGGAATTTCTGGAGGGGCTGCGCCAAATTCGAGCCATCCGAGGTGATCTTTATCGGTGCTCGATACGAAGTCGGGTACGTCAACGTAATAAACACCGCTTATCCAGCCTGTTGGATGCAAATGGGGAACTTGGTGCCCCTGTGCATTAAGGACTACACCCCATGCAGTGATACCTTTGAGTGTTGGCCATTCGTTGCAAGATTCATTTGCGGATTCCGCAACAAGGGGAAGATTAGCCCGATATTCATCTAGTGTTTCCCAAAGTATATGCTCCAGACTGGCAACAGGGCCTTTTGGCTCAACCAGTAATTCGCCGGTTTGTTGTCCGTTTTTGGTTGTCGTCCGAGGTGGTGAATTGCGAAGGCTAGGGTGGCTGAGAATATGCTCCGAAAGTGCATCATTAAATGTGTTGATAGTGTCAAAGCCATCAGCTGCACATAGTTCTTTGATGTACACATAATTTTCATAAATTGCCGCCTGTTCACTCTAACTACCGAGATCATTGAGAATAAACGGTCGGGTCGATAGCATAGTAATGTCGTGCGGGTATTGTTGCAGATGGTTTTCGCACGTCGCTAACGCGTCCTCGGCCTTACCAAGCCCGAGTTGAACAGCAGCCCAAGCGGGGGCAAGGTGCTCATAACTGGGGTTCAACGCTTCCATTTTCTCTAAGCAGCTATGCGCGCCTGAGAGGTCTTTATTCAATATCATGCTACGATGCTGTTCAAAAATTACCTCCGTGTCGTCAGGTATAATATCCAGAGCACGCTCAAAAAAATTCACAGATTCCTCGAACCTGTCAACCAAGCGAAGTCGCTTTCCAATCAATACGTGTAGTGCCGGATCCTGTGCTGCTTTATCAGCGAGCGCGATTGCGCGTTGCCAAACGGTGATGGCCTCTTCAAAACGAGCTTGGCGGTCATAAGTGTCCGCTAGGTTGAGAAGTGGTTCCGAGGATCCAGGTTCTTGTTCGACGGCTATTTCAAAAGCCGATGAGGCTTCCTCCCAACGATGAAGGTCGGATAACATTATGCCGAGATTGAAGTGGATGTTCGGTATGTCGGGGGCAATGATTAGAAGCTTTTTATAAGTGTCGACAGCTTCTGATGGTTGATCTGCCAGTGCATAAGCATTGGCCAAGCGAAGGAGGAGATCCTTTGAGCCAGGTTGCGACGCATCGAGACGGGCAAGATATTGAGCAGAATCTGCGAACCGTTCGGTTTCAAAATAGATGACACCTAACCCATAGAGCGCATCAGGATGGTTTGGCTCGTCTGTAAGGACAGACTGTAATAGCGATTCTGCCTCTTGAATTTTGCCTTTTTGAAACTGAGCGAATGCGGTTCCAACAGGATCATTTGTTGGTATTGAAGTATTCTGGTCAGATGGCATGAGCGTGATTTTTCCTTAAGTCCTTAACCATGGTATCCCGCTTCGATCGTCGGCGAAGAAAATTGTACCACCTAGTGCCGCCTGTGGTTCAACCCAGAGCCCATGCGCGTTTTAGAAGAGCGAGAAGTGTTTAGTAAAATTATCATCGATCCAACGCTTTAAGATCCTTTCAGTGCGTAAAGCTCTCAACCAGGCAATTTAACTTTAAGAAAATCTTTCTCAAAACGGGCGTTTGTGTCTGGTAAATTACTGTTGCGTCGGCTGGTTTGTGATAGAGGGGATTCGTCTGACCAACCTCTTTGGAGGTTACCGCTATTTCTCGCCAATTGGTATTATCATAACGGTACTCTGGAGCCACATTAGCAACGTGTGATCCCGGCAGAATTATTTGTATTTTAAAAGTACCCCCTACCATTACTGCTTTTCTATGGTTGTTATATCTGTTTTGGTTTAACGGTGCTCTGAAGTCCCTAAATACGAGATCGGGGAGGCACTTTATTTTTGGTTTGGCGGCGCAGCGGCAAAGTCCGAGCTCTTCAAGCAATAGCGCCCTTCCGTATCCTGCCATAAATCACCGCTTGCATGCAGGTACCCCAACGCCCTTGCGACGGATTGAAAACCTTCACTTGCGAAGTGTTCAGTAAGTTCCGCAAAATGTTTGGGTGTTTCGGTTATCGTACTTCGAATGGCATTAGCCAATTGTGGTGGTGCTCCATCTTCTTTTTCTTTGGCGGCTCGATCCCTGCCTAACGTCGCTGGGCCAAGATAGGTATCCAGTGCAACCTGATCTGCATAGGCGTAGGCAATCCGATGAAAGCGTTCGCGCGGCACATCGTCGGCTATTGTTGCATCGATGCCCATTTTATCAGTGACTGGAATCTTTCCGGGAACATAAGGCAAACTTGGGTCAAGAGGCTTGGAGCGCGCACCGGTAACTATCATCACGTCGCGACTTGCTTGTACGCGGGTAGCAATTGCCCATTCCACGTCAGTGCCGTCAAACACATCGATATCCTCATCAACGACTACTGCATGTTTCATATCGGCTACCGAAAGCGCGGCCATTAGAGCATTCTTGCCATCGCCTGGGTGGGGTTTGATGGCGATGATTGCATGCCAGTGACAACAACCGCCTGGCGTGATGTTTACGGCAGTAGCCTGAACGCCGGCTTCTTTAACCGCCCGGCGGACAGCGGCTTCGTAAATAGGGCTAGAGGGCCATATGTTTTCCCATGGCATATGGAGCGCGTAATAAATCGGATTTTTGCGATGTGCGATCGCTTTAATACGCACTAGCGGGTTCCAATGTAGCCCGCCCATGAGGCGCGTAAATTCACCGAACCGTCCCTCCGGCTGGTTCCACCCAATGGGTAGTATTTCCGCCTCTAAAACAATTTCTGCATCTGCAATGCAAGGAAGGTCGATTGTCTTGCACGAGGTTAGGTCTAAGGCCTCACCGCGCATACCACCAGCTATCCCCATCTCACTGGTGCCGATGGAGGCTTTGTAGGTGGAGGCGATTAGCTCGTATGGGTGCGTGCCAATATTGATCGAAATTGGTAATGGCTCGTCCTTGGCAAAGGCTTTCTTGGCATAGCGGTGTAAATTATTAGGGGTAACGATATCGATACCGGTTAAGTTTTTTTCGCGTATCAAATATCTATAAACGCCTGCGTTGATATTTTTATGTTCGCCGTCTGGGTCACGTGACAAGGTAATGCCGGCAGTAATCATGGGGCCACCATCCAATACAGAGAAGAGCGGCACCGGTAATTTAAAAAGATCAACTTCATCACCTTCCACAACTACATCACGAACTAGCCCACTTTTGACGGAATTTGGTTCTATGGGATTATCTAAACCAGCTCTTACTTTACTCTCGACAACATCGAAGTCGCATCCCAAAGCGATCGCGAGCCTGTCTCGGCTGTTGGTAAGCCCCGATACGACCGGGATATCGTATCCGTCTATATTTTTAAATAGCAGCGCTGTTTCGGATTGGTCGACTAAGGCTGCGATATAGCGAATATCAACTGGTTTCTCGATTTCCACCAGCTCACCTGCTGTTTTTAGGTCCTTGAGTAATTGTCTAAAGCTAGCAGTCATGACAGGACTCGCTTTGAATTGTTTAAGCTTTAACGCCAAGTTACAGCTCGGCCCGTCGGACCGCAATGCCAGCTTGATTTAGACTAGGCTCAGCCTATGTTGCTCGATATGGGTCAAAGAAACTTTCTCGCTTCATGTATAGTAATGCTGACCTTGCCATGGGGCGTATGTGCAGAAACAGGTCAGCTGCCGAAGGTGGTTAAGCTTTCCTATGACACCTACGCTGGGCCGTTTTATGTGATGTCTGCGGCCGTCAATATGAAGCTTGAAGAACGGGGTTACCGAATTTCAGCAAGCACTAAGACAGAGGGGTTTGCTGCCTGGATGTTTTCTTGGCGCAGTCAGGTGTTCACCGAGGGGCGTCGTGATGGCAGCATTCTTATACCGGTTCGTCATCAAGTTCAGTCTTATTGGCAAGATACCAACCGATTGCTTCGACTTCGTTACGATGATAACAGGCCGATTATCGAAGCAATGGCCCCGCAGCATGATCCGTCAAAACGCGATTTAGTTGCAGAATTGCTGCGCAACGATACAGTAGACCCCCTGACCATGATCGCTCAACTTTTTTTGAAGATGGCGCAGGGTGATAGTTCCGGAGGCCAATATCGCATCTTTGATGGTCGCCGACGGTATGACATAAACATCGTACATTGTGTTAAGGACAAGTTAGAAAAAAATATTTCCG
Source organism: Rhodospirillaceae bacterium (assembly GCA_002715005.1). Classification (GTDB taxonomy): domain Bacteria; phylum Pseudomonadota; class Alphaproteobacteria; order UBA8366; family UBA8366. The sequence goes on from PAXN01000024.1 coordinate 9,037, forward strand.
CCGTCTATCGTGGCGCTGCACAGGCTTGTGCCTTGCAACTCGATCGTATTGCTGGATTCTGGAAAAAGAAAACCAGGGTGGGGCAGAGGCTATTGACGCCGACATTATGGATGGCATCGCCGCTTGAGAATGTACCTGCTATCCCTGTGAAATTTGAAGCGGGGTCATCCTACGGGAGCTTTCGTATTCATCTAACCCAGGTAGAAATAGACGGCAAAATGCGTGAAATCGCTAAGGACTGAGTAGCATCGGGCTATATGGATTGTACAACAGTTTGATTCAGAGATGATCGCGATTTATCGTGATTTCATGAAGCTTAAAATTTTTATGTTTTGGGCGGCCATCGCCCTAATCTTGCCCAGTGGCCCACGCGTTTCCGCAGAGCCATTCCCAAGTATCGTAAAGGTTGCCTATGAGGGTTATTTGGGACCGCTTTATTTATTGTCGGCTACTGTTGAAATTTCGATGGATGATGGGATCTATCGAATTGCTACTAACTTTAAGACAGAGGGTTTCGCGAATTGGTTTTTTTACCTTCAAAACCAAGCGGTTTCGGAAGGTAGGCGAGGAAATCGGGGGATTGTTCCCTTATCTTTCCGTATGAAAGCTTTCTGGAATGACAAATCGCGCAATGCCAAGTTGAAGTATGTTGATGGCAGCCCGATCCTTGAGAAGCTGCTGCCGCCGCCGGAAGAGGTCGAAAACAAGGCAGTCCCTCATTCCTTGATCACTAAAACCCTTGACCCTTTGAGCATGGCTCTAAAAATGCTGTCTGTGATGGGAAGCGGCAAGAAGTGTCCCGGCACTTACAAGGTTTTTGATGGCCGTCGGCGTTACGATTTGACGTTTACTGACGAAGCGGTGGTTGATCTTGCTGAGGAATCATCTTCCATCGTCAGGGGTCCTGCGCGGCGGTGTAAAATGGCCATCGAGCGTGTTAGCGGGTTTTGGGATAAGAGCAAGCTTGTAACAGAAACTTGCGAAACACCATTTGTGTGGATAGCGCGACCGTTAAAAAATGGGCCGCTATTGCCGGTTAAATTCGAATCAATTTATAAATTTGGTAAGATTCGCATTTATTTAACCCGCTTGGAGGTTGGTGATAAGGTAATAGCGCTAGATTAGGATATGCCCCTAGCTCAGGGCGGAAATTGCCGCAGGGATTTCATTGAACCGGTCTACTAGTCGGTCTGCACCCAATTCAGCTGGCGGTATTTTTGTGTAGCCGTAAGTGACGGCGATTGATCTCACGTTTGCGGCACGTGCACATCCAATGTCATTTATGCTGTCGCCAATCATGATAGACTGGTCCTTTGATCCACCGATTGCTTCCATAACGCCCTCCAGGTGCCCGGGGTCCGGCTTGCGGACAGGGTAGGTGTCACCACCAGCGACAGCATGAAAGAACCGCGCGATATCTAGTCCCTCTAAGAGGCGTACCGTTGCGTCATAGACTTTGTTTGTACAAAGGCCCATTACATAACCTTCTCCGGCAAGGTACTGAAGCGTCTCTATGACATCGGGATAGAGTGGCGTTTCTTCAATGGAATGGTCGTAATAGAGCTCCTTGAAGCGTTTTACATAGGCGTCTAAATTCTCTGGCACGCTGCCAGTCGCTTTCATTGCACGGCTAACTGTCACCTCAATGCCTTCTCCCACCATATATGCGACCTGTTGAACCTCTAAAGAGGGACGGTCTAATTCACTCATCAACTGATTCATGCACGCAGTCATACCTATGGCACTCTCAACCAGCGTGCCGTCAAAGTCGAAAATTAGGTATGGAAAGCGAAGTTTCATGATTGATCCGGTAATGGATACCTTAATAATTGGGCTAATGTCTTTCTTTTGTTTTGAAGAGTGCAATTGAGAATGTTTATGATTGGGTGGTTATAGCGGAAATTTATCGTCAGCGTATGCTGGTGCATTGGGCATAACTTCACTGCTACAGTGGGATTATGCGCTATTTTGTTTGGTGTTCATCATTTCAGCTGGGTGCGTCGAGAAAAATCGATCTAAAAAATGTGGGATCTGCGGTTTCGCTACCGCCACATACTGCCTCAGCCAAGTGTGATTGATCCACCTGAGGTATATTATTTGTGTCATAGGTCGCTTTTAGGATGCGGCAGCGGTCTGCCAATTTGGCTGATACTGTGTTGTTGAAGCGAAATAAACCTAAATCGACTAATACCATGGGCCGGTCCGTACACAGACCGATTGAAAATGTCGTCGATGCAGGATGATCCGTTATCAGCAGGTCGGCTTCCTTAATCGCTTGCTCGAATGGAGCAGGGTTTACCGGTGCCAATTTTTCAACTCCTGGTACCTTACCCCGCAGCAAGCCTTCTGGGTGAGGTTTGCAAGTGAGTTCTATGGGCAGAAATTTGAGTGCTTCAATCAACCTAACCTGCCAATCAAGATAGACAATGCCTGGCAAGATGGGAGTAGAGGTTTGGTAAAACCCATAGAATGCCACAGATACGTACAACACCCGCCTGCGATTTTTAGATTTGGGCATCTTGCGAAATGCGGCTTTGCCAATATTTAGGCTGGGGTCGCCATTATGGCCAAGTGTCTTCGTTTTTCTAATGTTCGCAGTGACTTTTTGCGCCTGCAGCATCATATCTGATGTTGTAATAGTTTGTGTTGGCATGACCACATGGCTTGATACACTCAGCTCATTGGCTGCGAAAGCAGCATGTGCCCTAGAAAGAGCAGTGGTGCCGCCATGATCAAAACGCCATGCTTCACCGCCCCGGCGCAAAACTTCAAGCCCTATGGCACGCCCCGGCCCACTTGCGCCTGTACCTGTCCAAACAGTATTGGGTAAAGAGGTGCAGGAACGTAAGGTGCCAAGTGTTTCTGAAGCGAGTGTAAGGCTGGTTTTTAGCAGGGGGCGGATGAGAGTATGCAAACGTTGGACAAATTCAGGTGCAAGGTCAGGGAATGAAACCACGTATTTAAGGAAGCCATCGACAACTTCATTCATATCAAAATCTACTGCAGAGGGCTCGTTCTTTGCGAGTAATTTATCCAGATAGGAATCGCCATGGCGGTATCCTACTGATGCTCCGTTGTGACTGATATAGTCNCGAAGCAGGCTATTATGGCTAAGCGCTATTCCTTTTGGAGCGAGAAGATTCGGCAAAAGGGTCATGCCGGTACTCCAGCTTGCGGTGCGTGCGATTTGCCGAAGTGTGCGGTGACGCACAGTCCCAGGTTTGCCATGATGGCCGGCGTTCCGGTCAGTGAACGTTTCTGCTTTGCGTATGCCGCGCAACACATCCAGCTCTCCGGGGCCAGCCAAATAAGAATCTTTTCCTTCTGCCTGAACGGCAAAGGCTGCATCAACCAGAGCACCCAAACTCGCTACTCGACCGAGTAACACAATATCACGAGTATCCGATTCTAGGCTGGCAGCAAATTGCAGGTAATTGTCGGCCAAGTGAATATGCCGCTCATATAAAGCGGATGACGGTACTGGCCAACGAAAGTGAGCACGCCAATGCAGGTCGAGTGCGCCATCTTGAGTGAGGTCGAACGGAATTGTTGTCGGCACGATTAGGTTTTACCTTGTGTTTGTATATAAGCTTCTAATCAAGGCGTTAAGTTGCTCTGGGTCAAGCGCTCTATGGGCAGAGTGGTGAAAAACAAAGAAATAAATCGTGACTTGGCGCACCATATTCCCTGTGGCACTCTCCCGCGCCATATGGGTCCTAAAAGTGAGTCTTCCGGATATTTTCTATGGCGAAACAAAAAATTGCCGTCATTGTTTTAGCTGCTGGTAAAGGTACGCGGATGAAATCTGCGACGCCAAAGGTATTACATCCTTTGGCGGGTAAGCCGATGGTGACACATGTGCTTGATGCCATAGCGCCTTTGAACCCGTCTAAAACCGTGGCCGTTGTCGGGCCGGGCATGAGCGACGTTATTACTGCGGTCTCGCCTAACCCGACTGTTACACAGGAGAAACGGTTGGGTACGGCCAATGCCGTAAAAGTTGCCAGGTCNTCCGTCCAAGCTGTTGGGGCGGATACGGTTCTTGTACTTTATGGTGACACTCCACTTATAAAAACGGAAACGCTATCGGCGATGCTGCAGGCGCGTGCCGAGGGTGCTGCGCTCGTGGTGCTAGGTTTTACGCCAGAGAATCCAGGCGCGTACGGGCGTCTCAAGCTCAATGCTAATGGTAGTTTAGAAGCTATTGTCGAGGCACAGGACGCCAGCGAAGCGGATCGGGCAATCAAGCTTTGTAATTCTGGCGTCATGGCGGTGGATGGCAGTTGTCTGTTCGATCTTGTCGACCAGGTGAATAACAACAATGCGAAGGGTGAGTTTTACCTGACTGATATCGTTGCCTTAGCCCGTGCTCATGAGTTTGAATGTGCCGTTGTTAAGGCGCCTGCAGCAGAGTTGATGGGGGTTGATAGCCGTTCTGTTTTGGCGGAGGCGGAAGCAGCATGGCAGACGCAAAGGCGAATCCAGGCAATGGATGAAGGGGCAACCTTACTGGATCCGGATAGTGTATGGTTCAGCCATGATACAGTGCTCGGTTCAGATGTGACCTTGGGGCCAAACATCTTCTTCGGACCTGGTGTGTCGGTGGCGGACAATGTCGAGGTTCGTGCCTTCAGCCATTTAGAGGGAGTGCGCATCGAGGAAGGGGCCATAGTGGGTCCCTTTGCGCGGTTGCGGCCGGGTGCGGTAATCGGGAAAGACGCATTTGTCGGCAATTTTGTTGAGATCAAGAACGCTGTGCTTGGTGACGGGGTGAAGGCAAGTCACCTTTCTTATATTGGCGATGCAGTGGTTGGGGACAAGGCCAATATTGGCGCTGGCACTATCACGTGTAACTATGACGGCTACTCGAAGCANAAAACAGTGATTGGCAAAGCGGCATTTATCGGCTCGAACACCGCTTTGGTAGCTCCGGTAACAGTGGGCGAGGGGGCCGTGGTTGGTGCGGGTAGCACGGTAGTGTCAAATGTGAGTGCCGACACGCTTGCCATCGCACGTGGTAAACAGATCAACCTACCGGGCAGGGCTAAGGCATTACACAAGAAATTAGCGGCGACGAAGAAGTCCCTACTCAATAAGAAAGACTAAGCAATATGTGCGGAATCGTCGGCATTATCAGCAATCAACCGGTTGCGCCCTTACTATTGGAAGGGCTGAAGCGGCTTGAGTATCGCGGCTATGACTCCGCGGGNATCGCTACCTTATTGAATGGTTNTATTGAACGCCGTCGAGCTGAGGGTAAGCTCGTCAATTTGCAAGCGCGTTTGGAGCAGGATCCGGTGGAAGGTTCTATCGGCATTGGGCATACTCGTTGGGCGACCCATGGAGTACCTTCAGAAACAAACGCTCATCCCCATGCAACTGCTCGAGTGGCCGTTGTTCATAACGGTATCATCGAGAATTTCCAGGAGCTTCGGGAAGAGCTGAAAGTACACGGTAATCAGTTCGAAACTGAAACCGATACTGAAGTTATCGTTCATCTGATTACTCGTTATTTGGATGAAGGTATGAATCCGAAAGCGGCTGTTGCCGCCAGTTTGCCCCGCCTACAGGGTGCTTTTGCCTTGGTGCTGATTTTTGCAGGAGAATATGATTTTATAATTGGCGCTCGCAGGGGCAGCCCGCTCGCCGTTGGGTATGGCGATGGTGAGATGTATATCGGTTCTGATGCCCTAGCGCTCGCTCCGCTAACGCGCCAAATTTGCTATCTAGAAGAGGGCGATTGGGCGGTAATCGCCCGTGATGAGCTCGATATCATGGACGAATTCGGTAACGCAGTAACGCGGCCGGTCGTCGAAACAGCAATGTCAGGGGCGATGACCGGTAAAGGCGACTTCCGGCATTTTATGCTGAAAGAAATTTACGAACAGCCCAGTGTGATTGGCGAGACTTTAAATACCATGCTTAATCCGGTGACGCAGACCATTACGCTTCCGCCTATGCCTTTTGATTTTGATGATGTGTCTAAGGTGTCGATCAGCGCTTGCGGTACTGCCTATTACGCGGGACTTGTAGGTAAATACTGGATCGAGCGTTTAGGGCGTTTACCGGTGGAGATAGATGTTGCATCTGAGTTCCGTTATCGTGAGCTGCCGATGGACCCAGGCGGGTTGTCCATATTTATCAGTCAGTCTGGCGAGACAATGGACACGCTTTCTGCACTTCGCTATGCCGCAAAGCAGGAACAAAAAATACTATCTGTGGTCAATGTGGAAGAGAGTTCTATTGCGCGCGAGTCCGATGCTGCATTAAGGACTTTAGCCGGACCGGAGATTGGTGTCGCATCCACCAAGGCGTTTACCACGCAGTTGACTGTATTGGCGTGTNTCGCCATCGCATGCGGGAGGGCGCGGGGAACNATTTCGGAGGCAGAAGAAGCAGCGCTTTCNGTNGCATTNTCTGAAGTGCCNGGGCGAGCAGCTGAAGTTTTNAACAATGATGNAATNATTGCTGATATCGCCGAGCTCGTGGCCGATGCACGTGATGTGCTTTATCTCGGTCGTGGTACGTCTTTCGCTATTGCCTTGGAAGGGGCCCTAAAGCTTAAGGAAATTTCCTATATTCATGCGGAAGGGTACGCTGCCGGTGAAATGAAACACGGCCCGATTGCTTTGATAGATGAGAATGTGCCAGTCATTGTTATCGCGCCAGGAAATGATCCGTTGTTCGAAAAGACCGCTTCCAATGTTCAAGAAGTGATTGCGCGAGGCGGTAAAGTAGTATTTTTATCTGACTCAGACGGCATTACGCGGATGGAAAACCAGGCCTCGCCAACAGCGACCATTATGCTGCCAAAAGTAGACCCTTTTGTGGCTCCAATACTTTATGGAATTCCGGTCCAGCTGCTCGCATATCACACAGCGGTGTTGAAGGGGACTGATGTAGATCAGCCAAGAAACTTAGCGAAAAGTGTGACCGTGGAGTAGGTTTTACTGGATAAAAGATGAAGGACACAGATTTTCAAAGTCCGTTTCTAGGGAACAGAGAACGTCTTCTAGAAAATGATATTGGTTTTGTGATCTACGATGTGTTTCCTGTTTCGGAAGGACATTCTCTGATCATCCCACACCGTGTTTACTCTGATTATTTTGACTCAACACCAAACGAGATCGAAGGACTTCATAGATTAGTCATCGAAACAAAAGAATTACTAAATGAAAAGTTCAAACCTGACGGTTTCAATGTTGGGATNAATTGTGGTGAGGTAAGTGGTCAAACCATCCCTCACGTTCATATTCACCTCATACCAAGGTACAAAGGAGACGTAGAAAACCCCCGTGGAGGGGTTCGAGGCGTAATTCCTTCTAAGCGGGATTATTGATGGACCCTTACATAACCCATCTAACAACAGTTATTCGGAACACTGATATGAACAACACCTATAAAATGGTGTGGGTACGTTCAATTGTAGAGACATGTGTTCTCAATCCATTTATAGAAATAATTCCTTTTGATGAACTCGCCCCCAAGATTTTTGGATACTATTGGAACCAGACTATCTTCTTTGATCTTGAGCAGGGTCCAAATTTGCGTAAAAGACCCAAAATCCATCAGATTGTTCTTGAACAGGTGAACCGATATCGAAAAACATACGGTCTGCAACCAATCTTCTTTTCAAAGGTCGGGGACAAAGTCGAGATCCCAGTGTCAAAGATTAGTTCTATTTTGAAGACGGATGTTTGTCATCGGTTTCAAAAATCCGATGAGATCTATGACCTTGATAGGGATAATAGGACGATACGCCCTCACCAACCTGATCTAATCAGGAAATATTCAGATGTTCTTTTTGATCTAATAAATTACCGTTGGACGCAGGAACTCGAGAGGTTCAACTCTTCACCCCGTATTTCCCAAAAAATCAAAGGGACAGATCAGGAAAACATTAGACGCAAATCTCTAGCAAGGTTCCACCAATATCTCGACGTAGAGAACCCGCAGCACATTTGTTTTCACACAGGAAAACCTATCAATCGGGGAAACCTATCTATTGATCACGTTATTCCATGGTCCTACCTGTTCTCTGACGACTTATGGAATCTCGTGTACGTCGATAAATCTTATAACTCGTCAAAGGGAAATCGGGTCCCAAGTGAGAACACTATCAAAAGACTCGAGGAACGAAACAAACGTCTTTTATCGCTCATTCACTCAGGACCTAAAAAAAATAAACAAAAAGAGGAACTCTCTCTCGCGATAGACAAGGATTATGTCCGAAAGAGTTGGGTAGGATGTAAGGGGTAGATTAGTGCGTTTATCCAGCAAAATTTACTCCGTTACCGTGGAATAGTGGGGTTCGGTGGTAAGTCATCCACCAAATCACACACAGAAATCTACCTTTCATTCCATCTCAAAGTTCGTGCGTCTCATCTGTGGGTCGCACCATACAACGAGTANCAACACTCTCTATTTGNGACGATTACCGACTTCCGTGAAAAGGGTTGGAACTTTCAACAGATTGCTGATTGGTTGAATGAGAACGATTACACCACCGCGCGGGGTAAAAGGTTTCGTAACGCACACGCGCATTCCATCGTCAAAAAGAAGAAGAGCAGGTTTTACTGACTACATGGATGAAACATTCACCNAGTTATAACTTAAGTATTCGTCCTACAGAATTCCTCGAACCCTTTCCTAATTTCAGATGACTTCTGCTATTGTTATAGAATGAAGAAATCATTCAAACTTACGTTTTTACTTATTGTAGCTGTTCCAATTATGGGTAATTCAAATTCTCTTTTATCTCTTGATAAAATAATTAGTAATTTTGGATGGGAAAAAAGGATAGTCCTTCTAATCGCTGACAACGAAGATGTTAACTTGATACGCGGAGTGGAATCTTTTTTTAAAGAGGGAGCATGTCAAAATAGAAATAGAAATCTAGAGTTATATAAGATTATTGGGGATGAAGTAACCAAATATAAAATACCTAAAAGGTATGAAGGGAGAAGAGGGATTTGGTTAATTGGTTACGACGGAGGTGATAAGGCATACTCAAGAGACCTTTCTTTGCTCAATCAATTATATGAAATCATTGATGAAATGCCTGTTAGGCAGAATGAGATGTTACATCAAGATTCAAGATGTGATTAGCACCTTGACTGAAATCTATAGGTTGAGATCAAACCTGTTTACTTGCCTGCCTCTCGCACTGCTTCTTGGAGAGACATTAATTATGAAAAAATTATTAGTCCAATTTTGCCTAACCCTCATCATCTTTATCGGAAGTATGGGGGTGAGTGTGAGTGGTGATTTCCAAAAGGGTACTGCCGCCTACAAAAGTGGTGATTACGCAACCGCTCTTCGTGAGTGGGACCCTCTTGCGAAACAGGGAGATACCGATGCCATGTTTAATATTGGTTTGATGTACGACAAAGGACAAGGTGTTCCTGAGGACAATATGATTGCGGTGCAGTGGTACAGAATTGCTGCATGGTGGGGGCATGCCAGTGCTCAAGGTAATCTTAGTGAACATTATGCCCTCGGTGCGGGAGTGAAGAGAAATTATGCCCGTGCCTACATGTGGGGAAATATTGCTGCTACGAATGGGANCAAGACGGGTGCCAAGTGGAGGGATTTTGTTGAGAAAAAAATGAACCCCGCCGAAATCGCAGAAGCACAAAAACGCGTCCGTGAATATTGTAAGAAAACCAAAAGGTGTTGAGTTCATGATTAGCGAGGATCCACTCCGCAAAATGGCAATGTCGGTTACCGTGGAGTAGTTCGGTTAGAGGGTACTTTGGTCTTTCCAGTGTGATCCTCTAATGGAATTTTGATTCCTGCTACAGGATCATCATCAACCAGTTTATATCCCTTACTCTTATNCTTTTTATNCTGATATTCGATACCATCTNCCACTAATGGAAATTAGAATATGATATCTGTATTTTTGATGTCATGTGTTTAATTTGGCGCGATAGAATTAAGTAAAATTGGTATTTGTTGTCTTATGGAATGGGGTGCTTTTTATGGAGGATGAAGGTCTTAACCCATTTGATGAAACAGAACCTTATGAGGTTGGCTTTGCCAATCATTACGAAACCTATTTAAAGCCACAAGTCCACGTCTTTGAAAAACGCAGAAACCAAGCAGTCCAAAAATTTAAAAAAAATTCCAGGCGCTCGATAATAATCGTGNCAGCTGTTGTGGCTCTCTTATATTTTGACATAATCCCATGGCTTGATGGTGCATCAGGTGCTGCAGTTGTATTTCTGGTTGTTTTTTCNATAGCAATCTCTCGGTCTTCCCTTCATGAATACCGAGAATCTGTTAAGGAAAAAGTATTTCCCCATGTCTTATCCTTTCTTGGTGAATACAGTTTTGATCCCAAGCCCGGAAGTCAAATGGATAGGTTTGAAGGCTCTCAAATTCTTCCTGATTATCATGTAGAAAAAAGCGAAGATCGAACGGTGGGAACTTACAAAGGGGTAAACATTGAATTTTTTGAGACAATCCTTCAGAAACCAAAACAAACTGTTTTTCACGGCGTTGTTATCAAATTGTCCGTCAAAAAGCTTTTTAAGGGACACACTATCGTCGTGCGTGACCGTGGCTTAGGCGGAAATTTTTTCAAGAAAATATTTTCCGGTTCATTGGAAAAGGCTTCCCTTGAGGATCCTAGGTTCGAAGATACTTTTGAGGTTTTCACGACCGACCAAGTAGAGGCGCGTTACTTATTAACCGCGTCTTTTATGGAGCGGCTTCTAGATTTACACGATGTTTTTGAAGGCAAGGGAGTTCAATGCAGTTTTTACGAAGACATGCTTTTAATCATGATTCCCAGTTCAAAAAACCTATTCGAAGCGGGTTCCGTTTGGCAGCGTGTAGATTTCATCGATGACGCAAAAGCCTTTTTGAAAGAAATGAACCAAATATTTTCCGTTATTGATATTCTTAAGTTAGATCAAGATACTGGGCTGTAATATATGTCATTGTGGTGTGAGTACCTTTCATGAAGCCGACAGACCTAACCTCATTTGATGAAACAGAACCTTATGAGGTTGGTTTTGCCAGTCACTATGATCAACATTTAAAGCCGCTTGTCCGCAAATTCGAAAACAGCAGACAAGATGCGGTTAAAAAATTTAAAAAAAGGCTGATTGGAGCTATCATCCTAACGCCGATTGTTTTGTTCCTGTCTTTTTACATACCTTTTATAGTGATTGACCTCGATCCTGAAACAATTTGGGGTGACATTTTCGTTTGGTGGTTTATTGGATTTGTGGGCGGAGTAGCAACGTTCGTTTACTCTTCAATTGGAAATTATAAGGGATCCATAAANCAAGAAATATTTCCGCGNATCATCTCCTTTCTCGGCGAATATAGTTTTGATGNCGAGATTGAAAATCAGATGAAGAGATTTGAGAGCTCCCAGATTGTTCCGAGATATCAAAAAGAAACCAGTGAAGATCGGACAACAGGTACCTACAAAGGCGTTAATATTGAGTTTTTTGAAACAATTTTAAAGCGAAGAAAATGGACTAGTAAGACCCGGAGCCACAAAACAATTTTTGATGGTGTCGTCATCAGTTTGTCTGTCAAGAAACCATTCGAAGGGCAAACAATAATCATGCGTGACCGGGGCATGTTTGGAAATTTTTTAAAGTCAAAATTTGCCACCTCATTAGAGAAGGCAGGCTTAGAGGATCCGAAATTTGAGGATATTTTTGAGGTTTTCACAAATGATCAGGTTGAGGCTCGTTACCTGTTAACGACGTCTTTTATGGAGCGACTTTTGGAGCTGAATGATGTTTTTGAAGGAAAAGGGGTCCAATGTAGTTTTTACAAAAACACATTATTAATCATGATCCCCAGTGATAAAGATTTTTTTGAAGCAGGCTCCATTTTTAAGCGCGAAGATTTCATCGATGACGCAAAGGCTTTATTAAAGGAAATGAACCTAATATTTTCGGTTATTGATATTCTTAAATTAGATCAAGATATCGGGCTTTGATGCGCGTTTTTGTGATTTAGGTGCCTCCTANGAAGACGTCAAATCTGGCGTCATTTGATGAAACAGAACCTTACGAGGTTGGTTTTGAATCCCTGTCTTTCCACCAGTCAAACTTTGGATTGCTGAGTGAAGTGATCCACAGCCCTGGTAAAACGGTTTTTCCTTTCCGTTAAATCTCTGGAAACTATTTAGACCGTCAGTGTAGCGAATACGATTTAAAGTTATCCGCGTGTGTCTGGTCAAGGGTATCGGTGTGATTGCGGTAAAGAACGGTTTGGACACTGTGTCCGGTTCGGAACGCATGATCATGAAACTCATTAAAGTTCTGGAAGAATGGAGCAGTTAGATGTTCATCTAGAGAACCAATGCGGGACTTGCCCGGACTGTCGCAAACGGAACTAAGGTGGGACCGAAGTCCGTTCTAACATCATCCATCAAGAAACAGATTACCTAACTCAAAGATAATGGTTTCGCCATTTTAAGACACCTGACAACGCACATCTTGCGAAGATGAAAAAGAATACCTATCGTTTGAGTTTACTTCTCATCAAGGCGATTTGATCAGAGCCTGGTAATAATTTTTGATATTCAACAAATGCGGACTTTGCNCGAGTTAGTTTACCAACACTCAATGCCGTCTCAAATAGAGCTAACCACAGATCGGGNGAATTACGTTCCGTGAGTGTCATTTTATTGATCAATTGATATGCCTCATTAGTCCTATTTAAATCACGCAAAATCCGGGACAGCGGTATTCCGAAGCGTTCTCTCCTGTAAGACGAACTGTCTAGTGCATTCTGATAAGCTTCAATGGCTTTTATATTGTCACCTTGTTTCTGATAAATACCGCCCAAAGCTGCATGCGCTTCACTATATTTTTTATTAATTGACAATGCCTTGTTAAGGCTTTCGATCGCTGGCTCCATTTGACCCAAGGCCACATAAACCTGACCAAGATATAAAAATGTTCTGGCATTCCGTTTATCTAACTTGTTGGCAAACATCAGGTCTGGTAGAGCATTTTCAAACTTTTTAGATAATATAGAGACACGCGCACGACGAACTAATAAATTTGCATTAGTTGGATCAAGTTCCAGGCCAGCCGTAAAATCCGCTTCCGCATCTTGAAGTTTGTTCATTTCATAGTTGACGATCCCTCGCCACTTCCAAGCCGTCAAAAACGCCTTGTCTATTTTTAGCGCTTTTGAGAGGTATCTATGGGCAACTTCATACTGTTTCTGATACCCGTAAACCATTCCCATGCCATAAAAAGCTTCTTTATATGATGGATTTACGCGAAGTGTTTTTCTGAAAAATGCTTCGGCCTTCGCATAGTCTCTTTTTTTCGTTTTAAGCTCCACCCACCCAAGATTGTAAAGCGCCAAATCAAATCGTGGATCGATATTAAGAGCCGCATTGAAGGAAGACTTGGCCAAGTCTAGCTTTTTTTCGTCCGAAAAAATTATGCCCTTCCACAAATGTGCCCATTTAGATTCTTTATTGAGCTTTAGAGCTTTATCAAAAAGTTCGACTGCCTTATCTCTCTGTCCACTTCCATATTCAACCACCCCAAGTCGCATGATCGCAAAATCGTTATCCGGATCCAATGAAATGGCCTTTGAAAGTGCTTTTTTTGCTCGCCCACTTTCGCGCAATGCTGTGTAAATTTGACCTTGGAGGATGTAAGATTCCGGTTTTTGTGGATCCTGTTGCTCCAAAAGTATAGACTTCGCGATAGCTCTATGAGCCGCATCAAGTTCACTCGCAGTGTAGGGACGGTCAAGGTTTAGAAGTCTTCGAACTTCGGCCATTCCATCAATATATGCATCCAAGTACATATATTCGGTGTTGTTGGGGCTTAGCTTAAGAGCCTTTCCGATAAATTCTTTACCAATCTTTATATTGTTTTCATCGTAGTAAACGCGCACTCCAACTTCCGCATATTTTTCGGCAGTAGCGCGCTTTTCCCATAACTCATTAAGATAAATTCCACCTTCCATACCTCCCACAATTGCTGTGGCGAGTAGAGCAATTACAGATGTTAAGCGGACGCATAAAGCACGAATTTTCTGGAACCTACGACGTTCTTGTTCCTCAACGACCTCGGGCGCAAAGTGATTTTCAAGCCGACTTAGTGAACGGGCTTGTAGCGTTAAAATCTCTTGTATTTTTTGTTCGGAGTATTGGTCATTTTTTTCTGATGATTTCATCAAAACGTCTCGATCTTATTTGTACCAATTTTTCCGAAACTTGAGAGGATGCATTCGCTACCCTTGTAACAATAGAAGTTCGATCCTTTGGATAGCCCTTTGCATGCTGATGCCCCTGCGACTTTTCAAGGCGCCGGATCACGTTTACTCCAGCCCTTGCATTGTACCCTGCTTTGGCGGCGAGCTCTGCGCCGCGCCGATCAGCTTCTGCCTCCAAGTCAGCACTAAAACCATTTTCCATGTAGCCCATCATGTTCCCAAGAAGCCCCCCCAGACCAGGAAAAGCATTACCAGCAACATTTTTCATAAGGTCAGTGCCCTGCTTTGATTTAACAGCATTCAATCCATGGTCTAACTCTACATGTGCCACTTCGTGGGCGAGAACAAAAGCCAACTCATCTTCATTACGAACAAAGTCTAACATTCCTGTTGAAATGAAAACAAAATTACCTGGAGCGGAAAATGCGTTGATAACGCTCTTATCGCGCAAGATAATGACTAATGGCTCCTTGTGATTTCCGGCATAATTACTCGCTGCTAGCAATGTCAGAACAATACTCCGAACATATTTTATACGCGGATCACTTTGCGGCAGAGTAGCGTACCGCCCCAACACATGGGCTGAAAGCTTCCTGCCCAAATAATATCTACCCATAGGACCGAGAATGGTATTGTTGTGGGAGTCAAAGACCTTTCCAATCGTTTTTCCTAAATTTAGGCCGCCACCGGGTTTTTTGCCCTGACCCTTTGGCGTGTCACTGTTTGGCTTGATACCGCCAAACAAATTTTTCATAGTCTGACTTGGACTTTGGCTTTGCTCTTGAGATTTTCCGCCGTTTTGACCAGCCTTCTGGCTATTAAGTGTGTCAAGAAAACCTCCAAGAGATTGGGCATTCAGTTCAATGGCGCCAATACTTAGGGCAATGAATATTACAGCTTGGAGCACTAATGTTCGCGACCATTGTCTCATCTGAATTCTCCCAATCGACCGTTTCTGCGGAATGCCTGGAATATTTCGGAATCTAATTTTTGTTGGTTTTCCTCAATTAATTTGTCAACCTTTACATAATCCGCCTGCGCACCTTTTGCTTTCCCCGCTACGCCACGCATAGCAGTCATATCTCCTTTTTCATCTTCCGAAAAATTTCTTTTCGCTTGTTTAGCAGACAGAGCATTGACCTTTTCTTTTACCTTTTCAATCGTCTGGGTCTTCATCAACTGTTTTGTTACAAAACACGATGCTGGGCTATATCCATTTGTGACCTGTAGCCATGAGGCCCGCGTGTATAATTCAGCAGAGACTGGCCTTATCTCTCTTTCTTCCTGCTCAGCGGCGTCTTCTTCCTCTCTTTCAAGCGTTTCTTTAGACGACTTATCAGATGCTGGCAGAGTAAATAACTTCGTTAACCCAATAATATTTAATTTATCTCCAAATTTTAGAGTTTTAATTTTTGTAGAAAATACCGAGGGTTTTTTGTGAACGAAGATATTTTTGCACGCGACAAATACCGTATCACCAACGTTCAAGCGTTCGAAGCCGACTGCCACACTCGCGGACATAACAAGCGGTAATGACAGAAACAAAGCGGCTTTCCCAAGTCTAATTCTAAAATGCATATTTGAAATACACCAATGTCTGAAGAGGGTTTATCATATTTCCTGGGATCTCTTTTCCTGGGATCTCTGGCTGTGAAGCATACAATTCTATAACTTTACCAGCTTCAAAAAATATTTGAAATGGCTTATCCGCTAGCCCTTCAATAATGCCCTACCGCTTATTCCTCGGTTAGCCTGAAGCCTTCTCTCTTCCTTTATACATAAAAGAGCTAAGCAAACATTGGTCGCGCTTCTCCCATATTTGAATGTTTAGAAGAAATAAAAAGCATTTGTTAGCGAAGTCAAATTTTAACGCACCAGAAATCATGTGTCGCAGCTAACCCAATAATTTCGCTGCGTCTACTGGCTCTCGCGAAGTAGTATCACCCTCGTAAAACGGCATGACGCGTGAATTTGCGAGCGGAGCTAACAAATTACCCGGGAAAATCTCTATTGAGTTGTTTAAGTCAGAAACAGCCGAGTTATAAAACCTACGAGCAGCCGCGATCTGCGCTTCCACTTCATTATATGTTTTTTGAGCCTGAACCATAGCACTATCTGACTTCAAGTCCGGATATGCCTCCATGGAAATCATAAGCTTACCCATTTGCGCACCAAGTGCAGCTGAATCCTCAAAGTGTTTGGCAACTTGTTTCGGATCTAAAGCGTCATATCCCGCGGTAGCTTTAGAACGCAATTTCGTCACCTCTTCTAAAAGTTCCTTCTCATGCTCCATGAATTTTTTCGCTATTGCCAGGATGTTAGGAACCAGCTCTGACCGTTTGGTCAGCTGTACGTCAATCCCGGATAATGCTTCTCCTGCTGTATTCCGTCGTGAAACTATTTTCGCATACCAGATATAAAGAACCACAGCCAGCCCTGCGCAAATTATCAAAATGATGTCCATAACAACCTCCTAATGCATTTGGATGTCAGTTAATTTCTCTTATGCTGACGTAGGCCCACAAAATCTCTTCACGTATAAGTTATCGCACATCCTCACTATATGTTACCCAACGGGAAGAATGGTAGAAAAATCAACGGGGTAACACAGGATAAGTTTAATTATCCAATGAATGTTACTTCGTTACCGTGGAGTAGTTTCCAGCGGGTGGGTTTCAGAGGTCGAATATTACCTCTGTTTCACTGTAACTCTCTGTAACTCTAACGTCCATTCGGCTCTCTAATTCCCCTCTTTATTCTAAATATCAAGAGTTCCTACACGATAAGACTTTAGGATTTCGTGCGAAGGGTTGGCGGTGTAGAGTAAGTAGACCAAGGTCTTACTTCGAAAGCCCAAAATCACTCGTCAAGATAGTCTTATTGACCACTTCCATGCTGAAGTCTGACTACCCTGGTGGATAATCACGATTGAACAAGTTAGTATTATAATTGCCCATTATGTAATGTTATAATCCAGGAAAACTGCAGCTGCAGTAATAATAGGAGCATCGTTTCAGTATGCGCAAAATAATCTCAATTCTGATTGGTGTATGTTTTGTCAACACCTCATTTGACGCTTATGCGGGTCAGGTTGGTAAGGCATTAGAGGTCAAAGTGATGGCCTATGGTAAGTTAGAGGCTGCCCAGACTCGCAAGCAGATTGCCCACAACGATGGAATTTCGATGCGAGAGATGCTCGAAACAGTTACTGATGGCGGATTAGTTGTTAAATTTGTTGATGATACCATTCTGACTCTTGGGGGGAATTCGCGGCTAACAGTTAATGAGTTGGTTTATAATCCAGTATCCAAGGATGGAAAATCGGTTATCAAACTTGGGGAGGGTGTATTTTATTATGTATCAGGGAAATTACGCCGCAAAAATATAACTATTGAAACGCCTGTAGCCTCTATCGGTATCCGCGGGACTAAGCTTCTGATTAAGAATCTTCCATCGAAATTGGGAGGTAGTTTGGAAACAACAATAGGCGTCATTTCTGGACGAGCCATTGTGACGAATCGTGTAAGTGGTAGACGTGTCAACCTTGGTATAGGAAGTTTAGTTAAAGCTACTCGCTCTGGCTCTAACACAATAAAAACATTAGATAAAATAGAGGCGCTTGATCCCTTTGTCGTTCCTAAGGCAGCTGAAGGGGCAAAAAAAGAGTTAGATGAAAAAGTCGAGAAATTACAAAAAGCTACTACTGAACTTGTATCTGGGCCTAATAGTGCTGTTGCACAAAAAGAGATTGAAAAATTAGAAAATGAAATATCCAGTGCGCGTCAAATTTCGAGCATAATGGACGCTAAATCTTTACTAACTGCCAAGAACGCTAATTCTAATGGGAGAAACATTAAAGCGGTACAACCTAATCCTGATGAAAAAAATGACAAAAATAAGGAAGAGGAGCCGTCCGACAAAACAATTAAGTCGACAGCAATACCGGTGCCACAAAACAAGTCTAAAAACCTTGAAGAGACTAACACTAAAAAAGTTATTAATAGTGATTCAACAACTACTAAATTAGGCGGTCCTCGTAAAAATCGTGGTGATCGTCGCAGTGCTGGTAATGAAAATAAGGTTAAACCTTCAACCAATAAAACATTAACAAAAACATTGAGTGTGCCAGACGGAACTAGGTTGCGAGTACCTCTTAAAGCGGGTCTAAATTCAGGCAAGCGGCGTTTGAGCAAGCCTGGGTTAAAACCGGGGGTTGCAAAATCAGCTGCTACGACGGCTGCAAAGACAGCGGCTACAACAGCCGCGAAGACAGCCGCGACGACGGCTGCAAAGGCAGCGGCTACAACAGCCGCGAAGACAGCCGCAAAGACAGCTGCTACGACAGCCGCAAAGACGGCTGCTACGACAGCCGCAAAGACAGCGGCTACAACAGCTGCAAAGACAGCTGCAAAGACAGCCGCGAAGACAGCTGCGACGACAGCCGCGAAAACAGCTGCTAAGGCAGCTGCTACGACAGCCGCAAAGACA